>JANOEH010000024.1:0-68084 GCA_031413115.1 Candidatus Eiseniibacteriota bacterium | reverse complement strand
GCAGCACGGAAAACTGGCACTGTGTGATGTGCTGACCGTTTTTGGAGAAGGAAAGATCAATCTTAATACCGCGCACCCAGGAGTTCTCTACGCATTGGCCGAGGCCTCGGCGAGCAGCGGATCGGGATAGACCGCGCGGTCCATCCAGCGGCAGGGCGCGCACCAGTCGGCGTAGAAGTCGAGAAATACGGGCAGCGCAGCGGCGCGGACGAGCGCGCTGTCGGGCGGGCCGGACAACCAGGGAACCTGGCTCTCGGCGCGGGCGAGCGAGTCGAGGCGGGCCGAGATGGTCGGGGCCGGGGCGGCGCTTGCGGCCGGGGCGACCAGCAGGAGGAGGCCGGCGAAGACGCACGCGAGGTAAAGTGGACGGGTCACGAATCCGAGTCTACCATGCGATGTACGTCGGCTTCGGCTGACACCACCCCCCGACCCGCGTCTCATCGGTGACTCGCGCCCTGCGCCGGGACGTCCCCCGGGGGCCGAGCACGCCCGGGGCCGCCGCCCCTTCCGAGGCCTGCCATGACCCCTCCCGGAACCATTCGCTCCTTCGTCGCGCTGTGCGCCGCCGTCGCACTCGTCGATGCCAACCCCGCCCGGGCCGCCAGCGACACCGCGCTCAAGCTCACCAACACCGGCGCCGCCGCGACCGCGTACGTGCGCATCCCGAACCACGCCGATTTCTCGCTGCAGCGCTTCACCCTCGAGGCCTGGGTGCAGCGCATCGGCATCGGCTACGGCTTCTCGAACGACGCCTCGGGCGCGGCGATCCTCGACAAGCCCACCGAGTCCTTCAGCGGCAGCAATCTCGGGTCGTGGCACGTCACCTACAACCTCAGCGGACAGGTGCTGTTCAACCTCGCGCACACGTTCTCGATCTCGGGCACGTACATCCAGACGCCGGTGCTGCCGGATCCACTCGCCCGTCACCACATCGCCGCGACGTTCGATGGCGATTCGACGCGCGTCTTCGTCGACGGCGTGCAGCGCGCCAGCGGGGCGTGGACGCTGGGTACCGTCGCCTACGGCGGGCAGGACGTGCTGATCGGGGCCTCGAACTTCGGGTCGGGCTACCTGCGTCGCTTCGACGGAATCATCGACGACGTGCGGATCTGGGATCGTGCGTTGAGCGGCGCGCAGATCGCCGCGCGCATGAACTGCCGCCTCTCGGGCGCGGAGGACGGACTCGTCGCCTACTACCCGTTCGACGCGTCGACGCTGGTCGACGCGACCGGGCACGGCCACGACGGCGCGAATGGCGGCCTCGCCGCTTCGCTCGCGTACGGGCCGATGGTCGCGCTGTCGAATTGTCTCGTGGACGTCCCGGCGCCCGCACCGCTCTCGGGGCTCGCACTCGACTGCTTCCCGCGCCCGGCGCGGGCCGACCTCGCCGTGCGCTTCGCTCTGCCCGAGGCCGCGACCGTGCGGCTCGAACTGTTCGATGTCGCGGGGCGGCGGTTGTCGACGCTGGCGGCGGGAGACTTTGCGGCGGGCGAGCATCGCCTGCCCGGGCGCATCGACCTCGGGGCGACGCTCGGCGATCGATCGGGGGTGTTCTTCCTGCGGCTCGTCGCGGGCGAGCGGCACGTGGTGCAGCCGTTCGTGCGCGTGCACTAGTCGAGCGCGTTACACGCGCTCGATGTAGGTATCGTCGCGGGTGTCGAGCTTGATGCGGTCGCCGACGTTGATGTACTGCGGCACGCGGATGACCAAGCCGGTCTCGAGCGTGGCGGGCTTGGGCGACGCGGAGATCGTCGCCCCCTTCGCCATGGGATCGGTCTCGGTGATCGTCAGCTCGACGAACATCGGCGGGTCGACCGCGACGGCGCGGCCCTCGAACGAGTGCACCGTGATCTCGATGCCGTCGATCAGGTAGTTTTTCGCCTTGCCCACAGCGCCCTCTGCCATCTCGATCAGCTCATAGTTCTCGGCGTTCATGAAGTGGAACGTGTCCCCCGCCCGGTACATGAACTTGAGCGTGTTCGACTCCATGTCTGCGAGATCGACCTTGTCCTCCGAGCGGAAGCGGTGCTCGGTCGCATTGCCGCTCACCAGATCGACGAGCTTGGTCTGCACCATGCCGCGCCAGTTGCCCGGCGTGACGTGCATGACGCTCGAGATGCGGTACGGCTTGCCGTTGTGGAGGATGACGTTTCCGACCTTGAGTTGCGTGGCTGCGGGCACGAAGGGGATCCCCCCGGAGAAGGGTTCTAGCGCGGAGTGCGGTTGGCGACTGCGCCCTCCTGGAATTTCTCGAGTCGACCGCGCAGGTAGTTGTCGTTCGGACGCTTCTCGAGGGCGCGCTCGGAGGCGACGACCGCGTCGTCCCACTCGCCGCGAGCGGAGTGGATTTCCGCCAGCGCGTCGTAGGCGGTGGCGCCACCCTGCGTCAGCTCGACGGCGCGCTTGCCTGCGGCCAGCCCGTCATCGAGCCCGACCTTGAGTCCGGCCGAGAAGCGCGCCAGCGCGGACTGCAGGTTGGCGTCGTCGGGCTTCTGCTCTACGACCTGCTTGAACGTGGCAAATGCATCGTCGGGGTGCCCGGTCTCGGCAAGGCTTACTGCGAGGCCGGTCTTCGCCTCGGTCTCCCGCGCGGTCCCGGGGAAGAGTTCGAGGTAGCGGCGGTAGTCGGCGACCGCGCCCTCGTGCGCGCCGGAGGCGCGCTCGCCCGAGGCGACCGTGAGCAGCAGGTCCGCGGCCCGCCCGCCGGCATTGTGGGGCTTGAAGGTCAGCGTCCGTTCGACCTGGGCGCGCGCCTTCTCCCAGTCGCCGGCCTCGGCCGCCTTCTCGCCGAGTGCGATCCGGTTGTCGTAGGTGTCCTTGCCGCCCGCGATCAGCGCCTCGATGCTGGCCACGCTCGTGCGGCCCTCCCGCGTGTCCTCGAGGAAGCGGCGAAACACCGGCGGCGGATAGAAGCCCGACTTGCGGTTCACCTGCGTTCCGCTCGCGTCGACGATCACCAGCGTCGGGTACGAGTCGATCTTGTAGCGCCGGGCGAGCTCGATGCCCTCGCCTTTCTCGGCGTCGATCTTCTTGTTCACGAATTTTGCCGCGGCCACGCCGACCGCCGAGTCGCTGTAGGTCTGGCGGTCCATCATCTTGCACGGCCCGCACCACACCGCGTAGAAGTCGAGGAAGACGAGCTTCTTCTCCTTCTTTGCCCGCGCGAGCGTGGCGGCGAAGTCGCCCTTCTGGTCCCAGGGGACCAGCTCGGTGTGCGTGGTGGTCGTGGTTTTCGTCGTGGTTTTCGTCGTGGTCGCGGCATGGACGGGCGCGGTAGCGGGAACAACGCCTGCGGCCAGGGCGGCGACGAGGAGAATGGGTGCGACGGCGAAGCGCGGGATCAATGTCATGGCTGCCTCACGAATGTGCCGACCGCTCCCGCTGCGAGTCAGTCGTCGACGCGCTTCAGCCGCACCGTCCACACGGTCTCGGCCCGGCCGTCGGCGATGAACTTGCCGACCGACGTGTACTCGGAGTCGGTGACGCGCGTGAGCAACTCGGAGCCGCGGAAGCGTCCCTTGGCCGACGCGTAGTGAATGAACGCGTGCTGGCCCCAGAACAGCACCTCCCCGGTCAACTCGCCGACGCGGTCGTTGTGGCTGACGAACGTCCACGTGTGCGGGCGGGTCCCGGGGCGGAACTCGTAGCGCTGCCAGATCTCGAACTCGGTCCGGGTGTGAATCTTCATCCAGCCTTCGTTCGTGATCCGCTCCGCCGCAGGGTGGCGCACTTCGGTCCGGCCGGTGATCCGGGCCTCCACGGCATCCGCCGCGACATAGCCCATTCCCTCGGCTTCCCAGACTCCCTCGCGCAGGAGGAAGGAGTGCTGTCCTTGCGGGTGTTCGGTATGAACGGCCATGGGTTCATGGTACAACGGCCGGGGGCGATTCCGCCAGCCATCAACACCGCAGCCCCTTGTCAGAAACGCACTTCGCCCGTTTCGGCGTAGCGCTTGAGGTTGCTCAGCCCGTCGTCGATCCGGCCCTGGTGGACGCTGCCAAAGACAAATTGGTCGGCCAGGTTGCCCAGGTAACCCCCGTTGACCTGGTAGTTCATCGCCCAGCGCACGCGGGTCCCTGCCGCCCCGGAGGGCTCGATCTCGATCCGGCTCTCCTCGAACTTCGCCAGCGCCGGCTCATGGGTGACGTCGAGGACGATCCGATTGTAGGGCAGCCACTCGGTGACCCGTTCGCGGGTCTTGACCAGGGCCCCGGCCGAGAATCGCTCGGTCCCCACGCCCGACTTGGCGTCGGACGTGAGCTTGGCCTCCTTCATCTGCGGGTCCCACAGGCGGGCCCCCGTCAGGTCCGAAAGCACCGTCCAGACGCGCTCGCGATTGGCTGCAATCTCGATCGTGCCTTCGACATGGGAGACCGGGGCCGGGGCAAACCAGGCACCGGCGAGCAGGACGATGAGCAGGATCAGCAGCTTCACATGGACCTCCGTATCCGTCTTCAGTCGTGGCGCGCTTCGTGGGGCGCATCATGGCCCGGAGCGAGGCGCCGGGTCAAGGCGGGCCCGCAGCCGGAGCAATGGCTTGCAAGTCCGTATCAACTCCGTTTCAATGACGTCATGGCACGCAAGAGACCACCGGTCCTGACCGACGAACTGCTCGCCCACCTCGCCAGCGGCTACATCCTGTCGAGCCGGAAGGGCCGACCCTACTTCAAGCGCTACGCCGCCCCCAGGAATCCGCGCACCCCGGGACAGCGCTCGGCCCGTCTCGCCTTCGCCCGCGCCGTCCACGCCTGGCAGTCCGCCGATCCGTCGGTGAAGGCCCGCTACAACGAGCAGGCGAAGTCGCAGCGCGGCACCGGATACAACCTGTTCGTCCGCGACTTCCTCGCCCGCGATCGCTCGGTGGGCGATTGAACCAGCCCGTCGACCCGACGCGCGGCCCGCTGCTGTCGGCGCTGGTCCGCCTCGCCGCGCCGGTCGTGATCATGCAGCTGTGCCACACGCTCTACCACTGGATCGACGTCATGTGGGTCGGGCGGCTGGGCGCGACGGCGACCGCGGCCGTCTCGACCTCGTTCTTCGCCGTGTGGACCGTGTGGGCGTTTGCCGACCTGGTTGGCGTCGCCGTCGCCGCGACCGTGTCGCGCCACATCGGTGCCGGCGAGCGCGACGGCGCGGCGTATGCGTCTGCGCAGGCGCTGTGGCTCGCGCTCACGCTGGGCGTGGTGATCTCGCTCGCGGGGCCGTTCGCCGTGCCGTGGCTGTTCCGCACGCTTGGCGCCGCGCCCGAGGTCGCCGCCGCCGGCACGTCGTTCCTGCAGATCATCGTCGGCGGCGCGGTGATCTCATTCCTCTATGTGCTGGGCGAATCGATCCTGCGCGCCGCCGGCGACACTCGCACGCCGATGATCATCGTCGCGTCGAGCCTGGCGCTGAATGCGCTGCTCGATCCGCTGCTCATCTTCGGGTGGGGGCCGGTTCCCGCGCTCGGCGTCGCGGGTGCGGCGATCGCGACCGTGATCGCGCAGACGTTCGCGGTCCTGTGCTACGCGCGCCTGGCCTGGCAGATGCACCCGGCGCTGCCCTTCAGCTTCGCGGCGTTGCAGTCGCCGTCGCTCGCCTACCAGCTGGCGCTCGCGCGAATCGGCGCGCCGTTCGCGCTCATCGGCATCCTGTACTCAGTCGTCTACCTGGGGCTGGCGCGCACGGCGGCGACGTTCGGCACCGCGGCGCTCGCGGTGGTCGGCATCGCCAATCGCATCGAATCGCTGTCGTACCTCGTGGCCGTCGGCTTCGGGCTGGCGGTCGAGGCGATCGTGGGCCAGAACCTGGGCGCCGGCCAACCCGAGCGCGCCGAGCGCGCGGCGTGGCTGTCGGTCGGGCTCATGTGCACGCTCGGCTTCGGCGTCGCCGCGTGGATGTGGTTCGCGCCGGAGGCGCTGCTGTCGTTCTTCACCGCCGATCGCGACGTGATCGCCCGCGGCGTGCCGTACCTGCGCATCCTCGCGCCGTGCCAGGCGTTCGCCTGCCTCGAGATCGTGCTCAATGGCGCGTTCTCCGGCGCCGGGGACACCTTGCCGCCCTCGGCGATCTCGGTCACGGTGTCGCTGTTGCGCCTCCCGCTGGCGGGCTTCGCAGCGCACGCGATGGGCCTGGGCCTGAACGGCATCGCGTGGACGATCGCGCTCACCTGCGTGGTGCGCGCGCTGATCGTGCTCGGCTGGTTCCGCCGCGGGACGTGGAAGACGAAGCGGCCGGTGACGGCGATGCATCCGCTGCCGGCGCCGGATGCGACGCACTAGGCTCCGGCTGGCCAGGATTGATTCACATCGCCCGCGACACCGAGAGCTGTCGGCCCCTTACCACGCGATGAACTCGTTCGCATACTAGCGAACAGCCGTCGTCAATATTAGCGTTCAGCCGACATCTGAACTTGCATTCAGCCGCCCGGCGGTCCTGCCATCCGCCATGCGCCGAGCCGCCCCAAACGTCCCACGCTACCTTGCGCCCCGCCTTCGCGAGGCGCTCGCCGACACCCCCGCCGTCCTGATTCACGGGCCGCGACAGAGCGGAAAGACGACGCTGGCACGCGCCGTCGGCGAGCCCCGCGGCTACCAATATGTGTCGTTCGACGATGAGGCCATACGGGCCGCGGCCAAGAGTGACCCGGTCGGCTTCGCGAACCGCCTCCCGGCGAAGACCATCCTCGACGAGGTGCAGCGTGTCCCCGAGCTGTTCACGTCGCTCAAGGCCGTCATCGACCGGCGCAGAACCCCGGGGCGCTTCATTCTCACGGGCTCCGCCAACGTCCTGTTCGTCCCCAAACTCGCCGATTCGCTTGCCGGGCGGATGGGGCTTCTACGGCTCCATCCCTTCGCGCAGTGCGAGATCGAGAACAGGCGGCCACGTTTCCTCGACACGCTGTTTCGCGGCGGATTCAGGACGGGGATCACCGACCGCCTGGGCAGCGGCCTCGCCGAGCGCATCGCGGCCGGCGGCTATCCCGCCGCCCTCGCGCGCCGATCCTCCGCGCGGCGGCGCGCCTGGTATCGCGACTACGTCGACACGCAGATTCAGCGCGACGTCCGCGACCTGACCCGCATCCGCTCGCTCGACGCGCTGCCCAAGCTACTCACCCTGGCCGCAACGCAAACAGCCCGGCTCATCAACATCACGGATCTTGCAGCTCCCTTCGAGCTGACACGCCAGACGATCCACGATTACGTCACGCTGCTCGAACGCGTGTTCCTGCTCGAACGATTGCCGTCATGGCACACGAACCGGCTGAGCCGGCTGGTCAAGCGACCCAAGCTCCACATGGGCGACACGGGGGTCGCCTGTTCCCTGCTCGGGATCGATGCCGTGGAACTCGATGCGGACCGGCCGTTGTTGGGTTCGATGCTGGAGACCTTCGTTCTGCGGGAGCTGCGTCGTCAGGCGAGTTGGCGCCCGGTGCCACTCAGCTTCTCTCACTTTCGCGATCGAGATGACTTCGAGGTGGACATCGTGCTGGAGCGGGGACCATCGGCGGTCGCCGGGATCGAAGTGAAAGCCGCCGCAACGGTCGTCGAAGCGGATCTCCGTGGGCTTCGCAAGCTGCGGGACGCGGCCGGGAGGCGCTTCGTCGCGGGGGTCGTGCTGTACGATGGCAGCGCGACCATCGACTTCCGCAACGGGCTATTCACGGTCCCCCTGCGTAACCTGTGGGCGACGGAATGACCGCCCCTTTCCCCGAGTTCGTCGCGACATCCCAACCGGCAGCGGACCGCAGGCTTCACTTCCAGACCACAGAAAGCGCGGGCGCAGTCCCTGGTCCATGCGCGACTCGAGAGGAGAAATCATGAACCCGAACAAGGCTTTATGGGAGAAGGGCGACTTCACCGCGATCGCTTCGTTGATGCGTCCGTCTGGTGAGGCACTCGTCGCGTCATTGGGGATTGCGCCGCCGCTGCGGGCGCTCGACCTCGGCTGTGGTGATGGCACGACCGCGATTCCGCTCGCGCAGCTCGGGGCCGAGGTGGTCGGCATCGACATCGCAGAAAATCTCGTCGCCGCCGGCAATCGACGTGCGAAGGCTGCGGGCCTCGACCGACTGAAGTTCCAGGGGGGCGATGCGTGCCGGCTGGATGGCGTCGCCGACCAGTCTTTCGACCTCACGCTCACCGTCTTCGGCGCGATGTTCGCTCCCAGGCCGTTCGACGTGGCCGCCGAGATGGTGCGCGTGACGAAGCGAGGCGGCCGTATCGTGATGGGCAACTGGATTCCGAACGATCCGACGTCGTTCGTCTCGCAGCTGCTCAAGATCAGCTCGTCGTACACGCCGCCCCCGCCAGAGGGCTTCGTGAGCCCGATGACGTGGGGCGTGGAGAGCCACATCCTCGAGCGCTTCGGGAACGCGGGAATCGCCACGGAGAGCATCTCGATGGCGAAGGACACCTTCAACTTCACGTCACCCGACAAGAGCCCCGCGGAGGTCATCGAGATGTTCCGCAGCTTCTATGGCCCGACGATGAACGCGTTCGAGGCGGCGCAGAAGAACGGGACGGAACAGGATCTACAGGCGCAGCTCCTCGCGCTGGCCGCCGCGCAGAACACCGACAAGGCCGGGGGCACGTCGATCCCGGCGACATTCATGCGGGTGACAGTTCGCACCTGATCCGGCCGCCCTGGTGCCGGATCGGAACGCCCCAGTCTGGATGAGATGACCATCATGGTGACCCGCATCCAGTCCGGTCGGCTCTGCGCCCCGGACTATTGTGATCTCCCACGCCCGCGGGATCCACCACGGGGAGGAAGACTGATGCGGACAAGGAGGATTCTCGTCGCCGCGCTGGTTGGCGCAGTGGCGTTCGCATTCACGGGCGCGCAGGCCGAAGAACTCGACACCCGCATGGGCAGGCTCACCACCGAGAGCGGTTACCCCAGCTCCGCAAGCCTTGCGAAGTTGACCGACGAGCTGGACTACCAGCGCGCCTGCCAGGCGTATCTCTGGGGACTTCCGATCGTCGGCCTCACCGAATGGGCAAGGACACATGACCGTATCTACAAGGTTCGGAACGGGCAGCTCGTCATCTTCCTGAGCTTCGAGGAAAAGCTCGGCATCATGACACCCGACTTCGATACGCCCTATGTCGCCGCGCTCGCTGACCTGGCGAAGAGCGGACCCCTGGTCTTCGAGATTCCCAAGGGGCTGATGGCCGGAATGGTGATCGATGCGTGGCAACGCTCGCTCACCGATGTCGGCGTGGTCGGTCCCGACAAGGGCCAGGGGGGCAAGTATCTGCTCCTGGGCCCCGGCCACGAGGATCCCAAGGCAACGGGTTTCATCGTCATCCGATCGACGACCAACCTCGTGTTCTTCGGGGTACGCTTGCTGGATCCCGACCGGGACCGCGCCATGCGCGAACTCGTGCCTCAGATGCGCACCTACGCCTGGAGCGCGCGCGCGAATCCTCCCAAGGAGCAGGTCGTGCCGGCCGGAGCGGCCAAATGGAGCCAGACGCCGCCCACCGGCATGGCCTCTTGGGAAGCCCTGTCGAGCGCGCTCGCCAGGGAGCCCGTCCAGGAACGCCACCGCTTCTTCATGGCGATGCTCAAACCGCTTGGCTTCGAGAACAGCAAGCCCTTCCAGCCCACGGCCCGTCAGCAGAAACTCCTGATCGATGCCGCCCAGATGGGCGAATTGATGGCCAAGGCCAACACCTACACCAAGCGATTTGAAGACGCCTACTGGCCCGGCACGCACCGGAAGGACGTGCTTGCTGTCAACACGACCCAGCGGGAGCCCGACTTCGAGCAGTTGGACGAGCGCGCCTCCTACTTCTACGAGGCCGTCGCCATTTCCGAAGCGATGCGCTCCACCACCTCCGGGTTCGGACAGCGCTACATGGACGTCTATCAGGACAAGGACGGCGGCTGGCTCGTCGGCGGGAACGACTACCGCCTGCACGTGCCCGCCAACCCCCCGGCCACACAGTTCTGGTCGGTGACCGTCTATGACGAGAAGAATCGCCAGATGCTGGTCAACAAAACCGGGCGCATCGACATTTCCTCGCGCAATCCGGATGTGGTGAAGAATACCGACGGCTCCACGGATATCTACGTCGGACCGAGTGCGCCCAGGGGGCTCGAGAAGAACTGGATCCAGACGAAGCCCGGCGAAGGGTGGTTTGTGTTGTTCCGCTTCTACGGCCCCACCGAAAAGCTCTTCGACAGAAGCTGGGTCCTGCCGGACTTCGAGCGGGTGAAGTGAATCCAGCCTGAGGATAATTTCGCCAAAGCGGGCCGTTCGGCGTCACGCCGGGCGGCCCGTTCGCCGCCCCAGCCACTTCCCACATGCCGCGATCACCTCGGCCGTCGCCGCTGCATCATCGCGTCCCGACGACTTCCGCACGTGGAACGAGTGGTCGCCGTCGGCGATCAGCGCGAGCGTTGCGCGGCGCCCCACTCGCTTCAGCACCGGGCGCAGCAGCGTGAGATCGCACAACGGATCGCGCGTTCCCGTGACGAACAGCATCGGCACCCGAACGTCGGCAAGGTGTGCATCGCGCAGCTTCTCCGGCCGCCCGGCCGGGTGGAGCAGGTAGCCGAGGAACAGGAGACCGTCCGCGGGATCGCCGAGCGCCACGACGTGCGACGCGATCCGCCCGCCCATCGACTTCCCGCCGAGCACGAGCGCGCGGCCCTTCGCCTCGGGCCGGGCCGTTATCCACGCGACCGCAGCGCGATAGGTTACGAGCAGGCGGGCCGGCGAGTCGGGCGCCTTCCGCCCCTCTTCCGTGTACGCGAAGTTGAACTTGAGGACGAGCGCACCCTGCGCCGCCAGGCCCTCGTGCACCGCCGAGAGGAATGCGTTCGTCATGTCCGCCCCGGCGCCGTGGCCCAGCACGACCGCGACACCGGCAAGCGGTAGTGCGCCCGCCGCCGTGCCACGCTCGCCGTTCGGCCCCGCCAGGACACCCGAGACCGTCGTCGCGGCATCCACGCGGATCCGCACGCGCCGCCGTGTATACTGCGCGGCCATGGCCCCCCGCTCGCTGCGCGTGCCGCTCGTCACCTTCGCCATCATCCTCTCCTCCGTGCCGCGCGACGTGGGCGCGTGGACGTGGCTGCCGCCCGATCGCGCGACGTTCTCCCCGCCGGCCGATCCGCGCGAGCCGACACTGGGGCTCGATGCGGTCGAGGACTCGTACTGGTCGGGGCGCGTCGGCACCGCGCTGGCGCTCGGTCGCTCCGGCGCCACAGCCGACACCGGCGGACTCGAGCTCGGACTCGACGGCATGGTCTGGCTCTGGTTCTCGGGAAGGGCCGACTTCAACTTTCCGCTCGAGACCGTCGACGGCAGTTTCGGCTTCTGGGCCGGCCAACGCCACGATCGATTCGCGTGGCGGGTCCGGCTCTCGCACTGGTCCGGGCACCTCGGCGACGGCGCGGCCGACATCGAGGAGAACCGGATCGTCTACTCCCGCGAGTCGATCGGCGCCCTCGGCGCCTGGGAGGCGGGGCCGCACGTCCGCGTCTACGGCGGACCCGCGTTCTTCTATCGCGCGCATCCCCGGACGCAGGCGTTCCAGTTCCAGGCCGGCGGCGAGCTGCGCCCCGACCTCAACGGAACGCGAGACGGCCGCCACGCCGACCCCTACCTCGCCATCGACCTGCGCATGAAGGCCGAGAACGAGTACCGCCTGAACCAGTCGTTCCAGGCCGGTCTGCGGCTCGCGGGCGACGACGGCAACCGCGCCCTCCGCATCCACCTGGGCTACACGGACGGGATGTCCGAGCGCGGGCAGGAGTGGGAACATCCCGAGTCGTACCTCAGCCTCGGCGTCACCTTCGGCCGTTAGCCGCGCTCTGCTAGATTCCCGGCATGTCCGACGCCTCGCGCCTGTCCATCCTCAAGACCGCCGCCGATGCCCCCGGCCTGCCCGCCGGTCTCGGCCCGGCCGACACCCTGGTCGTCCACGAGACCTACGTCTCGATCCAGGGCGAATCGACGTGGGCGGGGCTGCCGTGCGCATTCGTGCGGCTGTCGGCGTGCCACCTGCGCTGCTCGTGGTGCGACACGCCGCATGCGTTCGACGCAGGCACGCGACGCGCGGTTGTGGATGTCGTCGCCGAGGTGCACGACTTCCGCACCCACCTGGTCGAGATCACCGGGGGCGAGCCGCTGCTCCAGCCCGGTGTCTACCCGCTGATGAGCGGGCTGTGCGATCGTGGCCACACGGTTCTGCTCGAGACGGCGGGCGCACTCGACATCGGCAGGGTCGACTCGCGCGTGGTGCGCATCGTCGACCTCAAGTGCCCGGGCAGCGGCGAGGAGCCGCGCAATCGCTGGGAGAACATCGCGCTGCTCACGGCGCGTGACGAGGTGAAGTTCGTGCTCGCCGACCGCGCCGACTACGAGTGGGCCCGCGATACGATCGCGCGCCACGACCTGGCGAAGCGTTGCACGGTACTGCTGTCGGTCGCCCACGGCACGCTGGCGCCGTCCGACGTCGTCGCGTGGATGCTGGCCGACCGCCTGCCGGCCCGCTTCCAGTTGCAGATGCACAAGGTGATCTGGGACCCGAACGCACGCGGCGTCTAGGCGCCGTTTGACCGCCACGAGGAGCCGCAGCCGATGAACATGGAACTGGCGAAGACCTTCCGCTTCGAGGCCGCACACCACCTGCCGCATGTGCCCGCCGACCACAAGTGCCGGCGCGTGCATGGGCACTCGTTCCGCGTCACCGTGCGGGTGACCGGGCCGGTGGATCCGGCGAGCGGATGGGTGATGGACTATGCGGAGATCGCGCACGCGTTCGAGCCGATCCGGCTGCGCCTGGATCATCACGACCTGAACACGATCGCGGGGCTGGCGAACCCGACGTCGGAGCACCTCGCGCGCTGGATCTGGGAGCGGCTGGCGCCGACGCTGCCGCTGCTCACGTCACTGACCGTGCACGAGACCTGCACTTCGCGCTGCACCTACCGCGGCGACTGATGCCGCATCAACGCAGG
This sequence comes from Candidatus Eiseniibacteriota bacterium, assembly GCA_031413115.1. GTDB lineage: Bacteria > Eisenbacteria > RBG-16-71-46 > RBG-16-71-46 > DASYSL01 > JANPEF01. The sequence continues at coordinate 55,127 of JANOEH010000024.1, read as the reverse complement.
CGCACGACCTTTTCGCCGAGCGTCCCCGCCGCATCGCGCACGCGGTAGAAGTAGATCCCCGCCTGCACCTCGTGCCCTGCCTCGTCGCGGCCATCCCACGTCGACGTCACCGCCTCGCCGCCTGCGGGCAGCGTCCCCGCCGCGAGCGTGCGGACGCGCCGTCCACGTACATCGAAAATCGCCGCCTCGTAGGCGCCGGCGAGCGCGCGCGTGTGTGCGAACGCCACCGCACCCTGCGTCGGGTTCGGAACGGCGCGGACCGCGCCCGTGCCGCGGGCGGGCGGACCCGCGGCTCCCGGGCCGTCGACGCCGATCACGGTCGGACCGGAGTAGGCATGCGTGCGGTAGCGATCGTGCCCCTTCATCGGCCACGGCGCCGTGTTCCCGTTCCACGAGCCCGGGCCCCACGAGTAGACGAGCGGGAAGCCCAGGTCGCTGATCGCCATGTCGAGGATGCCGTCGTTGCCCAGGTCGCCGAACGCCGGGGTCGCACCAGCCTCGAACCCGAACAGCAACCGCGTGAATGAACGCACGGTGAGGCCGTCGTAGCGCAGGCCGATGATCACCGACTCGTCGCTGACCACGACCAGGTCCGGGCGCAGGTCGAGGTCGAGGTCGACCATCGCGGCGAGCTCGATGCTGCCCGGCGTGGGCAGGGCCTTGGTGAGCAACCTATTGCCGATCGCGTTGAACACGATCACCGTGTCGCCGCCCGTGGCGAAGGCGAGATCCACGCTCGCATCGTTGTCGAACGGCCCGGCCACCGGGCCGCTCAGGATGTTGAGCGCATTGAAGAGCCGCCGCGGCCAGCCCGGCAACGGCGCCCCGCTCGCGCCGACGACGCTCGCGGTCACCGAGTCGACACCCGTCGTGCGGGCGAATGCCACGCACAGGCCCGACTGGCCCGCGATCGGCACGAGGATCGGCTGCCCGAGCGCATGCCCCGAGGGGAACTGCCGGGGCCAGCCCGTGAGCGCCGTCGCACCGGTGCGCGGATACGCGTAGATCGTGCGCGGGCCGCCGACCACCACGATGTCGGTCTGCCCGTCGCCGTTGACGTCGCCGAGCGCGGCCGGCAACACGATCGCGCCGGTCGTCGTCACGGGGAACCCGGGGAGCAGCGTCTTGGTCTTCAGGTTCGCCGCGTAGAGGCGTCCCGTGCTCGAGCCGACGATCACGTCGAGCACGCCGTCGGCGTTGAGGTCCGCCAGCGACGGTGGGGAAAGCTGTCGACCGTTGTCGATCAGCATGAAGTCGGTCGTGCCGGTGCGATTGCCCCACACCAGGTAGCCCTGGGCCGTGCCCTGAACGCTTTCATAGATGCCGTCGCCGGTGACGTCTCCGACCGCGGGCGCGTCGAGCACGGCGCCCCGTCCGTAAGTCTGTGGCATCCCGGGCATCGGACCGGCGCCGACGGCGAACCCCCAGGTCTTGCCCGTCAGGTAGTCGCTCCACAGGACGTCGGGACGACCATCGTCGTCGAACCCGCCCATCACGGGCCGCGTGACGAACGCATCCGCCGGCGTGATCGGCGGTGGCCAGAACGAGTGGACGACGGCGCGATCGCGCATCTGGTGGCGCCCTTCGTGGCGCGGCGATCCGCCGGCGTTCGTCCACTCCATCGCCCTGGGCCCGGTCCCCGATAGACCCAGCGTGTAAGCGTAGATCTTGCCCGTCGTGGTGACGACCGCAAGGTCGGGACCACCGTCCCCGTCGAGATCGCCGAGTGCCGGACCGCCGATCGACGGAAGTCCCCCGAGCGTCCATGCCTCGGTGCCGTTCGTGCGCACGCACGAGATGCGCGAACCGCCGCGGTTGAAGATCATTTCCGCCGCGTTGTTGTCCCCCACGTCGGCGCACACGATTCCGCCGACGGGCTGCGCCTCGAGATACCGGCGCGGGAATCCGGTAAGTGGATTCCCGGTGGCTCCGTCGAGCAGCCACACCTGCGTCGTATCGCCGCGGACGCTCAGCACCGCAAGCTCGGGAACGAGATCTCCGTTCGCGTCCATCATCGCGGGCTGGACGAAGACGCTGTCGTCCGGGAGCTGCGCCAGCGGCGTCACGACCGTCGCGCCGTTCAGCAGGTCGGGATCGAGCCGCGTCAGCTTCCCGGACCTGGTGAACGTGTACTGGTGCTCGGCGTCGGTAAAACCGAGGGACATCGCGCGCAGGCCCGCGACCGGTCGCGCCGCCGAGAAAGGCGACGTCGGCGTGTAAGACGCCACGGTGTCGAGGTCGCCGTAGGTGAAGAAGATCTGCGCCCGATCCGGCGCGGCGCCGAGGTAGCCGACCCGTGGAAAGTTGTCCGGGCCGATGTAGGCGAAGGGTGGTGACGCGGCGACCGCGCTTCCGTTCACCGGCCAGCCCGGAAACTCCCCGCCCTCGCCGCGCAGCGCATGCAGTGTGCCGTCGGCCGTAACGACGAGAATGGCGAGCTTGCCGCTGGTGTCGAACTCGGTCAGGACGGCGGCGCCGACCGGCGCCCACGGGAGGCGGGCGAGGTCCGCCTCGATCGCTCCCTCGTCGCTGAAGATGCTCACGCGCCCATTGATCCCGACCGCCACGAGTTCGAGAAAGCCGTCGCCGTCAACATCTCCAACTGCGATCGGACCGCTGGGCGGCACACCGAGAGTCTTGGGAAATGCACCGTGTCGCGCGCCGTCGTTGCGGACGACGAAAATCTTGCCCTCGTCGTCGATGGCAATGATCTCCGAGCGACCATCGAGGTCGAGGTCGGCCATCACCGGCGGGTAGGTGAAGGGAATCGTGCTGGCCGTGATCGGAAATCCCGGGCGCAGGACCGGCAGCGGGATCGGCGCAAGCACGCGATCGTCGGGACCGGTCGAAGCGGCAAGCAGCGCCGGCACGAGGGAGAACATCAGCACGAGCGTGGCGGCGGCGCGCGGGATACGAAGGACTCGCGGCGATCGCCGAGGCGGCATGGAACCGTTCATGGGACTCCCGGAATGAGCGGCAACCGTCCTTGGGGGACTCAAATCCTCGAATGGGCCCGACAAGCGTAGCACGGAGCCGGGGGGGGCCGTCCAGCGGGTCAGCCGGAGGCCGCATTCTGTGGGCGAACTGACCCGCGGGCTCGGGGTGTCGCAGCCCGCTGTTTCGCAGCATCTCGCCGTGCTCCGGCGCGCCCGGCTCGTCCAAGCGCGCGCCGAGGGCCGTCGCCGAATCTACACGGCCGATCCCACCGGGATCGCCGCGCTTCGCGAGTACGCCGATCGCATGTGGACCGATGCGCTCGCGGCATTCGCGCGCTCGTTCGAGGAGGAGGCATCATGATTCCGCTGGTGTAGATCGTCTTCGTCGCGGCCCCGATCGACCAGATGCATCACCGCCGAACTCGGCACGTGGTGGCCGCCCCATCGCGTTGCGTTCACCTGGCATCCGGGCCGCGAACCCGAATCGGCGCAGGATGTCGACGTGCGCTTCGAACCCGCCGAAGGGAGCGCTCGGACCAAGGTCGTCCCCACCCACACCGGCTTCGAGCGCCTGGGCGCGCAGGCGAAGATCGCGCGGCGCGCGTATCCGCTGGGCTGGGAGTCCGTGTTGGGCCTCTACGCCGGGCGACGGGATCCGGCGATGCTCCTGGTGGCCGGACTCACCTGGCTCCTGCGGACGCTCCGGCGGGCGACGGTGCGCGAGAGCTGAGGCGGGGCGCCGAATCGGAAGCCTTGCCTCGACTGCGGGGAGGGTGCGATGGTCTCGCCTCAACCCGCACTTGGAGAGCCCATGAAGGCCCTGTCACTCCTTGTCGCAGTCTTGCTCGTGACCACGCCGGAGAAAGCAGACCCTGCGCCTCCGGCGCTGCGTGACGCCACCGCCCGCCTCACGGGCGCCGCGCTCGCCAGCGACCGCGCGTGGACACGGCTGTCCGAACTCTGCGACGGGATCGGTCACCGGCTTTCGGGATCGCCGTCGCTCGATCAGGCCGTGACCTGGGCCGCCGGAGCGCTGCGCGATGGTGGCGCCGACTCGGTGTGGCTGCAGGAGGTGCGCGTGCCGCGCTGGGTGCGTGGCCGCGAGCGCGCCACGATCGTTGCCCCCCGCCGCGAGGAGATGGCCATGCTCGGCCTGGGCCGGAGCGTCGGCACGCCGAAGGGCGGCATCACAGCGCCGGTCGTCACCGTGTCGAGCTTCGACGCATTCGAGGCCCTGCCCGCCGAGTCCGTGCGCGGGAAGATCGTCCTGTGGAACGTGCCCTTCACGACCTACGGCGAGACCGTGCGCTACCGCGCGTGGGGCGCCGATCGCGCTTCCCGCCTCGGAGCCGTCGCATCGCTCGTCCGCGCCGTGGGGCCGATCGGCCACCGCACGCCGCACACCGGAAACATGAGCGCCTACAACGACAGCGTCCCGCGCATTCCGGGCGCGGCGATCTCGGTTGAAGACGCGGAGATGATCGCCCGCCTGCAGGCTCGCGGGCAGGAGGTGCGCGTTCGCCTCGAGATGGAGGCCGACACGCTGCTCGACGGAACCTCGCACAACGTGATCGCCGAGTTGCGCGGCCACGAGCGCCCCGACGAGATCGTCGTCGCCGGAGGTCACCTCGACTCGTGGGACGTGGGCCAGGGCGCGCACGACGACGGCGGCGGTTGCGTGATCGCGATGGAGGCGGTGCGCCTGATGAAGGATCTCGGCCTGCGCCCGCGCCGCACCGTGCGGGTCGTGCTGTGGACCAACGAGGAGAACGGCGCGCGCGGCGCCGACGCCTACGCCCATACCTACGGGAAGGACCCACGGCGGAGGCACGTCGCCGCGATCGAGTCCGACGGCGGCGTCGAGCGTCCCGTCGGCTTCGACACCATGGTGCGACGCACCGGCCCCGGCCAGAACCCCGACTCGAGCGATGCGGCGAGGACCGCGTTCGCCGTCGAGCGACTGCGCTCCCTCGCTCCGCTGTTCGCGGGAATCGGCGTCGATCGGTTCATGGCCGGCGAGGGCGGGACCGACGTCTCACCCCTCATGAAGCTGGGTGTCCCCGGCGTGGGCCACGTGACGACGATGGCGCGCTACTTCGAGTGGCACCACACCGCGGCCGACGCGATGAGCGCCGTCGATCCGATCGAGTTGCGGAAGAACGTCGCCGCCATGGCGGTCATGATGTACGCGCTGGCGGAGATGGACGGCACGCTGGCCCCCTAGCGACGCCTACCGATCGCTCCCGGCAAGCGCCGCCCCGGCCGCGGGCTTGTTCTCGATCGGCACCTGCGCCTTCGCCCGCCGCAGCATGAGCACCTCGACGTCCGGGTCGACGACGATTCTCTCGGGCTCGAAGCCGCTCTCGATCATGACCGGTTTCTCCTCGCCCGGTCCGAGCTCGAGGACGGTCCGCGCATCGGCGTAGGGCTCGCCCTTCGCGGTCTTCTTCGCGTCGGGGAAGCGTTCGCCACGCGTGGCCGCGACGACCACCCTCAGGCGCCCGCTGCCGACATTGCGCACCTTCGCCACCGTGGTCCACGTGTCGCCCTCGTGCGCGAGCGCCGGCGTGTCGACCAGGAACTCCGGCACCACCGTGTCGAAGAACCACTGCGCCGTGAAGGCGTCGAACGCCGCGGGATCCGGCGCATGCCGACGCATCACGTGGAGCAGGTCCTCGAGCAGCGGCTTGTCCTCGGAGTCGCGGTAGGTCGCGATGTAGTCACGCAGGCCGGCGCGCCCCGCCTCGTCGCCCATCAGCCGGAACATCATCCACAGCACGAACCCGCCCCGGTCGTAGATCATCTGACCCTCTTCGCGAAGCTGGCCATCCATGCGCACGAGCGGGCGCTCGCTGTCCCTGCGCCTGAGATTGCCGTAGCGATCCTCGATCTGCCGGCAGAACGCCAGGCGCTGCTCGAGTCCGCGTGCCTGCTCGACCAGCAGGATGGTCGAGAAGTGCGCCATCCCCTCGGACAGGACCTCGCCGCCCGGGCCATCGGCGGACATCACGATCAGCGGCCACCACTGGTGTGCCGCTTCGTGGGCGGCGACCCAGAACGCCAGGTTCGCCTTGGGTTCGCTCTTGGTGAGGAAGCCGATGTTCTCCGAGAACGTGATGTTGGTCGGCGGACCCTGCGCGTAGTTGGCGAGCCCCGGGAACTCGGAGAGGCGCAGTTCGCGATACGGGTAGGGTGCGAACCACTCGCCGTACCAGCGGCGGGCGGCGACCAGGGCGTCGAGCATCTCCTGCGCGTTGTACGGGTGACGCGCATCGTAGTAGACCGCTGCGCCGTTCTGCTTCTTCACCTGCCAGCGGCCCATGACGACGTTGAAGACCCGCACGGGAGCATCGCTCTGCCAGACTGTCGTGCGCCGGCCGTCCTTCACCACGTCGGACTCGCAGAATCCGGTGGCATTGTGCTGCATGTCGGCCGGCCCGGTCACGCGCAGGCGAGTCGTGATCCAGCCGTCGAACATCGGTGAGCCCGCCGGCAGCGTCCGCGTCCACCAATTCTCCGGATACTCGCGCGGATCGGGCTTGTTGCGATCCTCCTCGACGCCCACCTCGGGCTGGTAACCGAGCAGCGGCGCCATCCCCGTGCTGGCAAACCCGGTCAGCACCACGCCCGAAGGCAGCACGTACTCCATCAGGGTCCCGCCGTTCTTGCTCACACCGTCGGGGAAACGCCCGTGGAACGCGAACCCGACGCGGACCGAATCGCCCGGCGCGAGCGGCCGCTTCGGGTGCACGACCCACAATCCGGCCCGGTCCTCCACCTTCGCGCTCTCGCCGTCGACGGTCCAGTGCACGTCCTTCCAGTGCAGTCCGCCGGTGAGCGGGATTGCCGCCAGCGTGTCGGCCGTGCGATTGACCAGCGCGTACGTGCCGCACGACGTGAGCGCGCTCTTGTCCGGCTCGACCTCGAGGTCGAGCTCGACGGCGGTCAGCGTGGGCAGCTTCGCATCACGCCAGGTGGCGCTGTTCCTCTTCCAGTAGTCGCGCTCCTTCTTCTGCGCGACCGCTCCGCCCCGGCCGCCGTGCACGGCGAACCCGAGGACGATCGCGAGAACCAGGGGAGCGATCACCAGCGGCGCCAGGCGCAGGGCGTGGCCGGCGAGGCGCTGCGGGCTCAGCGCGTGGACGATCCGGGCGGCGTCGCGCTCGCTGCGCGGGAAGAAGCGCACGGCGATGGCGAAGAACAGTGCCGCCAGCGCCAGCGCCAGCAGGCGATTGAGCACCAGCGCCTGGCGGTCCAGTTCGAGCACGCTGATGTCGCTCCACACCGTCGAGGCCCACAGGTCCCAGTTGGTCACCCAGCTCATCTTGCCGCGCATCTGGAACCAGCCGGTCAGCGACATCGCGGCGAGTCCGATTGCGTACGTCGCATAGCGACTCGACGTGACGGTGAACGTGGCGCACACGAACGCGGTCCACAGCAGGAACGTGGGGATGAGCAGCACGCCCCACAACAGGAGGAACGGCTCGAGGCGGATCGGCACCGTTCCCTGCACGAGCAGCAGGATCATCGATCCCGCGAACGCCGCAAGCATGATGATCACGCCGACGACCACGTTCGCCACCGACTTGCCCAGGAGCATGGCGGAAGTCGGGATGGGCGCCGAGAGGAACAGTGGCGCGAACCCGGCCGACTTCTCGCGCTGCAGCGATTCGGTGGTGTAGAACAGGATCAGCATGCACAGGAGCAGCGTCAAGGCGCCCATCTGCCGCACGGCGAGGCTGCCGGGCGTCATCAGCAGCGGCGTGTCGAACGCGCCCGTCGAGACCACCTCGCCCAGCGTCTGGACCAGGATGAGCGGAACGAAGAGGTAAAGCCCCGGGTGGCTCTTCAGTTCCATCAACTCGACGCGCGCCACGTTCCACGCCGACCGCAGGAAGCCCGGCGCCTTTGCAGTCATGTTCAGCATCGCCAGTCCGGCCGACCTTCGCTCGAGGCCGGCGCTCGCCGTGTCCGGCGCCAGCGCCTCGGCACGTGCCCCGCGCTTCACCTTGACCGTGCGCGGGCCACGCAAGAGCGCCGGGAAGCGCAGGTGTACCAGGCCGACCGCGCCCAGACCGAGCCCGAGGCAGGCGAAGCGCTGCACGATCGCCAGCGCATCGAGGCCGACCGGAGCGCGGTTGTAGAACGCCACGCCGCGATCGACCACGAGCCAGTTCTCGTTGATCCAGCGCACACCGCTCAGGTCGATGAACTGCAGGACGCGCTCGGCCAACGGCGACAGCCACACGGGCGACCAGTCCCAGAGGAAGAACGTGCCAAGAATCACCAGCGCGATCGGCACGACGAACACCAGCGCGGCCTTTCGCGTGAAGGCCCCGAGCGCGTAGGCGGTTCCCGAGATGAACACCAGCATCGGCACGGCGAAGATGATCGCCGGCTTCAGGTAGTTCCACGGAACGAACGGCCCGATCGCCTCCTGGTTCGAGGCGTGGGGCATCGCGTGGTTGAACAAGATCGTGGTCATCAGGTGGACGCCGAGCACGCCGAAGAATCCCAGCAGCACCGCGCAGTACTTGCCCCACACGTACTGGCCGGGCGTGAGCGGGGTCGCGTGCAACAACGGCCCGACCTTCTGCTCCTCGTCACGGATGAAGATCATGCCCGCCGCGATCGAGACGAAGAACGAATAGAGGATGGCGACCAGCACCATGAGGAGCTGCGTCTGCGCGAACTCGCTGGTGAGCCACGCGCGATCGCCGCCCACGCGCATGTCGCCCGAGGCGATGCGCGCGTTGCCGTTGGACAGCGCGAACGCCATGAAGCCGAGGATCAGCACCAGCACCCAGAACAGCGGGCGTCGCGGAATCTCCCGCAGGTCGAGCCACAGAACCTCGAGGAACCGCTTCATGCCCGGGCCGCCACGAGCGCGCTCTCGTTCATGAGCACGAGGTAGGCATCCTCGAGCGTGGGCGCAACGGGCTCGAAGCCCGCCGGCGGCGTGCCCTCGGCCTGGTGCACGCGCACGCGGTTGACGCCCTCGACCAGCACGGACTGCGTGACGCGGCCCTGGGCACGCAGTTCTGCCAGCGCGGCGCCGTCGGCAGTGCCCTCGAACATGGCGCCAGCCAGCTCCTGGCGCGCTGCATGCGGCGTCGTGGTCACCAGCAGGCGCCCACCGCGGATCACGGCGAAGCGCGGGCAGAGGACGGCGACATCCTCGACGATGTGCGTCGAGAGGAGCACGATCCGGTCCTGCGCCAGTTCGGTCAGCAGGTGATAGAAACGCAGGCGCTCCTCGGGATCGAGCCCCGCCGTCGGCTCGTCGACGATCACGAGGCGCGGACTTCCCGCGATGGCCTGGGCGACACCGAGACGCTGGCGCATGCCGCCGGAGTACGACTTGACCGCGCGGCGGGCGGCGAAGCCCAGGTTCACGCGCTCGAGCAGCTCGCGCGCCAGCGCCTTGATGCCACCGGGCGCATCGACGCCCTTGAGCCGCAGCAGGTGGATGAGCATCTGCTCGCCGCTCAGGTGGGGATAGAAGCCGAACTCCTGGGGCAGGTAGCCGAGGCGGGCGCGCACGCGCTCGGGGTGCGCCACCACGTCCTCCCCGTCGAGCGTGATCGAGCCGGAGGTAGGCTCGAGCAGGCCGGCGAGGATCTTCATCAGCGTGGACTTGCCCGCGCCATTGGGACCGAGGAGGCCGAACATGCCCGCGGGAACATCGAGTTCGAGCCCCGCGAGCGCGGTGACCGGACCGGGATAGACCTTCACCAGACCCTGAATGCGAAGCACGGAGAACCTCCGGGACGGGAGCTGCAGGTGGGACGGACGGGGTGGCTACGCTGCGGGGCACTTCGGAGTTGCAGGGGCGCGTGGGAGCGGCGTCATCCGGGGGCTCCGGGCACCCTGCGAGATCGTGCGAACTCTCACACTTCCGCGGGGGGCATTCAAGGCGGGATCCGGCGATTCAATCCGATGGACGCTCGAGCACCTCGAGCCGGACCCGTGCGACGCCCGCGCGAATCAGATCGAGCTGCTCGGCGGCGCGGCGCGAGAGGTCGACGATCCGCCCCTTGCGGAACGGGCCGCGATCGTTGACCACGAGCTCGACCGACTTGCCCGTCGCCAGGCGCGTCACGCGCACGCGCGTGCCGAACGGCAGCGAGCGGTGGGCCGCGGTCATCCGGTCCCGACGATACACCTCGCCGCTGGCGGTGCGCCGGCCCTCGAACTTCGTCGCGTAGTACGAGGCAAGCCCGGTCTGTCCCCCTTCGGCATCGGCATCTGCATCGGTCGCGTCGTCGGAGGCCGCGTCGGGCTCGTCGCGATCGGCCGTTTCGAGCGTGGCGTCGGTGCCAGAGGGCTCGCGATCGGCGGGCTTTGTCGCCTTCCCGGACTCGCGGGGCAGCGGCGCAGGCGGCGTAGCCGTCGGCGCGGGCCCGTGGCTGCAGGCCCCGAGCGCGAGGGCAAGTACGAACGCGAGCGCGGGGAGCACACTGACACACGCGGCATGCGATCGAGCGTTCATGGCGGGCACTGTACCCCCGGCAGGGGCGGGGAAGCTACGGAGCGCGCAGGCGACGGACGCCAAGAGCACGCACACGATCGTCCGGGCACGAGGAATGCGAAGGGCGGTCCGACACGATGGCCGAACCGCCCCGCTCGCACTGCCGAACTCGCCGGCTACCCCTTGAGAATCACCACCTGGCGGATGCGCCGGAACTCGACGGGATCGAGGATCTTGAGTTCCATCGCGCCCTCGACCGGTCGCAGTTCGTAGCTCGTCACCGGTTGCGCGCTGACCACCCTGGCCTTGGCAGACGGGATGTGGATCACGTCGAGCCGATCGGTGTCGAGGCCCATGAACACGCCCGCGTTGGGATTGGGACTGGGCACGATCGTCTTGCCGAGGCCGAGGACACCGCCCCTCGTCTCGATGACGCCGGCTTCCTCGAGCTCCTGCTTGGAGCCGATCACGTACCAGATCGTCGCGATGTCGCGGCGCTTCTGCTCGAGCTGCGTCGTGCGCGTCTTCAGCGTGTCGTCCTTCTGCGCGACGGCGACGGTCAGCCCGGACACCTCGGTGTTGAGGGAGTCGACGCGCGACGAGAGCACGGCGACCTGCTCCTCCTTCTCGGCGACCGACTTCTTCAAGTTGACGATCAGCTTCGACAGTCCGGCCGACTTGGCACCGCTGGCCTGGAGGTCGGCCTCGAGCTTGTTGATCCGCGCCTTGCTCGCGTCGATGCTCGAGCGCAGCGCGGCGATCCGCGCCAGCGCATCCTCGGTATTCGCCGCCGTGCGCTCACCGCCGGGCGCGAGGCGGGCGCCGGTCTCCTCGAGCGCGAGCGCGCTCAGGCTGTCCTGGATCTCGGCGATCGCCTCGATCGTGGCGCCGTAGCGATCGCGGATCTCGCCCTCGGCCGTCTCGGTGGCCGCGAGCTTTCGTGCACTCTGTTGATTCTGGGAAAACAGGACGGCGCAGACCCCCGCCAGGGCCACGACGGCAACGATGAGGGCAACTTGAAGCGGCTTCTTCATGACGGGTTCTCCATGCGGATACGGACATCGTTCGAAGGGGAGGCGGTCGTCTCCGACCGTGAACGAGCCATGGCGGGCTCCTCTCAAGAATACACCGACCGGGCCGGCCGCGTTCCCCGGGTCGCAGAATCCGCGTGACCCCGGGGGCCCCCGGGGCTACTGTTGCTGCCGCTGCCCTTCCCGCGAATGGAGTCGCCACTGCTTCCATCCCTCCCCCCTTCGAGGCCCCGTATGTCCTTTCATCGCTTCGGGTTCGCCGCATTGAGCCTGCTCGTGCTGGCGACCCTCCTGGCCCCCCCCGCTGCCGCGACCGACGTCGACGGCCCGGACGACTGCCTCCGCTTTCTCGATGATTGGGGCGACGCCCCCGAGAGCTTCACCGCTTATCCCACCTGGGCGGGAAGTGCGATCGGCAACTTCCCGACCTGCTCGCTACCCGGCGGCGTCGGGACCCAGACGATCACCTGCCCGGCCGTCAGCTCCCCGCCGGGGCCGACCGGGTACGTGAAGCACTTCCTCGCCGTACCGGGGAGCTTCTGGCTGGGGTGCTACACCGGCCCGATGGGCATCGACGACGATGCCGACGGCAAGACGAACCCGTTCGGCGGGGGCGCCTCGTCCTGCAATCCGGCCATCACCACCGATTGTGTCACTCCGGGATATCCGCCGCTTTCGTTCGAGCAGGACGAGTGCCTCGCCGACGGCTCCGACGCGGGGCTGCTGGCCCAACCGACGTTCGTGGCCTGCACTCCCGCGACGGTCCCGTACGAGGCGTACAGCTGTCATGCGGTGGCGCAGGGCTTCCTCAACATCCTGGTCGACTTCAACACCGACGGGGACTGGAACGACAACTTCACCTGCCCCCCGCCGACCGGCGGCTGCGCATGGGAGTGGGCGGTGCGCAATCATCCGATCACGCTCCTGCCCGGCTGCAACTCGATGGTCTCGCCGGCATTTCTCGTCGGGCCGAACGTGGGCCCGGCGTGGACGCGGATCTCGATCTCGCAGGAACCGGTCGGCGTCGACTTCCCGTGGAACGGCACGGCGGCGATGCCCGGTGGCCAGATTCGAAACGGCGAGACCGAGGACTACCCCTTCGCCATCGAGGCCGCGACCCCGAGCGCGGGGTCGTCGTGGGGACGGGTCAAGAGCACCTATCGCTGATATGGCCGCGAGCAAGGCTCTGGCCCGGATCGGCAAACCGTCCTAGAATACCCGTGAGCGCGCGCAGCCACCCCCGCGGTGGCTGCCGCGCCCCGATTGCCTCCCGCCAGGCCCGACCCCAGGAGCGTCCCATGCGTTCATTCGTTCTCGCCGTCCTCACCGTCGGCTTGGTCCTTGTCGGCGCGCAGCCCGCCGCCGCGGGACGCATTTTCGGCGACATCAAGCTCGACGGAAAGCCGCTGCCGGAGGGCGTCAAGATCAAGGTCTCGCTGCCCGGCGCCACGACCGTCGCCGACACGACGACGACCGACAAGTTCGGCTCGTTCAAGCTGATGGTGAAGGGCGAAGGCAAGTGCACGCTCACCCTCGTGTACGAGAAGCAGCCGGTCGAGCTCGCCATCTTCTCGAACAAGGAAGCGACGCGCTACGACCTGATCCTCGAGAAGAAGGATGGCAAGCCGAGCCTGCGCCGCAAGTGAGCGAGACCCCCGGTCACGAGCCGCCGCACGTGCACGTGCCGGCCAGGCGCGACTCCTGGGACAAGCTGGCGGTCCTCGTCCAGCCGCTGGGCGGGTTGTTCACCGCGCTCGCGATCGGCGTGCTCGGATTCAAGTCGTCGGAGTTCCTCGACCGGCGCCAGGCCGCCGAGACGAACGCGCGGCTCTACTCCGAGCTGATGAGCCGACGCGAGGAGTCGGAGAGCGCGCTGCGCAAGGACATGTTCCAGTCGATCATCGGCAGCTTCGTCAGCGCCTCGGACCTGTGGCGACCTTGACAACAGCGTGCTCAACCTCGAGCTGCTGGTCTACAACTTCCACGAGTCGCTGAACCTGAAGCCCCTGTTCCTCGACCTCAAGCGCCGCATCGCGCGGGGCATCACCGCCGCGCCCAACGCGGGCGTTCGCGCCGACTACGTCGACTACATGGACCGGCTGGAGCGTGTCGCCCGCGAGATCGGTCGCAAGCAGGTGATCGTGCTCGAGGGCGTCGGCCGCAAGTTCGACCGCAGCATCGACCTGACCGGGGACCCCGAGGGCACGTCACTCGAGGAGGCCACGCTCATGCTCGACTCGCTGCAGTCGACGATCCGGATCGACATCAACGCCGTCGACCGGGTCAGCAAGGAGCTCGACGTCCAGCTCACGGTCGAGACGCCGGACCCGGCGCTGGGACGGCAGACCAAGACCGCGGCGTTCAAGGTGAGCTACTTCGATTTCCCGATGATCGACAACACCCGGCTGCTGGGCGGCCACCGTTGCGCGATCGTCCTCAACGGCTTCTCCGACCATTCCGCGGACATCACGTTCGTCATGTTTCCCGGCGAATACGCCAGCCTCAAGGAGAAGCCCTACTACAGCGAAGTCATCGAGAGCGTCCGCCGCGAGAACGCGCGCGGCGCTCCGTAACCCCACTCGCAGGGAGAGCGAACATCATGCGTTCGTTGCATCCGTCGCTCATCGCGCTCGGGCTGCTCGCCGCCCTCGCCGTTCCGGCGGCCGCCGCCGACAAGAAGATCAAGGTCGAGGGCGTGCTCGAGTTCCACAAGGGCCCCTACCTGATCATCGACGGCCAGCGCGTCGAGCCGCTGCCCGGCATGAAGTTCAAGGCGGCCGGCTTCACCTCGGCCGCCGACGTTCCGCTGGGCTACGGCGCGCGCGCCAGGGGAGTGCGCCAGGCCGACGGCACGGTGAAGGCCTCCGAGTTCGAGGCCAAGGCCAACAACGTCGACGCCACCGAGGAGAAGATCCTCGTGGGCACGAACATGGCCGAGTCGACGTGGGTCGCCGCCCAGGCCATCGTCGAGCAGGGTGCGGATGGGAAGACGCAGAGCATGGGCAAGCTGCTCACCGGCGGCCCGCAGGTCGATCGCGCACGCAACATCGTCAATCGCGTCCTGCCGGACTACATCGATCCCGCGGGCGTCCGCGTCTACGTGGTCGAGAATCCGGAGTGGAACGCGATGGCCATGGCCAACTACTCGATCTACGTCTACACGGGGATCATGGCGGACCTTGACGACGACGAGCTGGCCGTCGTGCTCGGCCACGAGATCGCGCACGCCACCTACGAGCACAGCCGGCGGCAGGCCAGCAAGAACCAGATGAGCGGGCTTGCGGGCCAGCTCGCGGCGGCCAACGCCGGAATGATCGGCAACTCGACGGCGCGCACCCTCGCGCAGCAGGCGACGCAACTCGGCTACTCGGCATTCAACAATTCGTACAGCCGCGACTACGAGGACCAGGCGGATCGCGTCGGCCTCCGCTACGTCTACGAGGCTGGCTACGACTACAAGAAGGCGCCGCTGCTGTGGCGGCGGTTCGCCGAGAAGTACGGCGACCAGGATTCGGTCACGAACTTCTTCTACGGCGACCACTCGATGAGCACGGCGCGGGCCGACGCGCTGGAAAAGGAGATCGCGAACAACTACCACAACGCCGCCGACCCGCCGGCCAAGGCGCCGGCGAAGGCCGCGGCGACGAAGTAGACTGCCACCCGGTCCGGGCTGAGCGGAGTCGTCTGCGCACGAACAATACGAACCGGCCGGTGGGCTGTGCGCCACCGGCCGGTCCTGTTTCGTCCGTCTTCGTGTCGATCAGACCGGTATCGGCACCGTCCCGTGCAGGTCCGCCCGGCCCTCGTCCTCGACCGTGCGCGTGCGCGTCTTCGCCACCGCCATGTAGATCGACGGAACGACGAACAGCGTGAACGTCGTGCCGATGATCATGCCCGAGACCAGCATGATGCCGATCGAGTTGCGCGCGCCGGCGCCCGGACCGTGTGCGAACACCAGCGGCAGGTGACCGAACACGGTCGCCGCCGTGGTCATCAGAATGGGCCGCAGTCGCGTCGCCGCCGCCTCGATCACCGCCTCGAGCTTGCTTCTCCCCTGCTCCTGCAGGTGATTGGCGAACTCGACGATGAGGATCCCGTTCTTGGCCACCAGCCCCACCAGGGTGATGAGACCGACCTGGCTGTAGATGTTGAGCGTGGTGAAGCCCATGAACGAGAAGAACAGCGCTCCCGCCACCGCCAGCGGCGCCGACCCGGCGAGCACCACGAACGGATCGCGGAAGCTCTCGAACTGTGCGGCAAGCACGAGGTAGATGAGGATCGCCGACAGCAGGAAGATGAGGAGGAAGCCCCCGCCCTCGGTGCGCAGCTGTCGCGACTCGCCGGCGTAGTCGAGCGAGTAGCCCTGGGGCAGGATCCGCTTGCCCTCGTCCTCCAGCACCTTGAGCGCGCCGTCGAGCGGCACCCCGGGCGGGATCGCCCCCTGGATGCGCACCGCGTTGAGCTGCTGGAAGCGCTTGAGCTCCCGCGGCTCGACGGTGGTCTTGATCGTCGCGAACGTGGAGAGCGGAACCAGCTTGCCGCCCGCACCGGTGACCATCACGTCGGCGAGCTGGTCGGGCGTCAGCCGCTCCGAGCGCTTGACCTGCGGGATCACCTTGTAGCTGCGGCCCTCGATGCTGAAGCGGTTCACGTAGTTGCCGCCGTAAAGCGTCGAGAGGTCCCGACCCGCCTGCGCCATGTCCACGCCCTGGGCGCGCACCATGTCGCGGTCGAACACCACCTCGGCCTGCGGCTGGTCGAACTTCACGTCCGTGTCGGCGAACATGAACTGCCCGCTGGCGAACGCCTTCCCCACGAGCTGGCCCGCGAACTCCGCGACCTGCTCCGGCGGCGCCGTCGAGGAGATCACGAGGTCGACCGGGAATGAACCGCCCCCCGGCAGCGCCGGTGGCGTCACCGAGATGATGCGGATGCCGGGAATCTTCGAGAGCTTCTCCGCGGCCTCGACCTGCATCTCGCCGGTGGTGCGCTGGCGCTCGTTCCAAGGCTTGGTGACCATCCCGCCGAATCCGCCACCGGGGAACAGGATCTGGAACGTGTTCTTATACTCGGGGATCGAGCGGTAGACCTTCTCGACCTCCGCCGCGAACATCTTCGTCTGGTCGATCGTCGCGTTCGGCGGCGCCTGGATGATGCCGAACACCACGCTCTGGTCCTCGTTCGGCGCCAGTTCCTTCTGCGAGAACATGTAGAACGGCACGATCAGCAGGATGACCAGGCCCCAGAGCACGAGCATGACGGGGCGGAACTCGAGGCTGCCCGCGAGCGTCCGGGCGTAGGCCATGCGCAGGCGATCGAACTGGCGGTTGATGTGTCCCGCGAAGCCCTTCTCGGTGTCGCCGGCGCGCAGCAGCTTCGAGCCCATCATCGGCGACAGCGTGAGCGCGACGACGCCGGAGATGATGACCGCGCCGGCAAGCGTGAGCGCGAACTCCCGGAACAGGGCGCCGGTGAGACCTCCCTGGAGCGCGATCGGCGTGTACACCGCGGCCAGAGTGATGGTCATGGCGATGATCGGCCCGACCAGCTCGCGTGCGGCCGCCAGCGCGGCCGGCAGCGGCTGCATTCCGTCGTGCAGGTGCCGTTCGACGTTCTCGACCATGACGATGGCGTCGTCGACCACCAGTCCGACCGACAGCACGATGGCGAGCAGCGTCAGCAGGTTGATGGTGAAGCCGAATGTCGCCATCAGGAAAACCGCGCCGATCAGCGAGATCGGGATCGCGATCACCGGGATGATCAGCCCGCGCACGGAGCCCAGGAACAGGAAGATGACGAGGACGACGATGAGCAGCGTCTCGGCCAGGGTCTTGAGCACTTCCTGGATCGCTTCCTCGATGTACAGCGTCGAATCGTACGGAATGCCCGACTTCATGCCCGTGGGGAGCTCGGCTGCGATCTCGGGCATCGCCTCGCGCACCTTGCGGATGACCTCGAGCGAGTTCGACCCCGGGAGCACCCAGATGCCCATGAAGATGGCGTCCTGGCCGTCGAAGCGCACGTCCTGATCGTAGTTCTCCGAGCCGAGAACGACGTCGGCGATGTCCCCGAGGCGGACGACATCGTTGCCCTCGGACTTGATCACCAGGGCCCGGAATTCCTCGGGCGACTTGAGGGCGGTGTTGGCCACCAGGTTGACCGAGACCATGGACCCCTTGGTCTGGCCCAGCGCCGACAGGTAGTTGTTCGCCGCCAGCGCGTCGCGCACCTGCGAGGCCGAGATCCCGCGCGCCGCCATCTGGTCGGGCTTGAGCCAGACCCGCATGGCGAACGTGCGGCCGCCGAGGATGTCGGCGCGCTGCACGCCCTGGACCGCCGTCAGCTTGGGCTGGACGACGCGCACCAGGTAGTCGCTGATCTGGCTCTGCTCGAGCGTGGCGGAGGAGAAGCCGATGTACATCGACGCGAAATCCACGTCGGCGCTGGTCAGCTCGATGATCGGCGCCTGCGCCTCGGGCGGCAGATCGTTTCGCACCTGCGCCACCTTCGCCTGGATCTGGGTGAGCGCGGCGTTGGTGTCGTAGTTGATCTTCAGGTGCACGGTGATCGTGCTCACACCCTGGCCGCTGCTCGACTCGATGTAGTCGATGCCATCGGCGCTGGCGATCACGCGCTCGAGCGGCGTGGTGATGAACCCGCGGACGAGGTCGGCGTTGGCGCCGACGTACGCGGTCGTCACGGTGACCAGCGCGATGTCCGTGCGGGGGTACTGGCGCACCGAGAGCGAGCGGACCGACTGGATGCCGGCGATCAGGATGAGCAGGTTGATGACGATCGCGAGGACGGGCCGCTTGATGAAGAGGTCGGTCCAGCGCATCAGTTGTCCTCGGGCTTGGGCGTCGCTTCGTTGCCCGGCTGGAGCTTGTTGTCGACCACGACGCTCGCACCCGGACGCAGCTTGAACGCGCCGGTGGTCACAACCTCATCGCCGGGCTTGAGCCCGGACAGCACGGCGACCTGGTCGCCCCGCTCGCGCCCGGTCTTGACGAAGCGCTGGCTCACGCCCTTGTACGGCTTGCCCTTGGGGTCCTTGGGGTTGGGCAGGTCCTCGACGACGAACACCGAGTTGCCGTACGGCGCGTAGGCGATGGCCGTGGTCGGCAGCGTGATCTCCCGGCTGCCCGCTCCCAGGTCCACGGTGACGTCGACGAACATCCCCGGCCGCAGCAGCTCGCCGCGGTTGGCAAAGGTGGCCTGCACGGCGATGTTGCGGGTCGCGGGGTCGATCACCGAGTTGATCGACGTGATGCGGCCGGTCTGCGTCGTCACCGCCTCGTCCGACGTGACGTGCACGGCGGCGCCGACCTTGAGCGCGTTCACGTCGCGCTGCGGGAGCGAGAAGTTCACGTAGACGGGATCGAGCGACTGCAGCGGGACGATCGCGTCGCCTTCGTTCAACCGCTGACCCAGGTCGATCTGGCGAATGCCGAGCACGCCCGCGAACGGCGCCGTGATGTTCTTGCGATCGAGGACCGCGCGAACCGCGTCGACGCTGGCGTCGGCCTGGCGGGCCTCGGCGCGGAAGCGGTCGAGCTCGGCCTGGGCGATGACGCCGCGCCCGATCAGCTTCTCGGCGCGATCGAGGTTGAGCTTCGCCAGGTCAGCCGAGGCCTGCGCCTGGGCGAGCTGCGCGCGCTCGGTCGAGGACTCGAGGCGGACCAGGACCTGGCCCTTCGCTACGCGCGCTCCCGACTGGAACGCGATCTCGCGGACGACTCCGGCGAGGTCGGCGCTGACCACCACGCCGTTGACCGCCTCCACGCTGCCGATTGCGGTCAGGGTCGAGGCCCACTCCTGCTCGCCGGCGACCAGCGTCGTGACGGTCGTCGGGGGCGGGGCGTAGGAGCCACCCTCGGCGATCGCCGCTTTGATCTGCAGGAATTTCCAGGTACCGATGCCGACGATGAAGAGCCCGACGACGAGGAGCATGAGCCCCATTCGCTTGGCCATGGTGACGCCTCCTGACCTCGCGATACGGGCTGAGCGCGCAACCCTCTGCCGGGCGGCAGGGGTCCACGCACTGCGGACTCGGGGGCCTCGAAACGCGGGTGCAACGTGACGTGGGTAAGATGCATGAAAAGAGGGACCTTTTCGTTCGATTTCCCGGATACCGACCCCTGCCGAACAGAATCTTGACCATTCCGGCCCGATTCCGCGGTCTGGCCCCGGCGTGGACAAGGTCCGGCCGGTCCGCCCACGCCTTGGGCGGTGGACCCCTTGCGAAGCCCCTTTTGGGTCCCGACCATCCTGGTCAACTCACTGCCATTGAATCGGTTAGGAAACCAAACCCCGCTTCGCGGTACATGGCGTGCAATTTGCACGGCATCCTTCCGACGACCGCACCCGGCCCACGAGGGGCCGCGCCGGTCCGCCACGACACCCCACCTCCAGGGAGGGAGCGAACCATGGCCCAGATCCTCAAGAACCTGCTCGGCAGCAACGGCGCCCGCGAACGCGAGCTGTCGGAAGACGTGCGCGCCGTCCTCACCGAAATGCGTTCCGAGTGCGAGCGCTTCGAGCAGCTGCTCGCCCGCAGCGAGGGTGTCGCCGAACGCGTCGGCGCCCTGACCGAGCCGATCGCGCAGGCCACCACCGGCGCCGAGGCCGCGCTCGCCCGCCTGGGCGAGACCGAGCGCCGCCTCGAGGCGGTCGAGTCGATCGCCGCATCGGTCGACGACCTCGAGACGAAGGCACAGGACGTGGTCGTCGGGCAGGCCGCGGCGGCATTGCAGCTCGCCGAGGTCAACGCGAACTCGGCGCGCGTGCGCGAGGTGTTCGAGGAGCTGGGCGCCAAGATGGACGTCGCCGACGGCCTGCGCGACCGCCTCGAGGCGTTCCTCGAGGTCGAGAAGCCGTTCAAGCTGCTCGAGGGCGAGGCCGCATCGATCCGCAGCCAGATCGAGGCCACCAGCGATCAGCTGGGCCGCATCCGCGAGCAGCACGAGCGCCTGATGGACGCCCACAAGACGGGCATGTCGAAGATGGAGGCGCTGGATCGCCGTCGCGACGAGCTGTCGCGCGACCTCACGGACAAGGAGCGCCGCGTCGTCGACGTCGAGCACGTCGTCAAGGAGATGGACGGCATCCGCCAGACCGTCGCCGAGGTGAAGCGCTCGGTCGGCTCGGTGAAGACGCTGAGCGACTCGATCGGCCAGAAGACCACCGCGCTCGAGGCCCAGCGCGAAGCGGTCGATCGTGCGCTCGCCCAGGCCGAGCAGCTCGACCATGCGATCCGCCAGCTCGACGCCGGCGTCCGCCAGCAGCAGGAGAACGAGCGGAGCCTCGTCGCGCTTTCCGACCAGGTCGCCGCCCTGCAAGCGCTCCACCAGGAGGTCCTCGACAAGAGCACCGACATCGGCCACCTGCAGCGGGCCGCCGGCGACCAGATGGCGCAGGTCCGCGAGCAGATGTCCGGCGCCAGCGAGGACGTGCGCAACGCGGTCGAGCGCTTCGATTTCGAGAGCAAGGGCCTGGAGTCGGTGAGCCAGCGCGTGGCCGACCTGCGCGGCGCGCTGACCGAGTTCGAGGGCCGCTTCAAGGGCCTCGCCGACTCGAGCGCGACCGTCAAGGAGCTGGTCGCCCAGACGCAGGGCTGGGGGCCGCGCCTCGAGTCGCTGCGCAACGACGCGGCGCGCATCGACGACGACGTGAAGAAGGTGCATGCGCTGCGCCGCGACCTCGACGCGGTCGCCCGCACCGCCGAGGAACTCGGCACCAGCGCCGCGCGCGTGGAGGAGATGCGTCCGACGGTCGAGGCGACACTGGCCGACGTCGAGAAGCTGCGCGGCACGCATGCCATGGTGCACGACGCGATCGAGCAGTCCCGCCTCGCGCACGCCGAGATCGGCCGCATGTCGAGCCACCAGTCCGAGACGCGGACCTGGCTGCTCAACGTCGAGAACACGCTGGTCGAGGTGCGAGGCCGCTTCACGTCCCTCGAGGGGGTCACGCCGAAACTCGCCGTCGTCGAGCAGCAGGCACAGCGCATCACCGAGTCGATCGACTCGATCGAGACGCGGCGCGACGGGCTCGAGGACATGCACCGCCGCCTGACCGAGGTCACGGCGCTGTCGGCCGACCTCGATCACCAGGGTCGCGACCTGTCGACGCGCATGGCGGCCGCGGAGGAACGCTTCCTCCACCTGTCGGCGCAGGCCGAGGAGGCGGAGCGCCTGAGCCACACGATCGCCGACGTCCGCGGCAGCGTCACCGACTCGGTGCAGAAGAGCGAAAGCGTCGGCAAGTCGGTGAAGTCGATCGAGGCGCGCTGCACGTCGGTCGAGGCGCTGGCCGAGCGCACCCGTGCCCTGGGCGAGGAGATCACGCAGCGTCAGGCCGCCCTCGACGCGGCGGCGAAGGACCTGGCGCGGGCGACGACGACGCGGCAGGAAGCGGCCGATGCGGCCGAGGAGATCGGCGCACTGGCCGGTCGCCTCGACGCGACACTGGCCTCGGCGAACGAGCGGGCGGAAGAACTCGACGTGGTCGCCGCGGAACTCGAGGCCCGCGCCGGAACGCTCGACCGTGTCGATACGCGCCTGAGCGGATTCGAGCAGCGCCTGGCGAAGTGGGAGTTGGTGGACCAGCAGGTGACGCGCGCGCTGGAGCAGATCAACGCTCGCCAGGCGACGGTGCGGACGCTGCAGGCCGACCTCGACCGCATGGTCGCGATGGCCGAGACCGCGTGCGAGGGCGTGCGCACGATCACGTCGTCGCAGCGCGAGGTGGCCGACAGCCGCGAACTACTGGCCTCGATCCAGGGACGGCTCGGGGAAGTGCGGGAACTCGCGGGCTCGCTCGACGAGAAGGAGCGGCAGATGTCGAAGGCCGAGGAACGCCTGGGCCGCGCGGAGGGATTCCTCGCGGACGTCCAGGCCGGGCTCGAGACGCTGCAGGTCCAGCGTGCCCTCGTCGACCAGGCGGTCGAGAAGGTGAGCTCGCTGCGCTTCCTGCTCAAGCAGGCCGACGCGATGATCGAGGGCCTGCGCGACGAGCGGAAGATGAACTCGGACGTGCAGGACTCGCTGACCCTGATCGAGGGCGGCGCCGGGCGCGACGAATCCGACGATGGGGAGGACGAGGAGATCACGCGCGCGGCCTGAGCCTGCCGCGGGGCAGGAGGAACGAAGCGCGAGGGGGCGGTGGCCGCGAGGACGCCGCCCCCCGTCGCATGCAAATGGTTGTCGATAAACGCGTTCCGCCGCCAGGAACGGCCGCGGGTCGATCCCGAATCCACAATTTGCTTGCATTCATGGCGACCGGAAGGGGAAACTGGTGACCCCCTAGGCCAGAGGGCATTCCTCTGACTGTCTCCCCACGCAGTTCCCCCTGCTATGGAGAACCTCCGATGCCTCCAATGCTTCAGCTCTTTGCACGTCGATTGGTCCGCACGCTCGCACTCCCTGCGCTGCTCCTGGTCACCTTCGCCGGGCCGATCCTTGCCGCATCCTACCCGCCCCAGATTTCGCCACCGGATGCGGACGCCGTCAAGTGGTCCGGTGTCGTCCAGCCGAACGGCGGGCCGATCTTCTCGAATACGCACTTCTATCCGTTTGGCGTGGTCATCAAGGTGGATGTCTTCAACAACTACCTCGGCGACTTCACCAAGTACCAGTGGGTGTACACGGTGACGAACGGCGGGTTCGAGCCGAACCCTGGGTCGTCGAACGGATTCTCGGGCTTCGAGCTCGCGCTTCCCGGTGCCGTCCCCGACCTCGCGAACGTGACCGCTCCCGATGGCATCGGCCCGTGGCTGATTGGCTGCTGCTCGGGCTTGCCGGTCGAGTGGGATCTCACCAATTCGGGCGGAGCGGGGGTCGGCGGTGGCACGCTCCCGGGCCAGACCGAGGTCTACTCGTTCTCGACCCTGCCGCGCCTCGTCACGATCAGCACCGGGTGGTACCACACCTGGCAGAACGATGGTCAGACTGACGTCGTCAACTATCCCACCGGAGACGGCCCGGAAGCCCCGGACCTGCTCTCGGCGCCGAACCAGGAACTCTGCTGCACGGTGGACCCTGCCGGCGTCTACACCTGCGCGCCGCTGCCTGTCGGGCAGTGCGCGGCCATCGGCGGAGTGATCGTGCCGAGCTGCAGGCAGTGCCCGCCCTCGACGCCCGCGCTGCGGTCGAGCTGGGGCACCATCAAGAACAACTATCGTTGATCGATTCGCGGCGGGATGATCCGCCGCGTCGCACACCGGCGAAGGGGGCGGAAGCTCGCCCCCTTCGTCCTGTTGTAGCCGGTACCGCCGGAGGGCCCTCCTACGTGTCGTCGATCTCCCGAAGCCATTCGCGCCCGCGCACGGCATTCGTGCGCCTTCTCGTGCTCGCCGGAATCACCATGCTCGGGCGCCCGGACAGCGGGCGCGCCGCCGCGCTGCAGCTTCCCGCGGTCGCTCCCCCCACCCTTCCTCCGGGCGAGGGCCCGGCGGCGACGCCGCGCTCCTATCTGCAGGCGCGGCTCACCGTACCGATCGAGGCGTACCGCCACGAACTCGATCGCCTCCTTCCCCGGGAGATCCGCGCCGCCGGCATCGCGGAGCAGGTGACGCCCGAGGAAGTCTGGAAAGAAGAGGAGCGCGAGGCCGCCCGCGCCGGAGTGCGCTGGCGTGGGCCGATCCTGCGGGGAAGCCTCGCGAGCGATCCCCGGGGCGACACGCTCTATACACGAACCACCGTCCACTACCGACTCGACATCGAGGGCGAAGGCTTCGCCCCGACGTCGTGCGGCGTCGAGGCCGATTCGCTGACCGGCCTGGTGGGCGTCATGACCCGCTTCGCCTGGGGCGAGGGCTGGCGCCTCGAATCCCGCAGCAGTCCGCTGGCGGTGATCTACCCCACGCGCTGCAAACCCAGGCCCCCGGCCATCAATTTCACCAAGCTGGTCGACGATCGCATCAAGAGCCGGTTCATCGCGCACCTCCTTCCCACCCTCGACTCGCTCACGGCCGCCACCGATCTGGCGCCCCGGGTGAACGCGCTGCACGCCGGGCTCGCCCGGCCCGTGCGGCTGGGTGGCGGGGCGTGGCTGCACTGGCGCCCGGGCGAGGTTCGCGCCGAACGCCCCCGTCTCGAGGGCGACGCGCTGGTCATCGATCTCGCGTTTGAAGCCGCTCCGACGATCCTGCCGAGCGCGAACGGGACCGCGGTCGAGTTCCCCGGGGCGCCCACACAGCGACTGTTCGATTCCGACACGTACGTGCCGGTCGACTGCTGGGTGGACTTCGCGGAGATCGCCTCGCGCCTGGTCGGCATCGCGGCCCCCATCGGGACGGGCGGTGGGGAATCGCTCCGCGTGGCCGGCGCAACGGTGCGCGGCGCGCGCGATCGCCTCGCCCTCGAGCTCGAGCTCGAGGGGGCCCTGACCGGCCGCGCATTCCTCGTCGGCAAGGTGCACTGCGCCGAGCCCGACTTCGCCCTCGAGCTCCCCGACCTCGCCTGGAGTGAGGAGTCGCGCCAGGCGGTGGAGGACCTCGTGCCGGCGGGGGAAGCCATGGCCCTGCGGGCAGCGCTCGACGAATTGCTCGAACAGGCGAAGAGCCGGTTGCGCTTCGACCTGAGCCGGTGTGTCGTGCAGTGGAACCAGGCGGTCTCGAGCGCGCTGGCGGCGCCCCCCGCGGGCGAGGCCCCCTGGAGGGCCGGCTTCAACCAGCGTGAGGTGAGCGACATCTTCTGTACCGATCGGGCGATCGGCGTGCGCGTGATCGAACGCGGGCGGGTCCGCCGGGCCGACTAGGTCGAGGCGGGCAGGCGCACATTCCATCAAGCGCATCGTTACCAGAGACGAAGCTGCAGGCGAATCGTGCGGCCGGGCTGCGGCAGCCCGGCCTGGTCGTAGACTGCGACGTCCGCGGCATTCTCGACGGCGAGCTGCGTTTCGACGCGCCGCCACGGGCCCGCCGCGCGCAGGTCGAAGCCTCGGGCGACCCGAACGTCGATCCGTGCACCGGGCGCCAGGACGGCGAACTCCCCGCTGTCGAGATCGATGAACTGCTGCTCCCCTACCAGCGCAAGCTCCGCCGACAGCCGCAGGCGAGCGGGGAGGGGCGCTTCGCCCCACACGCGACCGGTGATTGCCGGTTCGTACTCGAGCTCCGTCGCGTTGCCCGACGCATCCTCGCCGCGAGCGCGCTGCAGCGTCATGCTTCCTCCTCCCGCGAAGGCGCCGAGGGCCAGGTCGCCGATGAGCTCGACGCCGAATGCGTCGACCCTTCCCTGGTTCACGCGCTGGAACTTGTTTCCCTCGGGCGTCGTGACCGCGACCCGGGTGATCGCTTCATCGAGCGCCTGGTCGAACACGACGACCTGGAGTTCGCGGCGGGCGGACCGCCAGGTCGCCCCGAGTTCGACGGTGCGCAGCACCTCCGGGCGCAGGTTCGGGTTCTCGAGAAAGCGCCCGAGCGCTCCAGAGTAGAGCTCCCGCAGGCCGGGGAAACGCGCGCGCCGCCCGGCTGAAGCGTGCAGAAGGACCGCCCCGCCACTGAGCACGAGGGTTCCGCCGAGCCGCGCGGCCCATTCGTCCATGCGGTCGAGCGGCGGCTTGTCGGCCGACTCGGGGGTATCCGCGCCATCCAGCGCGATGCCTGCGCTCAGGCGCAGCGGGCTGCCCACTTCGAACCGCCAGTCGGCCTCCGTGGCGAGGCTCCACAGGCGCTGCCGATAGCTCGCCTCGGGCGCCAGATTGATCGCTTCCTGGTGCGCGATGTCGGCGTATGTGACCGCCATGCGCAGGTCACCGTTCGTCCCGATCGTGTGATCCCCGAGGAGCCGTGCCGTCAGCGTCCGATCATCCGCACGCTCCGTGCGCGTCACGTTCTGGTAGGTGAGGTCCGCGTACTCGTCGATCTCCGTGTGTCCGAAGTCGGCTCCCACAGCCAGTTCGAGGTCCCCCCGTCCCCACGCGGTGGGGCGCATGCCCGTCCCCATGGCCAGGGCACCCAGACCTCGCGCCTGCTCGGGATAGCGCCAGAGGCGCGGCGCGGTTGTGTGGGCCTCGGGTACCACACCGCGCTCGAATCGGGCGCCGAGCCCGGTCAGGGAGGCCCACGCCCCGTTGCCCGCAACCCGCCGAAGCGAAAGGAATCCATCCACGGCCCGGGTATCGGAGTTGAGACGCAGGTCGCCGTCCGAGGTCAGCCGGGCCGCCGTCGCCGGGTCGGCGTCGGCCAGGGAGTGCGCCAGAACGGCACCGTCGGAACTGGCGAAGCCACCACCTGCACGGGCCACCCAGCGACCCGTCGAGCCACCGCGCATCATGCCACCCAC
Organism: Candidatus Eiseniibacteriota bacterium; assembly: GCA_031413115.1. Taxonomy (GTDB): domain Bacteria; phylum Eisenbacteria; class RBG-16-71-46; order RBG-16-71-46; family DASYSL01; genus JANPEF01. The sequence goes on along the minus strand of JANOEH010000024.1, from coordinate 28,402 downwards.
GAGGCCGACACTCCCCGCCCCACTCTGGTCCATGCCGACGTCGAGGACGAGCGGCGGGAGCGGCGCATCGGCCCGCGTGCCGCGCGCGAGGTCCACCTCGAGCGCGCCCGCGAGCGCGTTCGGTCCCTGCAGCAGGGACGAGAGTCCGCGATGGAGCGTGACGCTGCGCGCTGCCATCACCGGCACGATGGAGAGGTCCGCTCGCTGGTCCCAGGCGAGCGTGATCGGCACACCGTCGACGAGCACGGCAATCTGGCGATCCTCGCCGCCGCGCAGCGCGGGCTGCGCCTCGCCGCGCGAGTTGCGCCGGATGACGACGAGCGGCATCTTGCGGAGAACATCCTCGAGGGTGGCCGCCGGGCGAATGAGCGTCGAATCGAGCTGCACTTCGAGCGCGCTCGCACCGCCGGGCGTGGTCGTCGGGCGCGCGGCGCTCACGATCTGCGGGGCGAGTTCGTGGTGGAGCGTGTCCGCGCCCGCGGGATTCACGGATGGTTCCGCGTACGCACGGGTCGGTGCGGGGATCGGCCCGATCGCGGCGAGGAGGAGGAGGAGCGCGGAAGCAGGGTGCACCATGGCCATGAAGCGATCTCCCAGGAGCAGGCGGACAGCAAGGTTACCATTGCGCGCCCTGCCCGCGATACCGCGGACTCAGGGAGCACGGGCGCAGACTCCGCTCTCCCGCCGGGAGTAGCCTCGGCGCACCGTCGACGTCCCGAGTCATCCACCCGAACCACGAGGAGTGGTCATGTACCTGATTCGCGAGCTCATGTTCTGCAAGCCCGGCAAGGTCCGCGCGATGGTCGCGAAGGCGAGCGCCCTGTCGAAGCTCATGGAGAAGTCGAAACTGGGACGCATGCGCGTCCTCACCGACGTGAGCTCCGAGCGTTACTGGACCTGTGTCATGGGGATGGAAGTGAAGAGCCTCGCCGCCTGGGAGAAGATGGAGCAGGCCGGAAGCATGAAGAAAGCCGACACAAAGAAGATGGAGATGATCATGAAGGGATACCACGACCTCGTCGAGCGCGGCCGCCGGGAGATCTACAAGATCGAGGGTTAGCGCGACTCCCGCGGCACGCTCAGTGAACGAGCTGCCTGCGCGAGGTCCGGCGTTCCGGCGTTCAGCTCGTGCACCACCGCCACGAGATCGCCCTCGCGATAGAAATCCACGGCGACCAGGTTCGGCAGCTTCCCGCGCTCCTTCTGCAACGCCTTGATGCGCGCCATCAGGAAGTCGTGCGCGTTCACGGTGTCGGCGTTGCTGGGCTTGGGCATGGGCGTCGTCTCGATCCAGTGGTTCATGAGCAGGAGCGACCCCGCGGTGCCGCCGCGGTTGGGGACGTTGCTGAACTGCGAACGGTGGTGGAACGTGTACGGCGTCTCCTGCATCACCTCGACGGCGGAGTGGATCCAGTCCACGCCCTCCGATTCGTGCTCGGTCATGACCAGCACACGCTGGTCGCTGTCGACCATCTCGCGCAGCGTCGGCCACGGCGGCTGTGCGGGTCCGCGATAGACGAAGTCGATCAGCCCGCTCTCCTCGAAGCAGCGGGCGATCTCGGGCGGCGGGACCCCCTCGTCCTGGATGACGAACACCAGCACCTCGCCCGGGTTCGCCACCAGGAAGTCGCGCACCTGGGCGAGCACGGGCACGAGCCGCAGCGCACCCAGCTCGCAGAAGCCGTGGCACATGTAGATGTCGCGAGTGCCGGCCTCGACGCCCGCCATGCGGTCGCGGATCTTGAGCGCGGCGGCCATTCCCTCCGCGCCGACGGCAGCCTCGTACTTCGCCATCGCGTCCGGCGACGAGTCGAGCTCGGTCTTCACGTAGTTGCCGGCCTTCGCGCCGTACGTGGCGTCGATGAGGAAACCGCGGATCCCGTCCTCGAGCTGGCTCCTGATACCAGCGCTCTGGTTCGGGAACATCCATCCCGGCGTGTCGGGGCTGCCCATCGCATTGTGCGCAGTCGCGAACACGACCTCGTCCAGGCGCCGGTCTCCCAGTTCGGGCAGGCCGTTGAACGCGGTGACCACGACCGGGGCATCCGCATCGTCGTGCGAGCGCACGAACGCCCACACCGCCGTCCCGAGGATCGCGACCGTCACCGTCGCGACGGCGAAGATCGCCATGCTCCCCGCGGTGCCGCGGCGCGCGACGCGCTCTTCCTGCGTCTTCGGCTCGAAGTGCGGCAGGAGATGCAACCCGGCGGCGAACGCCTCGCGGATCCCGGCGAACGCGATCACGAGTCCGCCCAGCCAGCCGACAATCGTGAGCGTGGGCAGCGTCCAGAACAGGAGCAGCGCGCCGATCACCGCGCCGAGCAGGCCGCGCAGGAGGCGCAGGCGCATGAGCGGCTGCGGACCGAACCACCACGCCCGCGTCCGCTGCGCGAGGGCGGCCAGCGGCACGCGATCGAGCAGCGAAGCCGAGGCGGCGGCGAGGATCAGCCCGCTGAAGCCGACGACCATGGCCCACACCATGAGCCCGCCGAGGAACGCTCCACCGAGTCCGGCCAGCGCCGGCGCGTTCTCCTGGTTGCGGGCCAGCAGCTGCAGCGCGTCGCCACCGAAGCGGGCGACCACCCCGAGGGCGACCGCGACGAGCATGAGCGCGGTGCCGAGCCGGACGATCGCGCGCCGGCGATCGCGGGCGAGCCACCCGCACGCGAAGCACAGCGCGATGCCGAGCAGGAGGAAGACGAGCGTGGCCGCGCGCATCCGGTTGGCAACGCGGACGATCCACTCGGCACGATCGCCGCCGGGCAGGGACTTGAGTGTCCCGACCGCGGCGGTCAATCCACGAGGCAGCTTGCCGGCGATGCCTGGCTGGTTCGCGACGGCGCTCTCGAGCAGCGCTCCGACATCCTTCACCGTGAGGACGATGTCCTCGGCCGTGCCCGTCGTGATCGCGTGGTGCAGCGTGCGGGCGGCGCGCTTCACCGCCGCGCGAAACGGGGCCGAGGCGACGACGCCCCGGCTGGTGCCGACGAGAATGGGCCGCAGGCCGACGAGATCCGGCTTCGCCGCGATGATCCCGTCGGCGATCTGCTCGGCGGCGAAGTTGGCGACCCGCGGATCCTCGAAGCTCTCCGCCACGCGCGCTGCAAACGCGCGCTCGTCGAACAGCGAGCGCCGCGCGTAGCCCAGGAGCACGGCGGCGAGGATCAACAGGATGCCGAGGACCCCGCTGACGATGGCGGAAAGATGACGGATTCGGCCGTGGCGCACGGGCTGGCTCCGGGATGGGCGTGGAACTGCGTTTGGAGCATCAATCTAGCACGTCGTTCCTCGTTGCGGCCGCCCCGCCGACGCGGCGGGAGCCTCCGGCGCGAGTGCCCTCGGGTGCTGGGGTATCCTCGCCCCATGCGCGCTCCCGACCTATCCACCCCGTCCGATCGAATCGTGGTTCTCTTCGACGGCGTCTGCCACCTGTGCCACACGGGCGTGCGCTTCGTGATCGCGCGCGATCCCCACGCGCGCATTGTCTTCGCGCAGCTGCAGTCGGAGACCTCGCGCGGGCTCCTCGCGGCACGCGGCGGACTCCCACCGGGAACCGACAGCGTGGTCGTGCTGGCCGGCGACGCCATGCTCGTGCGCAGCGACGGGGCGCTCGCGGTGGCCGCACAGCTGCGCCAGCCGTGGCCGATCCTCGCACGACTCGCGCAGCTCGCGCCGCGCGCCTTGCGCGACTGGGCGTACGATCGTATCGCCCGCTCGCGCTACCGTTGGTTCGGCCGCCACGATGTCTGCACGTTTCCCACGACCGACGCGCCGGATCGCTTCCTCGACGGGGGCGGCGAAGGCGAGTAGCCCCACACGCTTCGTTGGTTCCCGCACGCGTCTGGACTATCCTCGGGCCATGCGCACGCTTGCAGAACCATTGAAGCCTGGTGGACCGCCCGGGATCCTGCACTGGCGGCGCGTCCTCTTCACGGTTGCGGTCTCCGGCGCCATCGGCCTCCTGCTGAGCCACTCCGGGTGGAAGTCCGGGTCCGCCTCCGCGATCGTGCGCACGGTGACGCTCGGGCTGGTTGCGATGTTCGTCTTCGGGCTCTTCGAGCGCTGGCCGCGGCGCCTGCCCCGCTGGATCGCGCGCTGGGTGTTGCAGGTGGTAGCGGTCGGGGTGTGCATTCCACCCAGCGTCGCGATCCTCTACGCGCTGTCGACACCGGCCGGCGCGCCGGCGTTCTATCTCGTCAAGTCGCGCATGGAAGGCTTCTCCATCCTGACCGTGCTCGGGCTGTTCGTCGCGCCCTGGATGGCCCTGGGTGCGCTGGTGCGGCAGAAGGAGGCGCTGGCACGCCACCAGGCGCTCGCCTTCGACCTGGAACGCAGTGAACTCGGTCGGCAGGCGCTGGACGCCCGGCTTCGCCTGTTGCAGGCGCAGGTCGCTCCGCACTTCCTGTTCAACACGCTGGCCAACGTGCAGGCGCTGGTCGAGGCGGGATCGCCGCGGGCTCCGGCGGTGCTGCAGAGCCTGGTCGCCTACCTGCGCGCAGCGGTGCCCCGCCTCGACGAGCCGGCCACCACGCTCGGGCAGGAACTGCAGCTCGTCCGCGCCTACCTCGAGCTCATGCACATGCGCATGCCCGATCGACTGCAGTTCTCGCTGGACGGCGACGAGGCGGCGCTGGCGCTGCCCTGCCCGCCGATGACCTTGCTGACGCTGGTCGAGAACGCGGTGCGCCACGGGATCGACCCGGGCGAGGAGGGCGGCCGCATCGACGTCTCCGTCGAACGACGCGGCGAGCGCTGCATCCTGCGTGTCAGCGACACGGGCGTGGGTCTGCGCCCGACCGGCAACGGCCTGGGCACCGGCCTCGCGACGCTGCGCGAGCGTTTGCGGTTGGCCTTCGGCGAGACGGCAGAGCTCCGGGTCGTCGCGCAGTCCCCGCGCGGGGTCTGCGCCGAGGTGGACATCCCCGTCCGCAGGTCGACGCACTGATGCGTTCCCACCCGACGGCACTGATCGCCGACGACGAGCCGCTCCTGCGCGAGGCGCTGGCCCGCCAGCTGGCCGGCGCGTGGCCGGAGCTCGAGATCGTCGCCCAGGCGCGCAACGGTCGTGAAGCCGTCGAGTCCTTCGAGGCCCACCGGCCCGACATCTGCTTCCTCGACGTGCACATGCCGGGGATGTCCGGCATCGAGGCGGCCCGGAAGATCGGCCGCCGCGCGCACCTCATCTTCGTCACCGCGTTCGATCACTATGCCGTGCAGGCTTTCGCGCAGGGCGCCCTCGACTACGTAGTGAAGCCCGTCGAGCCCGAGCGGCTCGCCGAGACGGTCGCACGCCTCCAGGAGCGCCTGCGCTCGGCGCAACCCACGCACGACGCCGATGCGGTGCTGCAGCAACTCGCCGCGCACCTCGCGCAGCTCCAGTCCGGCGCCGCCCCGGAACCGCTGCGCTGGATCCGCGCCCAGGTTGGCGAGACGCTGCGCCTGATCGCGGTCGAGGACGTCGACTTCCTGCGCTCCGACACGAAGTACACGCTGGTGGCGTGGCGCGGCGACGCCGGACAGCCCGCCGAGGCGCTGGTGCGCGTCGCGCTCAAGGACCTCGTCTCCCAGCTCGATCCCGCGCAGTTCGCGCAGGTGCACCGCTCGGTCGTGGTCAACCTGCGCGCCATCAGTCACGTCACCCGTGGCGACAACGAGACGGCCGACATCCACCTCAAGGGCCGCGCCGATGTTCTGCCCGTCAGCCGCAACTACCTGCACCTGTTTCGGCAGATGTAGGGCTTCACCCGCCCGGCCGTTCGTCGGCCCCCACCGCCGTTCGCTCCCTCGATTCCGCCGTTCGTCGCAACCGGCTTCCTCACGCCCGGCGCGGCGGCCACACTTCCTCGCATGCAGCATTCCTTCGTGTCGAGGAGGACCGCCATGCAACCGTTCGTTCGAAGACTCATGCTCGTGCTCCTGGCTTCCCTCGCCCTGCAATGTGGGAGCGGAGCCCGCTCTGCCGCCGCGAATTGCATCCTCGATCGCCTGTGCGTCGCCGGACCGGCCGCGACCGTGCTACGGTGCGGCCGGATCGTCTTCGTGAAGACGACGTGGGCCCTCGTGCGCGTGCTCAAGCACGAGTTTCTCGCTCGACGCGGAACCGCCGGGGAGCGTTGACGGATGCACGCGACCCTGCTGGTCCACATCCTCGCGTTGCGGCAGGCCACCTGGGCGGTGATCAACTTCCCGGCCGCGATCGTGACGGCCTGTCTTGCGCTCACGGGGCTGTTGACCGTGCGTTCGACGATCACTGCGTCGCGCCGGGTCGAGTTCGCGGCGATGCTGGTCGCGCTCTTTGTGGGGGTAACCATGCTCAGGTTCGGACTCCAGGCGATCGGCGGCAGCCGCAGCGGCATCGGCGGCCTGCGGCACATGCGCTCGAGCGCACCGCGTGGAGCGGTGCGCCTCGCGCGCAAACTGTGGTGCATACGCGTGCGGAAGGCCCTGCGCGGCCTCGTCGTCGCCGGCGCGGCGGAGTCGGCGTGAGCGCGCCCGCCGTGGTCCCGGACTCGATCGACCGGCGCGCGAAGGTCGCCGGGAGGCTGTATTTCCTCATGGGGCTCATCGCACCCATCGGACTTCTGTACGTCCCCGGTCAACTCATCGTCGCGGGCGACGCGACGGCCACCGCGGAACGGATCCGTGCCTCCACGTGGTTGCTCCGCGTCGGGATCGCGAGCGAGCTGATCCACCAGGCGATCGCCATCTTCGTCGTGCTGGCGCTGTACCGGCTGTTCAAGGACGTCGACGAGCGCCTGGCGAAGCAGATGGTGGTCCTCGGCGGCCTGGTGTCCGTCCCGATCACGTTCCTCAACGTCGTCAACGAGCAGGCCGCGCTCACGCTGCTCGGCGGCGGCGACTTCCTCGCGGTCTTCGAGCCCGGGCAGCTCGACGCCCTCGCCTATTTTTTCATGCGCCTGCACGACAAGGGAATCAACGTCGCCTCGATCTTCTGGGGGCTCTGGCTGTTTCCGTTCGGGCGGCTCATCGTTCGCTCGGGGTACTTCCCCCGCGCCCTCGGGTTCGCGGTGATGGCCGCCGGCCTGGCCTACGTCGTGAACGCATTCACCGTGATCCTGCTGCCGCAGTTCGCACCCGCCGTGGGGCAGGTGGCGTTGATCTTCGAACTCGGCGAGCTGCCGATCATCTTCTGGCTCGCGTTCCGCGGAGTGCCGGGGCGCCGCTCGCCGTGATGCCACGAGCCCCATCGACCGCGCGCCTGGGCCGTGGCACGATGTCCCGCATGACCGATCCCGTCGCTCTCCCCACGGAAGCCCGTGTCACGATCTCCACCGCCGACGGACCGATGGACGCCTGGCTCGTCGCGCCGGCGTCCCCAGGCCCGCACGCCGCGGTCGTCGTGGTGCAGGAGGCGTTCGGCGTCAACGCGCACATCCGCGACGTCTGCCGCCGCTTCGCCGCGGTAGGCTACGTCGCGCTCGCGCCCGAGATCTTCCACCGCGCCGGGATCGGGATCGAGATTCCGTACTCGGACATGCCCCCCGCCATGGCGCAGCTCGCGCTGTTGACCAACGCCGGACTCGAGCAGGACCTGGCCGCCGCGCTCGCGCACCTGCGCAGCCGCGGCGACGTCGATCCCGCACGTGTCGGCGTGGTTGGCTTCTGCGTCGGCGGCTTCGCGGCGTTCCTGGCGGCCTGCCGCCTCGACCCGGCGGCGACCGTCTCCTTCTATGGAGGAGGCATCGTGCGCCCGCGCACGGGCCTCGCGCTGGCACCGCTGCTCGACGAAGCGGAGGGAATTCGCGCGCCGCTCCTGTGCCTGTTCGGATCCGAGGACGGCGGGATCCCGCCGGCGGATGTCGGGGCGATCCGCGAAAAGCTGGGCGCGCTCGGAGCCGCGCACGAAGTCGTCGAGTACGACGGCGCGAAGCACGCCTTCTTCAATGACGTGCGCCCGGCGTATCACCCCGCGGCCGCGCAGGCCGCGTGGGAGCGAACGCTCGCGTGGTTCGAGCGGTGTCTCGGCTGAAGACCCCGGTACGGTCTCGGCGGACCGTGTCGACCCCCGCTCAACGCGCCGGTGCCGCCGCGGCGACCAGCCCCCGTCGCGCGGACAGCGCTGCGAGGATCATGCCGTCGCGGTCGTAGACGTCGGGCCCGTAGCGCACCTCGCCGGACGCGCCCACGCTGACCGTCCAGTAGACGATGAGCACCGGAAGCGGTGTCGTCAGGTCCACCGCCTTGGTCTCCCCCGTCGCGATGACTTCATTGACCTTCGCATCATCGTAGCCCTGGTCGGAGAGGAGCTGCTTCGCAAATCCGATCGGATCCTCGAGCCGAATGCAGCCCGAGCTGAACGTGCGCTCCTCGGAGGCGAACAGCTCGCGACTGGGCGTGTCGTGCAGGTAAATGTTGTACGAATTCGGCAGCATGAACTTCACGCGACCGAGCGCGTTGTCGAGGCCGGCGTCCTGGCGCAGCGTGTAGGGAAAGTTTCCCGCGGTCGCGTTCTTCCAGTCGACCGACTTCGGATCGACGAGGTTGCCATCGCCGTCGTAGACCTTGAGATTCTTCTTCGCCAGCATGTCCTCGCCGCGTGCGATCCCGCCCAGCACGTCCTCGGCCAGGATCGTCGGCGGCACCGTCCACGTCGGGTTGAAGATCACCTGCTTCATGTCGGCGCGGAAGATGGGCGTCTGGCGCGCCTCCTTGCCGATCTGCGTGCGCGACTCCCAGACGGACTTGCCGTCACGAATCAGGTAGGCCTTGAACGCGGGGAGGTTGACCAGCACGAAGTCGGCCGTGAGCCCGGGCAGGACCCAGCGCGAACGCTCGAGGTTCACCTTCACCTGGTCGATCCGGTCCTCGACCGAGACGTTCATTGCGGCGAGCGTGCCGGCGTCGAGCCTTCCGTCATCGATCAGGCGATGCCGTGTCTGGAAGCCCTTCACCGCCGCCGCGAGGTCGCTGTCGTAGCCGACGGAGTCGTCCACCGTCGCCGTGCCCTGCGGCAGCTCCCCGGTCGCGGCGAGCCGCGCGCGAACGAGGGCGATCCGCGGATCGCGAGTGCCGGGCACGAGGGCCTTGCCCACGGGAATCGCCGCCCAGCCGCCGTGCTGCGCGACCTTCGAAAGCAGGTCCAGCTCGCCCCTCAAGCCGGCATAGATGAAGTGATCGAGCTTTTCCTTCTCGAGCCCCGCGGCCGGCGACACCGACTCGGCCACGCGCGCCAGCGCCGCGGCGATCGGCGGCGCATCCTTGCGCGGATCGACGTTCCAGTGCTTGTCGAGCGAGGCCGGCAGGACGCGACCGTACCGCGCGTGGTCGATCATCCCCGCGACGGCATCGCTGAACAGGATCTCGAGTTCCGCGTCGCGCTCGTCGGTGCGCTGCTCCTTGCGCCGCGCGAGCAACGAGTCGATCCGCGCGAGGTGGTACTCGTCGGGATCGAGGCCGTCCTGCCCGATCCCGGCGATCGCCTCGCGGATCGAGGCCGCACCCGGACCGAGGTCCCAGGCAGGCTTGAACTTGCGCGCCTGGTAGAACGCGATGACCGCGTCGCGCTGGAGCAGCGTCTCCCCGGCGACGGATTCCTTCGGCTTTTCGACGAGCCGGGTCACCCGCGGCTGGAGCTTCGCCTGGTCGAGGGAAGAGCCGGAGCAGGCCCCGAGGATCAGCAGGAGGCCGAGAGATGCGACGAATCGAAGGGCGGCAGGCACGCGGATCGTAGGATTCATCGTTTGACCCTAGGGCAATGCCCCCGGAGCAGGGGGATCATCTGCGTCAAATCTGGGAGGAGGCTGCAGGAGATCCTCACCGAGGAGGATCTCGCCTTCCTGCTGGGTGGTCGCGGGGGCAGGATCCGGTGTGGCGTGTCGCCCGGGACTCCGGTCACCGCAGCAGGAGGAATCGTCCCGCCCCCGGCGCCCCGAGGCGTTTCGGGAGGGTGACGAGATAGAATCCTGCGGGGACGGCGCGGCCCTGCTCGTCGAGCCCATTCCAGGCGATGCTCCGCGTCGATACTGAGCCCTCGTCGCGCAGCGTCCGGATGCGTCGCCCCGTGGCGTCATGGATCGCGACCACCAACGGGCCCGCGGCGACACCGGAGCATGAGATCGTGGTCCGCCCGAAGCCCGGGTTCGGGGTGATGGTGATGCGGGGGCCACCGACTCTCGAATGCGGATCCGACACGCCGACGGCCCCGGGGCAGGGAGTCTCGTTCGTGTTGCTCGCCCAATCGGCACCGGAATCCGTGTCCACCGTCGATGCACGCTGCAGGGTGACGGCGGTGTTCGCCGCGGGGACGGCGGCTGCGGGACTGAAGCAGGTCGTGCTCGTTCCCCAGGAGACGCAGTCGACGTCGGTCCCCAAGTCGTCCCGGAGAACGATGAAGTCCGCGGCGTTCTCGAGGCCGGCGCCGATGCTTCCGACCTGGACGACCCTCCCGGAATAGCCCGGATGCGATGTGCTGAAGTTCGAGCCGTTCGTGGCCAGAACGACACATTCCCCGGGCCCGAGCACGATCGTCGGGAGCGCGTCCGAGGCCTGGTTGTCGGCCATCGTCCAGTCCGTGAGCGTGCGCGTCTGGTCGCTGATGTTCTGGATTTCGAACCACTCGAAGGGCGAGTCGAAGCCGAGCTGGACCGGATCGGCCTCGACTTCCGTGATGAGGATCGTGTTCGAAGCGCCGAGCGCCGGGCCCGCCGCCAGGAGCGTGGCCAGGACGATGCCGGCAACCGCCCGGAAACGTATCGCGCCGGCGAATCCGTGATGTCGAGCCATGTTGCCTCCGCGATGCTCGTGCGACCGGAGCCGTTCGCTCAAGCCCGGCGGGGCAACAAGTGTAGCACTCCGGCGAAGGGATCATCGACGCAATGCGGCGCATTGACGGTACGGGCGACTTTGCGCAGATGCCGCCATGCCCTTCCCGCGTCATGGAAGTAGTGAGCATTGCGCTGCCTGCCAAGCTGGCGGTCAACCCGGTCATCGAGTCAGGGAACGGGTCCATCTCGCACTTCCTGAGGTACGCCTCGCAGCGGGCTGAAAGTGCCCGGAAACAAGGGTAGGGATCACACGGAAGCCCGGCGGACTTCCCCACCGTGAGACACGGGCGTGATTCTTGCGAGTCTGGTCTTCCTGGATGGTCCGTGCCCGGACCGTCGGGAGGCGCAGGGTCGGACCGATGATTCGAACTCGTATCACCAAGCTGGCAATCGCGGCCGCGCTCGCGCTGCTCATGCCGGTCGAGTCGGCTCACTGTCCCTTCATGGGATGCAAGGAGCACCCGGCGCCGACCCCCTCCGAAACGGCCGCCTCCCGCGAGTGTTGCGTGTCCCGCGGGGCGGTGACGAGTGGCCACGCCTCGACGTCCGATCGGCCCGATCAAGACGCCTGCCCTTCGGGCTGTGCGTGCTTCCGGCTCCCGAGTGCGATACCGGCCTCGGCGATCGAGCTGGTCGCGGCCCCCATCCCGACGACTGCACTGATCGTCTTCGGCAACACTCGCATCGTCTTCATTCCAACGATCACCATCCGGCGGGTTCCGGCGCTCGATGTCGGGAGACCCTCACTCCCCGATGATCCCGGCGCGCATGGCCGGCGCGCGCCGCCCGTTTCCGCCTAGTTCTCCCCGATTGCCGGGCTGAGCACGCGCGCATCGTGCGTGTGCCCTGCCCAGCCGCTACAGTTCCAGCGGGCTGCCGGCCCGCGGCGCGGATCAGCGGTCCTGCGGCTTGAGCGGGAGACTCTTTTCCACTGACTGATCGTCCATCGGGCTCCTCGGCCCATCGTGGCCAGACGGGAGAAGTCCATGCAGCTCCGCATCGGAACCGTGGCACGGGTGGCGGCCCTGGCTGGCACGCGCCACGCGAACCTTCCAGGAGTTGGCCGGGAGCGGGCACTCCGAGCCCCGCGCAGGATCGTGACGTATCTCGCCGTCACTCTCGGCCTCGGGGTGGTGCAGCCCGTGGGTGCGGCGCCGGTCGCCGAGGAACCTGGACGGGATTCCGTGATCGCAGGCTTGCTGCGCGAGGCCCTCGGCAGTCGCCCTGAGCTCGCACAGGCGCAGGCGACGGCGGATGCGGAACGGGCTCGCATCCCGCAGGCGCGCGCACTGCCCGATCCCGTGATCTCGCTCGGGATCCAGAACGACGGATTCAATGGCCTCCAGATCGGGGAGATGGAGACGAGTTGGTGGTCCATCGTGGCTGCGCAGACGTTTCCCTGGGTCGGAAAGCGCGGGCTCCGTGAGAACGCGCAGACCCTGGGGGCGAAGCAGTCCGAAGCCGATCTTGAACGGGCCCGCCTCACGGTGCGGGCCGAAGTCGAGCGCGGATACGTGGACTTGCTCCTCGTCCGCGACCAGAGCAGAGTCCTCGGGACGCTCGAAGCTCTCTGGATCCAGGCGGAAGGGCTCGCCCGCTCACGATTCGAGACCGGCGAAGGCGCGCAATCGGACGTGTTGCGAACCCAGCTGGAGCGAAGCCGGCTTCAGCAACAACGCTGGGCGCTGGTGTCCGAGGAGAGGCGTCGACTGGCCGTGCTCAATCGTTCCGTCGGACATCCGCTCGATCAACCGATCCGGACCACGGTGTCCCTGGGGGACATTGCGGATCCCCCGCTGCCGGATTCCTCGATTGCCGAGGCCGAGGTCGAGGCCCGCACTCCGGAGCTGCAGAAGGCACAGTTCGCAGCCGAACAGTCGGGCGTTCTCGTGTCGCTCGCGAAGAAGGACTACTTCCCTGACCTGACGGTGATCGGGGGCGTGATGCCGCGGGGTGGCACGTTCGAGACGATGTGGCAGGCGGGCGTGTCCTTTCCCCTTCCGCTCTGGGCCGGCAGCAAGCAGTCCCGGGCCGTCGATGAGTACCAGCTGCGCCGGAAAGCGGCCGCGAGCGCCTGCGAGACCATCCGGCGGCTCGCCCGGCAGAGGCTCGAGGAACGGCGGGCGATGCTCACGGCGCTGCTCGAGACCAACCGCCTGTATCGCTCGGGGGTGCTCATCCAGTCGCAGGCAACGGTTTCGAGTGCCATGGCGCAGTACAGCGTGGGGCGCGTGCCGTTCGCCTCGGTGCTCGACGCCCTGAGCGGCTATCTCGCCGACCTGGTCGGCTTCTACGAATCGGTCGGCGCCACTCTGCGAGTCGAAATCGCCCAGCGCGAACTCAGTCTCGACCCGGTCCCGGGCCCGGCGCTCGGTGTGCTGGGAGGCGCTTCCATGCCCGGTCGCAGCGGAATGGGTGCAGCCTCGGCGCCCGCTGGCAGCACGCCCCCCGCCTCGGCCGCGGGGACCACTTCGTCAGCCATGCCGACGATGTAGCGCGGAGGAGATCGTGAAGACCGAAGACGAAGAACTCGGGGACAGGGCGGGCAAGGCGACGCGGCCGCGGACGTCGTGGTCGACGACACGGCTCCTGGCCATGGGCGCCGGGCTGCTTCTCGCCGGCGTCGTGGTCGGCGGCGGCGCGACCTGGTGGACGATACACCGCTCCGCAGGGGGACACGACAGTGCGTCGGCTTCCGCGGACAGTCCGTTGTACCAGTGCCCGATGCATCCCACGATCACTTCCGATCATCCCGCAGACTGTCCAATCTGCGGAATGAAGCTGGTCGAAGTGAAGGCGGCGGCGAAGGCCGGCGCCCCCGGAGCGGGCGAGCGAAGCATCCGGTTCTACCGCTCCCCCATGGATCCCAATCAGACGTCGCCCACTCCCCGCAAGGACGAGATGGGAATGGACTACATCCCGGTGTACCAGGGCGAGGAGAGCAATGCGGGGCCTTCGGTGGAGGGCCGTGCGTCCGTAACCATCGACCCGGCGCGCCAGCAATTGATCGGGCTGCAGGTCGCACCCGTGACGCCCGGGCCGGTCTCGGGCAGCTGGCGGACGGTCGGCCGGGTCGAGGTCGACCCGACTCGTGTCCGCAAGGCGAACATCAAGGTGGAGGGCTACGTCGAGCAGATGTTCGTCGACTTCGTGGGAAGGCCGGTGCGCCGCGGACAGCCCCTCTTCTCTCTCTACAGCCCCTCGATGCTGGCCGCCGAGAACGAGTACGTCCTCGCCCTGCAGACGCGGGACGCCCTCGACAAGGCAGGCTCGACGAACAACAGCGGTGCGTCCCTCGTTGAGGGCTCGCGGCGGAAGCTCGAGCTGTGGGATGTCCCGGCCGCCGAGATCCAGCGGCTCGAGCGGACCCGGACCCCGTCGAAGACGTTCACGTTTCACTCGCCGATCAGCGGCGTCGTCACGGCCAAAAGCGTCGTGCAGGGTGCGAGTGTCAGGGCCGGGGACACCCCCTTCGAGATCACCGATCTCGCCGAGGTGTGGATCATGGCCGACGCCTATGAAGGCGACCTCGCGTTCGTGCGTGTCGGCATGCTGGCAGCCATGACGCTCAAGGCCTACCCGGGCCGGACCTTCCGCGGAAGCGTCGCGTTCATCGATCCGCTGCTCGATCCGGCGACGCGAACGGCGAAGGTGCACATGCACTTCGCGAACCCGGACATGGCACTCAAGCCCGAGATGTATGGCGACGTCGTGCTCGAGGGCCGCGACCGGGAGGGCCTGCGCATCCCGGCGGATGCGGTGATTCGTGCCGGCACGAAGGATGTCGTCTTCATCGCCCTCGGGGACGGCAAGTTCTCGCCGCGCGAAGTCCTGCTCGGCGCACGGAATGGCAGTGACGTCGAGGTGAGAAGCGGTGTGGAGGTGGGCCAGCATGTAGTGACACGGGCCAACTTCCTGGTGGACTCCGAGTCGCAACTGCGGGCGTCGCTCGCCGCCATGTCGGAGAAGACGCCATGATCCACGCGATCATCCGATTCTCCGCGAACAACCGGTACCTCGTCATCGCGGCGACGCTCGTGGCCCTGCTGTTCTCGTTCTGGACGATGAAGCACATCCCGCTGGATGCGCTGCCGGACCTCTCGGACACCCAGGTGATCGTCTATTCACGATGGGACCGCAGTCCCGACATCATCGAAGACCAGGTCACGTACCCGATCATCACGTCGCTGCTCGGCGCGCCGCGAGTCAAGGCGATCCGCGGCTTCTCGGACTTCGGTTACAGCTTCGTCTACGTCGTCTTCCAGGACGGGACCGATCCTTACTGGGCCCGCTCGCGCGTGCTCGAGTATCTGTCCAAGATCTCGTCCCGGCTTCCCGCGGGCGTCGAGACCGAGCTCGGACCTGATGCGACGAGCGTCGGATGGGTCTTCCAGTACGCGCTCGTCGACAGGTCCGGGAAGCACTCCACCGACGAGCTCCGCAGCTACCAGGACTGGTTCCTGCGCTACGCGGTGCAGAGCGTGCCGGGCGTTTCCGAGGTCGCGACGGTCGGCGGTCAGGTACGCCAGTACCAGATCACCGTGCACCCCGCCAGCCTGGCGGCGTACGGGCTGCCGCTCGACGCGGTCGTCGAAGCCGTACGCAAGGGCAACAACGACGTGGGCGGGCGCCTGGTGGAGATCTCCGGCCGCGAGTACATGGTGCGCGGCCGCGGATACGTGAAGTCCATTGCCGATCTCGAGAAGCTTGTGCTCAAGACCGAGAACGGCACACCCATTCAGGTCAAGGACGTCGCGACGGTGGCGATCGGGCCCGAGATGCGGCGCGGCATCGCCGATTACAACGGTGAAGGCGATGTGGTCGGCGGCATCGTGGTGATGCGGCAGGGCGAGAACGCCCTCGACGTCATCAGCCGCGTCAAGACCCGGCTCGAGGAGCTCAAGCCTTCCCTTCCACCGGGCGTGGAGCTGGTGACCACTTACGACCGATCCGAGCTCATCGATCGGGCGATTCACAGCGTCCGGAACAAGATCATCGAGGAAGTGATCATCGTCTCCCTGGTGATCCTGCTCTTCCTCTGGCACATCCCGTCGGCCACGGTCCCCATCCTCACCATTCCCATCAGCGTCGCCCTGGCGTTCATCCCCATGTACCTGATGGGACTCAACGCGAACCTGCTGACCATGGCCGGCATCGCCATCTCGATCGGCGTGCTGGTGGATGGGGCGATCATCGAGGTCGAGAACGCCTACAACAAGATTCATCACTGGCAGGCCGACGGCATGAAGGGCGACTTCCGCGAGGTGCGATTGTCGGCACTCCTCGAGGTTGGGCCATCGGTTTTCTTTTCGCTGCTCATCATCGCAGTCGCGTTCATGCCGGTGTTCACGCTGGTGGACCAGGAGGGCCGCCTGTTCAGGCCGCTGGCCTACTCGAAGAACCTGGCGATGGCGATCGCGGCGGTACTGGCGATCACCTTCAATCCCGCCGTCCGGATGCTCTTCGCGCGCATCGAACCGTTCACGTTCCGACCGCGCTGGCTGTCGTGGCTCGCGACGCAGCTCCTGGTTGGCCGTTACTACTCGGAGGAGCGGCATCCCATCAGCCGGCTCCTGCACCGTGTCTACGAGGGTCCATGCCGATTCGTCGTCCGCCATGCGAAGGCGACGGTGATCGTCAGCCTCCTGTTGGTCGCCTCGACCGTGCCCGTCTACCTGTCGCTCGGCTCCGAGTTCATGCCGCCGTTGCGCGAGGGCTCGCTGCTGTACATGCCCTCCGCCGTCCAGCCTGGCATGTCCGTCGCCGAGGCGCAGAAGGCGCTCCAGGTCCAGGACAAGCTCCTGCTCACGTTCCCGGAGGTCGCGACCATCTTCGGCAAGGCGGGTCGGGCCGACACGCCCACGGATCCAGCGCCGTTCTCCATGATGGAGACGACGATCCTGCTCAAACCGGAGTCCCAGTGGCGAGCACGGCCTCGCTGGTATTCCAGCTGGGCACCGGAATGGATCAAGGCGGGCCTTCGGCCGTTCTGGGGGGATCGGATCACCGAGGAGCAGCTCGTCGACGAGATGAACTCGGCGTTGCAGCTTCCCGGCATCAGCAATGCGTGGACCATGCCGATCAAGGCACGGCTCGACATGCTGTCGACGGGCATCCGCACGCCGGTCGGGATCAAGGTGAGCGGGGCGGATCTCCAGATCATCCAGAAGACGGCGATCGAGATCGAGTCCGCCCTGCAGGATGTTCCGGGCACCCGCAGCGTCTACGCCGAACGTGTCGCGGGCGGCTACTTTCTCGACTTCGTGCTGGATCGCGATCAACTCGCGCGCTACGGCCTCTCCGTGGACGACGCAAACATGATGGTCATGACCGCGGTGGGTGGAGACAACCAGACGACGACCGTCGAGGGGCGTGAACGCTATGGCGTCAACGTGCGTTACGCGCGGGATTATCGCGATGACGTGGAAGCGCTGAAGCGGGTGCTGCTGCCGCTGCCGGGCGGCCGCGGTCAGATTCCCATGTCCGAGATTGCGGACGTCCGCATGGTCGAGGGACCGTCGATGATCCGCGACGAGAACGGGCTGCTCACGGGATACGTCTACGTCGACTTCGACGTGTCGAGGACGGACATCGGGCGTTACGTCGAGAGCGGCAAGCGGGCTGTTGCCGCGAAGGTGAAGCTGCCGACCGGCTATGCGGTCTCCTGGAGCGGGCAGTACGAGAACATGCTGCGCGTGAAGGAACGCATGAAGCTCGTCATCCCCCTCACGCTGCTGCTGATCTTCGGCCTCCTCTTCCTGAACACCAGGTCGATGTTCAAGTCGGGCATGGTCATGCTCGCCGTGCCGTTCTCCCTGATCGGGGCGGTCTGGCTGTTGTACCTGCTGGACTACAACATCTCCATCGCGGTGTGGGTGGGCATGATCGCGCTGGCGGGTCTCGACGCGGAGACGGGGGTGTTCATGCTGCTGTTCCTCGACCTGTCCCACGACGAAGCCAGGGCACGCGGCCGCCTGCGCACGACCGGGGATCTCGTCGAGGCCATCATCCATGGCGCGGTGAAGCGCGTCCGCCCCAAGGCCATGACGGTGGCGGCCGCGTTCATGGGACTGCTGCCCATCATGTGGTCCATGGAAACCGGCTCGGACCTCATGAAGCGGATCGCCGCGCCGATGGTCGGCGGCCTCGTCACCTCGTTCCTGCTCGAGCTGCTTGTCTATCCGGCGATCTACTACCTCTGGCGCCGCAAGGAAGTGACCGAAGGGCCCGCCGCCGTCGAGTGGGCGGTCCCGGAGGCGCATCCGGACCGCATGCCCGTTCCCGTGGCCGGCGCATGACCGCCGGCTCGACGGTCATCGCAAGCGCGATAACCTGCTGTATGTCGGGGTTCTCGCCATCGGATTCATCGGCGCCCTCGCCGCCCGCTTCCAGCCGCTCGAGCTGGCGCGCGCAGCTGCAGCAGGATGAGGATGCGTGAAGGCTCGCGGGGGCGCAGACCGAGGCTGACTGACGCGGACTACCTCGACGGATAGATCATCCGGATGCGGAGGATCAACGTCGGCTCGGGGAAGTTGGCGGGCAGGGGTTCGATCGGGTTCATCGAGCGAAGCGCGCTCTGCGCGGCGCGAATCAGCGACGGATGTCCCTGCTCATCGAGGAGATCCATGCGCAGCACCTTTCCGGATCGCGTGATCTCCATCTCGAGCAAGGCCCAGCCCCCTTCCTTGAGGATTCCGTAGGTGTACGCGGGAGGCGCATACCAACGCTCCTGGAGCTGCATGCCGAAGCGCTGGAGCCAGGGCGCGTACTCCCAGGCCGTGGTGTTGAGGCTCACGTCGCCCAGGAGCAGGGCGTTGCCGTCGGGACGCCTCATCCCGGGCTGTCGAGTGGCCGAGTTCCCCGCCGAGCCGAGAATGGCCTCCTCGTCCGGCACGGCCACGAGCGCCTGGCCATCCGGCTTCTGGGTCGCGACCCGGGACTGCGCAGCCTCGAGTCCGGCCCGCTCGTTCGACTGCGGCTGGGAGGCCGCAGGGGAACGCGACGATTTCCTCTCGGGTGTGAGTTCCACCGTCGGGGCACCGCTCTCGCCCTGCATCCTCGGAAGATCGTCGTCGCCGCCGGGAACCATATCGCGCGCGCGGCTCGTCACGTTGCTGAGGATGTCCGCTTTCTCCGGCGCCGCGTCCGCCCGGTCCACTGGGAGCTCGGAGAAGAGCTGCGGCGACTCCTCCGGTGGCGAGAGCCGGACCTGGATCACCTCCGGCCGCGGAGCCGGGGCCGGGGCCGCCATGAGTTTCGGCAGCAGAAAGAGGATCGCGACCGCATGGAGGCCCAGGGACAGGACCCAGGGGACGAGCCATTTCTTGCGATCCTCGTCACGATTGATCAGGGCGTTCCTGCCTTTGGCGTCGAGCTCGCGCCGGTGCTCTTCCGAGCGATCCAAGGTCGTCTTCCCACGGCCCGGGAAGAGCCGTTTCACACCCGATCATACATCCGAAGCGAGGAGAAGATCCGGGGCCCTCGGCCTCCCTTGCCAGCGAACCGGGGTGGGAATACCGTACGTCCTCGGCGATGTCGTTCGCCGGGCTCCGGCGCGGGTGAAAGGAGGGATTCGATGCTGGTGAAAATTCTCTTCGGGATCGCGGGTCTGCTGGTCGCCTTCCTGGGACTGGTGGCCACACGGCCGTCCGCCTATCACGTCGAGCGCAAGCTCGAGGTCGCAGCTCCCGCCGATGTCGTATTCGGAGTCCTCAACGACCTCCACCGTTTTGCGGGTGTCATCGTCCTGTTCGGCTCGCCGTTCGAAACGGTCGATCCCAAGATGCAGAAAGCCATCGCAGGCCCCCCGGCCGGCGTCGGCCAGTCGTATGCATGGAAGGGCAACACGGATGTCGGCAAGGGCACGATGACGATCGAAGAGAGCGTCCCGGGTCAGAGCGTTCGCATGAAGTTCGAGTTCGTGGAGCCGATGAAGTCCACCGCAACCTGGGCGCTCACCCTCGCACCGACGCCGACCGGCACGCTCGGGACCTGGTCGATGGACGGGAACCACAACTTGATCGGCAAGGCCTTCGGCATGTTCATGGACATGGACGGCATGCTCGGCGGCGACATCGAGAAGGGGCTCGCCCGGCTGAAGACGGTCGCCGGGAGGACGTAGACACGGCGGAATCCATCACTCCATGATCCGTACCTCGCTGTAGTCGCCGGCGGTCTCGAGCGTCACGGTCAGATCCGCGTCACTGACATTCCGCCAGAACCACCCATGCATGCCATCGAATGCGGCGACCAGGACGCCGTCGTCCGATCGTGCGGCGGCGCCCTTCCCATAGCCGTGATAAAAGCCGCGCGGAGGATTCGGCGGTTCGCCATGCGTGTTGAAGTTCACGGCGCCGACATCAACGGACCAGCGATAGGTGGCCCGGTCGCCCTCTTCCATGATGAGCTTGATCTCCCTGCCTTCGTTCGGGCGCAGCGTGAGCCTGGTGATGTCCTGTTTCGTGGTCGAGGATTCCGCAGGAGCCGGGGAAGGGAAGTCCTGGGTTGTACCGATCTCGGGCAGGACAGGCAACACCCCGGGCGTGCCGGAATGGCCGGGCTCGACTTCCTTCTCCAGCGCAACCTTGATCTTCCCCATCGGGGTCAGGCGGAGCACGCTGCCGATTCGCGTCGGATCGATCCCGTACTCGGCAGGCAAGACGACCGTCACGAGCAGGACGGCTGCGACAAGTGCGGCAATTGCCGTCGAGCGAACGAGGGCGCGAGAGGAAGGTGGCTGGCTCTGGGGTGTAACCGTGGAGTCCGGCATCAGATGCACCTCATCCGGCAAGGGTCAGGAAGTAACCGACGAGCTGATAGCCCATCAACACGAAGCCTGCGGCCATGATCACCACGTTCGCGCCGTAGGCATGACGGGCGAAGCTGACGGACTGCCGCCAGTAACTCATGAAGATCAGGATGACGCTGAGGGCGAGCAGCTGGCCGATTTCGACACCGACATTGAAGGCCAGCAGGTTGGGAACGAGTCCGCGTGGTGACATCTCGAAATCGAGGATCTTGGTCGCCAGTCCGAACCCGTGGAACAGTCCGAAGATGAGTGTCGCCGCCTTCGTGTTCGGCTGGACGCCGAACCACCTCCTGAATGCGCCAAGATTGTCGAGGGATTTGTAGACGACGGAGAGTCCGATGATCGCATCGATCAGGTAGGGACTCACCTTCACGCCCGTCAGGACGCCCAGGAGCAACGTCACTGAATGCCCGACGGCGAAGAGGGTGACGTACACCCCGACGTCCTTGAGGCGATACAGAAAGAAGATGACACCGAGCAGGAAGAGCAGGTGGTCGTACCCCGTGACCATGTGCTTGGCGCCCAGATAGGCGAAGGGGCCCAGGAGCACTCCCGAGCTCTCCTGGATGTAGCCTTTGTCGCCATCCGCCACACCGTGCGCGAGCGCCGCGAGGGGCGTCAGGCAGAGCGACAACGCGACGCCCGGCAAGCACCGCAGGCGGCTAAGCATTGGAGTCTCCCTTGACCTCATCGGAGTCACGAGTCTCACGATGGAACAGGCGGTAGAGACCCGGCAAGACCAGCAGGGTCAGCAAGGTCGACGACACGATGCCGCCGATCACGACGGTCGCCAGGGGGCGCTGCACTTCCGCGCCCGTGCCCGTAGCGAGCGCCATGGGGACGAAGCCAAGCGAGGCCACGAGTGCCGTCATCAGAACCGGTCGCAATCGAGTCAGCGAACCCGCGGTGATTGCCTCGTCGAGGCGCAGGCCCTCCAGGCGAAGTTTCTTGATGAAGGAAATCATCACCATCCCGTTCAGCACGGCGACGCCGGAGAGCGCGATGAACCCGACGCCGGCCGAAATCGACAACGGGATGCCGCGCATCCACAGTGCGGCGACGCCACCGGTCAGCGCGAGGGGCACGCCCGAGAAGACCAGGAGCGTGTCCTTGACCGTTCCAAACGTCGCGAACAGGAGCGCGAAGATCAGGAGCAGCGCGACAGGGACAACGACCTGCAGGCGCTTGCTCGCCGACATCAACTGCTCGAACTGGCCGCCCCACGAGATCCAGTAGCCCGACGGCACGTCGATCTTCGTCCCGATCACCTGCTGCGCCTCGGCGACGAATGAACCCAGGTCGCGTCCCCTCACGTTGGCTGCGACCACGATGCGCCGCCTGCCATTCTCGCGGTTGATCATGTTGGGCCCGGGCGCGATGGTGATGTCCGCGACATCCTTCAGGAGAATGAAGGACTGTGCGCCCGCGGGTTCGCGCTCCGCGGCGAAACTGAGGCGTCCTTCTCCAGCTCTGGCGCCATCGTCCCGCCTCGGCAGCGGCACGGGAAGGCGCCCGAGAGCTGCGATGTCCGTGCGCAGGTTCTCGGGCAGGCGCATGATGATTTCGAAGCGCTTGTCCCCTTCGAAGACCTCGCCGGCCACCATTCCGCCGAGGGCGATCTCGATGACCTCCTGCAGGTCGGCGATGCTCAACCCATAGCGCGCAAGGGCCTCGCGCTTCGGCGTGATGCTCATCAGCGGGAGACCCGTGGTCTGCTCGAGTTTGACGTCCGAGGCTCCGGGGATCGCCTTCAGCTCGCTCTCGATTCGCTTCCCGACCTGCTGCAGGACTTCCATGTCCTCGCCGAACAGCTTGACGGCAACGTCACTGCGCACACCGGCGATGAGCTCATTGAAGCGCATCTGAATCGGTTGGGTGAACTCGTAGTTGTTTCCGGGAATCTCCTTGACCGCCGCTTCCAGCTCCGCGACGAGCTGTGCCTTGGACTTCTTGGGATTGGGCCACTCCTTGCGCGGGTTCATGATGATGAAGCCGTCGGCGACACTGGGCGGCATGGGATCGGTCGCGATCTCGGCCGTGCCCATCTTGGCGAAGACGACCTTGACCTCCGGAAATTTCTGCAGTCGACGCTCGAGGGCGTGCTGCATCTCGATCGCCTGTGTCAGGCTGGTCCCGGGAATGCGAAGGGCGTGGAGCGCGACATCGCCCTCGTCCAAGCTGGGGATGAACTCCGTCCCCATGCGTGAGGCTACGACGGCGCTGCTGACGACGAGAACGGCGGCGGCCAGCGCCGCAGTTCCTCGATACCGCAGACTGAGTTTGAGCGCGGGCACGTAGGCCGCCTTCGCCGCGCGCATCAGGAAGTTCTCCTTCTCCGAGATCCTTCCCGTGAGAAACATGGCGATCGCAGCGGGAATGAATGTCGCAGAGAAGATCATCGCACCGACCAGAGCCATGATGACGGTATAGGCCATGGGGTGGAACATCTTGCCTTCGACGCCGCTCAAGCTGAGGATGGGCAGGTAGACAACCATGATGATGAACACGCCGAAGAAGCTGGGGCGGATGACTTCCTTGGTCGCGTCCCGCACGACCTCGAACCGCTCCGGACGACTGAGCAGGCGTTTCAGTCTGTGCTGCTCCTCTCCCAGCCGGCGGACGCAGTTCTCCACGATGATGACCGCCCCATCCACGATGAGTCCGAAGTCCAGGGCGCCGAGACTCATCAGGTTGCCGCTGACCTTCGTGCCGACCATGCCGGTGACGGTGAAGAGCATCGAGAGCGGGATCACCATTGCCGTAATGAGCGCGGCGCGGAAGTTTCCGAGCAGCAGGAACAGGATCGCGACCACCAGCACGGCGCCTTCGAACAGGTTCTTCTTCACCGTCTCGATCGTCGCGTTGACCAGCTCCGTGCGGTTGTAGACCGTCTTGGCCACGATGCCGTCCGGGAGCGTCTTGCCGATCTCCGCCATTTTCGCATGGACGCGTTCGGACACGGTTCGGCTGTTCTCACCGAACAGCATGAACACCGTGCCCAGCACGACCTCCGTTCCATTCTTGGTCGCGCCTCCATTGCGGAGTTCCTGCCCGAGGAACACCTCGGCCACGTCATGGACGTGCAGGGGAACTCCATCGTGGTTCCCCACGACGATGTTCGCGATGTCCTCGATCCCCTCCACCTGACCGGGGCTTCGAATCAGGTACTGCTCTCCGTTCCGCTCGATGTAACCCGCGCCGATGTTCGAGTTGTTCTCGCTCAGCGCAGTCATCAGATCACGGAAGGTCAGGCCGTATGCCCGAAGCCGATCGGGGTGCGGCGTGACGTGGTACTGCTTGACGAATCCACCGATGGAATTGACGTCGATGACCCCGGGCACGTTGCGCAGCTGCGGCTTGATGATCCAGTCCTGGACCGTGCGCAGGTCGGTCGGCGTGATTTCACGCCCGTCCGCGCCGCGTGCCCCCGGCTCGGCTTCGACGTTGAACATGTAGATCTCGCCAAGACCGGTCGTGATCGGCCCGGGCGAGGGCTCGATGCCGGGTGGCAACTTGCTCTTGGCTTCCTGGATCCGTTCGTTGACGAGTTGTCGCGCGAAGTAGATGTCCGTGCCATCCTTGAAGATGATCGTGACCTGGGACAATCCATAGCGCGAGATCGATCGGGTGTACTCGAGATGCGGCAGTCCGCCCATGGCCGTCTCGATGGGAAACGTCACGCGCTGTTCGACCTCGAGAGGCGAGTATCCGGAGGCCTCCGTGTTGATCTGCACCTGGACGTTCGTGATGTCCGGCACGGCGTCGATCGTCAGGCGCTGGTAATTGAAGATGCCCAGCACAACGGTGGCCGCCGTGACGATGAGGATCAGCCAGCGCTGGTGGATCGAGAAACCTACAATGCGCTCAAGCATGGGGCCCCTTCATACCGCTTTGTCCTGTGTGTCGCCCGTGCGAATGCGCGTGACTTCGGAGACATCGCTGACGATGATGATTCCATCGTCCCCGTTGCCCGTGTGGGCGGCATGACGAATCGCATCGACGATGCCGACTGCCATCGCGTCGGCGCACACGACTTCGAGTACGACCTTGACGTGATAGTCGATGTCGTCCTCGGTCACCTTGTAGGAACCGCCCACACCGCGTCCGCGCCCCTGTCCGCGTGCGTCCGTCAGAGTCATGCCGGGAAAGTGCGGCAGTTCGTGCAGGGCACGGACGACCTTGGTGACGACATGCGGCTGGATGATGGCCTTGATCGTTTTCATTGGGCGTGGCTCTCAGTGGTCGTGGGATGCGCCGGACTTCAGAATGTCCGCCTTGATCAGGAAACTGTTCTCGGCGACGTACCTCTGCCCGGGAGGCAGCCCCGAGAGAACCGCCGTCCACGTGTCGTCGCGGGGGCCCAACTCGAGGATGGCGATCTCGAACGTGCGGTCATGCACCATGAACACGACGTCCCAATCGCGAAAGGTCTGGATGGCACTCGTCCTGACGGCCAGTGGCACTCCGACTTCCTCCACGAGAATTTCGCCCGTGACGAACAAGCCCGGACGCCACTGGCCCCTGGGGTTGGGCAATTCGACTCGCGCCAGCATCGTTTGCGTGTCTTCCGAACCGAACGGCGAGATGTACTTCAACCTACCGGTCGTTCCCGACGTCCCCTCGCCGGCGAAAATGGTCACCGTTTCGCCGACCCTGACCTTGTCGAAGTCGTCACGGTGAACGCTGAGGTCCACCCACACCGTCCCGAGGTCAGCCACGGTGTAGATGGATTCACCCTCCCGGACGAACTGGCCCTGGGTGACGTCCTTCCGGATGACCGTCCCCGAGATGGAAGAACGGACTTCGTAGCCCTGCAGGCTCTCGTTGCTCTCGACGATGGCCAGGACTTCGTCCTTGGCCACCCGGTCCCCGAGGCGCTTGTTCGCGCGCTTCACGATGCCCGGGTAGCGCGGAATGATCTGCGTCATGCGGTCTTCATTGGGATGGACGCGACCGTTGACTGCGATCGTGCTTCTGATGGTGGCGGGCCCGGCCGTTTCGATGACGATTTCGGAGGCCGATACCGCTTCCGGCGACATGCTGGTTCGACCCTCGTACGATTCGTACTCCCAGCGCGAGGTCTTGCCCTTGTGCTCGGCGATGACCTTCACGTCGAACGAGTGCGGCTCGACGATCTCCTTGTCACCGACCAGGTAGTCCTCGCGCCTGGCGAAGCCGACGGTATCCACGCGCCCGCCAAATCGATGGAGCTCGATCGTCAGCGCGACGGTGGAGGGGTCCAGAGGCTCGTCCTTCTCGTACACGAACACCCTGAACTCGGGAGGGATGCCGCGTTCGAAGATGGTCACTTCCGCCGAGAAGTCGCCGTCGCTCAGGAGGCGTCCACCGTGCAGTCCTTTCGCGGCCTCGCCGGCCCCTTCACCGCCGTGTCCCCCGTCGGCGGCCGGAGCCGTGGACTTCGTGCTTCGCAACACGGACCATGTGATGCCGGCTCCGACCAGCAGGAGGACGACGGCTGCGGCCACGATCCGGGTGCGTCTCGTCGAGTTAGTGGTCATGGGGTCGTTTCACCTTGCTGTGCGCCGGTTAGTGGCCGCCCGAGAAGCCGTTCGATTTCGACAAGGAACTGGTGATACGAAGCAGCCGCTTCGATGTATTCCTGTCGGACTTCGAAAATGGTCCGCTGGGCATCGAGGACATCGAGATAGGAAAAGCGTCCTTCCGCATAACCGTCCCTCGAGATGCGCAAGGCATCCTCGGCCTTGGGCAGGATCTCCCTTTCCAGCCCCTCCATGACGTGCAGGTCACGAACCATTTCTTCGTACAGGCCGAGCAGCACGGTGTGGAGCCGGACCTCGGCCGCCTTGCGCTCGGCTTCGACTCGCCCGAGCCTGGCTTCTGCCTCTTCCGAGCCGCCCTGGTTTCGGTCGAAGATCAGGAGAGGCATGGAGAGACCGAGCACGAATGTCTGGTCCCCCGAACTTCCGAAGCGGCGAATTCCTCCGCTCAGTGTCGGATCCGGAAGGCGTTGGGATCGGGCCAGCTTGACTTCCGCTGCTCGAAGCTGGGTCTCCGAGGCCCAGGTGGTGACTTCGGGGCTGCCGGAAACGAGGCGCGCGAGGTCGTCGAACGGCGGGAGACTGTCGCGGGCGAAGAGGTCCGCCCCCGCACGTTCGAACACCGGATCCCGGTTTTGCCAGCTGGCCGTGAGGATCTTGCGCGCGGCGCCCAGTTCGTGCCTGGCCCCCTCGACGACGACTTCGGCGCGAGCCAGCGCGACCTCCGCCTTTCGCTCCTCCAGTGCGGGCGCCTTCCCTGCCTTCGCGCGCTGTTGCACGGTCTGAAGGGCATCCGCCGCCAACTGTCGGTTCGTCACCGCCAGCTCCAACATGTGCTGGTTCGCCAGGACTCGGGTGAACCGCTGGGTCACGTCCGCCAGCACCTCGACCCGCTTCGACTCGTAGTCGGATCGTGTGATGGCGCGCGCCTGCGAAGCCACGGCCATTCGCGCCCCCCGCTTTCCGCCCAGCTCGATCAGTTGGCTGAGCTGCAGCGTGGTCTGCAGCTGCTCGGAGCCGCTGTAGCTCCCAGTGCCGCCGAGGTTTTCCGCTTCAAGGCCAAGCTCGGGATTCGGTCGTCGCTTCGCTTGCAGAAGCTGGGCTTCATTTGCCCGCTCACGCCAGGCGAAGGGCGCGAGCTCCGGGTTCTCCGTCAACGCCAATGCCAGCGCGTCGCTGAGCGTGAGCACTCCGGTCGGCTCCTCCAGAGCCCAGGCCGGATCCGGCGTCAATGCGAGAGCAATCGCGAGCCAGGCCGCAGCGATGGACACGACTCCGGGATTCACTCGGCTCATGATGGCTGGCATCCCCACCGGAGGCCGGCGGCGAAACCTGCGTCACCGGGAACAGACGTCGGCAATCGCAGTAGCAGTAGAACTCCCATACGCATAAAACCCCCTGAATGAACAAGCTCGACCACATGCCGGACGGCGAAACGGTGGCGTGCGACCGTTCGTTCAGATCAGGAGGATGGAATGCCGCTTGGATAAGAGGGGATTTGGTCGTTGCGCGGGGGGCGTAGAACGAAGCGTTGCGGTCCAGATTGGGAGGTCAAACGGACTCTGGTGGACGGCAGGCGCAAGGTGCAGGGAAAGGGACTGCCCCGTGAGCCTGGCCGCAACCTCGGTCGCGAGCACCAACTCGTGGGAATGCTCGTCATCATGGGCCAGATGGACTTGATCGACCACGGCATCGCCGTGGTGATCGTGGTGAGACGACATCGGCGCGTGGTCCATGACCATGTGCACGAAGACCGAGCCGGAAGTCGCAGGCCCCGAGAGCAAGGCGACCAGTAGGGCGACGGGGGCAAGTGCGCGCACACGAGTGAACATGGGAACACTCTCCCCGCAACGACCGCTGCCTGTCAATGCCCTTCTGGACTACCACCGAGGCGGACGGCGGGTCGCAGACGGCCACGGTGCCGGGCCAGGCGTCGAGCGCGGCGGAGTGACCTCAGGAGCCGTGCTCGTGCCGGTGATGAAGGTCCGAAACGTGCGGATGAGCGTGGGAATGAGCGTGCGTGTGTCGAATCGAGGGGGAACCGGAGTCGTGATCATGCCCGTGGTGCCCGTCGTCGTGCCGGTGGCTGTGGGTGTGGGTCGCCGCTTCGTGCGCGTGGTCGTGCGCAGGGTGCGCGGTCAGCAACAGCGTCAAGCCCCCGGCCATGAGAACGCCCGCAGCGAGTTGAACGGCTTCCATCGGCTCGTGAAGAAGACCCCATGAGAGAAGGACACCGAGGAATGGACTCGTCGAGAAGAACAGTTGGGCACGGGTCGCGCCCAGGTGCTGGG
>JANOEH010000023.1:0-12628 GCA_031413115.1 Candidatus Eiseniibacteriota bacterium | reverse complement strand
CACGCCACTCGGCGGCGGGCGCGGGCGAGCCGCCGAGCGTCGAGACCCGCACCGGCCGCGCCGGTGCGCTGCGGAAGTCGCGCGCCGCGGCGTAGTTGAGGAGCCCGCGCTCGAAGGCGCTCTCGAAGCCAGAGTCGGTGCGCGGCCCGGCGATGCGGCCGGGCGCCCGCGCGGCATCGAGCCCGAGCCCGGGGGGCCGAGAGCCGGCGCCGACCCGCGCCCGCGGCACGAAGTCGACGCGCACGGTCGCCGTCGCCACCGCGCGCAGGGTGCGCGCGGCCGGATCCCAGCGGAACGGCAGAACGCGCACGGGGACGACTCGCTGATAGCGCCAGCCACCGACCTCGCCCAGCTCGGCGGTCAGCGCCGGCCAGGAGGCGGTGCCGTCGTAGAACGTCTCGTCGCGGTAGAAGTCGCGGGTCGGCGCAAAGCCCGTGCCGTCGGGGCGGAATCCGGCGCGGCCTACGGGTTCGGGCTCGCGGGCATCGGTGCCGGTCACGGGCACGAGCGACTCCTCGAGCACCCGGACGACGGCCTCGGCCCCGTCGGGCACGCCGAGCAGGCCCCCGGCAGCCGGGAAGGCCGGGCGTCCCTCGTGCTCGGTGCTGCCGGTCAGGGCCGGGGCGTCGACCCGGAAGAAGCGGCCCTCGGCCCGGTCGATCGGCTTCAAGGTGTAGGCCGGGAGTACGAAGCGAAGGGTCACGCCCGCGGCGTCCGAGGAGACGACCGTGAGCCCGGGCGCGGGGGCCGCGGCGACCGGGCCGGCAACCAGAAGGCCGGCAACCACGACCAGGAAAGACGCGAAGGCGGCGAGACGCGACGGGGTCATGCGACAAAGTCTCCCGAGGGGGTGCGAACCGGTCGAACAGACGGAGTGATCGGTCCGTAATACCCATGTGAAGTGGGTCGAGTTCGAGGGATCGGATTGTCGGCGTCCGCCGGGGGCGGTATCATGGAGATCACACTCGCCCCCGGAGGATCCTTGGCATTTAAGCACAATCCAGATGGCCACTTAGAACTGGTTTCACGCTTCCCCGCGGCCATCAACCCGCAGGGCCGGCCCGGCTTCCCCACAGCTGCAGCGCACTTGGTGGCGCGGACGATTCCGCTGGCCCTGATCCTTGTCCTCGCCGCGGGCGGCGCATCGACCGCATCGGCGGCCCCTGCTGCCGTGGCCCGACGTGCGCTGCCGGACTCGGTTCTCGCCCGCACTCCGCTGCGCGATCTCACGGTCGACGGCGCCCGGACGTCGTGGGCCCGACTGAACCCGAGCTACCGACCCGCCGGCCAGGGCGAGGCGCTCAACCGCGCCTTCGTCGAGCAGCTCCTCGAGAAGGAAGCGATGGCCCAGGCCGCGCTCGCCGAGCCGTTCGTCATGACCGCCGCCGAATCCGCGCGCTACGTCGCCTACCGCAACCAGCTCGAGTTCCAGGAGTTGTACACGATGCTGGTGGTCGACAGCGCGGTCGTGCTGCCCGTCGATCGCGACAGCGCCCGGGCCCGCATGATCGCCCCCCCGGACGGCAGCGCGATTCCGGCCGCGTCGATCGAGAGCGTGGCCAAGGACTTTGCCCAGCGCCGCCGCTCCGATCTCCTCGCCGCCAACATCAAGGCCAGCCTCGCGGTCACCTACGACGAGGCGGTCGCCGAGCACCTCGCGCGCGCCTACGCCGCGGCCGACTCGGGGCTGCCAAACCTGAATGACCCGATGCGCGCTGCGATGCGGGGTCGCCGCCCGGACCTCACGGCGGCCGACTCGCTCCATGTCCTCGTGCGTTCGACGGCCGGCGAACTGAGCGTCGGCGAGTTCGTCCGCCGCTTCTCGATGCTCAACCCGTTCCAGTCGCCCCTGCCGGTCACGGTCGGGACGGTCAAGGCCCGCAGCGAGCAGTTCCTCGGGCAGATGTGGTTCGAGGCCGAGGTGCCACGGCGTCACGTCGGCTCCCGCCCCACCGTCCAGTCGGCGCTGGCCGAGCGTCGCGAAGGCGTCGCGCTCGATCACTGGTACGACCGCCACGTCAAGGCGGCGCTCGACACCAGCGAAACCGCGCTGCACGCGCACTATGCGACCGACCCGGCGCGCTTCGGCGTGGCGGCGCACTCGATGGTCCGCACCTTCACCGTGCCGACCCCCACGACCGCCGACTCGCTGGTTGCCGCCCTTGCCGAAGGCACGCCGTGGGATTCGCTGTGCGCGCGCTTCGGCGGCGGCGACCAGGAGCGCGGCGACTGCATGCAGTCGATCGCCGTCGCCGACGACGCACCAGACTCGGCGCTGGTGGCACGACTCGCGTTGGTCACCCCCGGCGGCGCCTACGTGCGCGACGAGTCCCCGCGCGGCGGGTTCCGCATCATCCAACTGTCTGCCCGCAACCCGGCGCGCATCCGCCCGTTCGAGGAGGCGCGCACGTTCGTCGCGCGCGACCTCGCCAGCCAGCAGGCCGAGACGCTCCTGACCACGCAGATGGCCGCCGCCCGCAAGGCGCTCCCGGTCACGCTCAACGACCGCGCGATCGCGCGGCTGACGCTCGAACCCTGACGCGCCGCGTCGCCCCGCTCCCCGACCGAAAGGCCGCCGCATGATTCGCTGGTTCGTGATCCTCGCCTTTTTCGTCTCCGGGGCCTCGAGTCTCATGCTCGAGGTCGTCTGGAGCAAGGCCCTGGGCCTCGTGCTCGGCAACACGCTCGAGGCGATCACGACGGTCGTCGCCGCCTACATGGGCGGGCTCGCGCTGGGCGCGTCGCTGGCCGGCCGGCGCGGCCTCGGCAACCGGCGGCCCGTGCTCGCCTACGGCGTGCTCGAAATGGGGATCGGGCTGTTCGGCCTCGCCTCACCATTCCTCATCCGCGCGCTCGAGGGCCCGCTCGGCAGCGCCTACGAGGCGTTTGGCGCGGGGAGTCCGCTCTACGTGCTGGTCCGCTTCCTCGCCACCTTCCTGCTCCTGCTCGTCCCCACCACGCTGATGGGCGCGACGCTGCCCATCCTCGTCTCCTGGGGCACCCGCCGCGCCGACCTCGCGCGCGTGCTCGGCACGCTCTACGCGGTGAACACCGCTGGTGCGGTCGCCGGCACGCTGGCCGCGGGCTTCATGCTCCTGCCGGCGATCGGACTCAGCCGTACGGCGTTCCTCGCCGGCGGCATCAGCCTTGCACTCGGCCTGCTCATGGCGCTGGTTTCGCGCTCGCTCGGCGAGAGCGCGGTCGAGCCGGCCCGGTCGGCCCCGGCGAAGGCAATCCCGGCGAAGGCGGCCCCGGCGGCGATCGCTGCCGAGTGGAGCCATCGGCCGCAGCTCATGCTCGTCCTGTTCGCACTTTCCGGCGCGGTTTCGCTGTCGGTACAGATCGCGTGGTCGCGCGTCGCGGCGATCCTGCTCGGCTCGTCGGTCTACTCGTTCACGCTCGTGCTCGCCACGTTCCTCGTCGGCATCTCCGCGGGCGCGGCGTTCGTCGTGCCCTGGCTCACACGGCGCGGCGCGTCGTGGCGCCTGTACGCCGTCCTGCAGTGGATCGCGGCGGCGGGCATCCTGTACGCATCGATCCGCATCGCCGACGCGCCGTGGTCGCTGCTCAGCCATGTCATCGCGGCAAAGGGCCGCGTGCAGTGGCTGTGGATCCAGGAGAGCCTGCTGCTGGCCGGGTTCATGCTGCCGGCCTGCCTCGCGTTCGGGGCCATGTTCCCGGTGGCGACGCGGCTCTCGGCGTTCCCCGACGACACGCCGGGACGCACCACCGGCCGCGCCTATGGCTGGAACACGCTGGGCACGATCACCGGCTCGCTGCTCGCCGGGTTCCTGCTCGTCGGCTGGATCGGCATGCGCGGCACGCTGCTCGCCGTCGCCGCCGTTGCGCTGTTGATCGGCTGCGTTGCATGGTTCGCCGCGCCGGCGCGGGCACGCCGCAAGTCGTCGATCCCCGAGGGCGCACCCATCGAGAAACTGGCGGTGCCGGCGCTCGTCCTCGCCTCGTTCGTGGTCGCCGCATTCTTCACCCCGGCGTGGAACCGCGGCCTGCTCGCGATCGGCGTGTTCCGCCCGCTGGTGGCGAGCTCGGCCGAGCGGAGCACCACGCCGGCGGCCGCGCGCCAGTCGCTGCGCGACCAGATGGCGATGGAAGAGCTGCTCATGTTCAAGGAGGGCCGCCAGGCGACGGTCACCGTCCATCGCACCAAGACCGATCCGCCGATCATCGCCCTGCGCGTCAACGGCAAGACCGACGCCAGCACCAGCATCGACATGAACTCCCAGATCCTGGTCGGGCAGATTCCCATGATGTGGGCGCCCGATTCGGCCCGTGTGGCGATCGTCGGCTACGGCTCGGGCGTGACGGTGGGCAGCGCACTCACCCATCCCCTGTCCTCGCTCGACGTCGTCGAGCTCGAGCCCGCGGTGCTTGCGGCCGACGAGTTCTTCAAGCCGTACAACCACGACCCGACGTCGGACCCGCGACTGCGCCTGCACATCGACGACGGCCGTGCCTTCATCGCCCACTCCGACCAACCCTACGACGTGATCATCTCCGAGCCCTCGAACCCGTGGCTCGCCGGCGTGAACAACCTCTTCACCGTCGACTACTACCGCCTGATCAATCGCCGACTCGCCCCCGGCGGCGTGTTCTGCCAGTTGATGCAGTTCTACGAGATGTCGGGCGTGACGCTGTCGTCGCTGGTCCGCAGCCTGAACGAGGTCTTTCCCGCGGCGCAGGTGTTCCTCTCCGGTCGCGACCTCCTGTTCGTCGCCACGCGCGACGGCCGGCCCCTCGATATCTCGGTGGTCACGGCGAGGCTGGCGCGGGGCACGGTCGCGGCCGACCTCGGCCGCGCCAACGTGCACACGGCGGCGGACCTGGTCGCGTTTCACCAGGGCTCGCTGTCCGCGCTCGTCTCCCGCCTGCCCCCCGCGCCGCTCAACGTCGACGACCAACCATTCGTCGAATACCGGGCGCCGATCGACTTCTACTCGGTGCTACCCTCGCAGCTGCCTTTCACCGAGCAACTGGTCCGCGACATCGATCCGGTCGAAGCCCTGGGCCGCTGGACGACCGGCGCCCCGACGATTGATCTTGCGCTCGAGGTGACGCACGGACTGCTGGCGAAGGGCGACATGGTGGGGGGGAACCGTTGGCTCGGAGCCCTGATCGCGCGGGATTCGACGCGCAGCGCACCTCTCCTGGCCGTCCTGCGGGAGATGACGCGGCAACGGGACCGCGACAACCGGCTGCTGCTGGCTCGCCGAGCCCTCGAATCGTCCGACCTCGACGGCGCCCGCCGATTGCTGACCGGCCTCCTCGCCGAGGATCCGCGCTGGGCACCGGCCCTGATCGAGCGCGCCCGGGTCTCGATGCGCGCCGACAGCACGGCGGCGGCCGGGGCACAGCTCGAGCGAGCCCTGACCCTTGGTGACGACGATGATCGCTACCAGGCGTACACGAACCTGGCGATCCTCGCGCTGCGCGGCCAGGAGGGCGAGGCGGGCCTCGCGTACTTCGAACGCGCCAACAAAGTGCGTCCCCGCGAAGCGGGCGCATGGGTCTTCCGAGCCCGGGCGCTCGCCCTCCTGGGGCGAACCAACGAGGCTCGCCTCATCCTCGACCAGGCCCGCGGCCAGGTCTCCGATCGGGCTGCCGTGGATGCAGCCCTTAACCAACTCACCACGATGGGAACGATTCCATGATCCAGCAGCCCCGCCCCGCCCGGCCACGCCTCGGGGTCGTCCTCGTTGCGCTGGCCATGCTGCCGGGGGCGTACGCCGCCCCGGCCGCGGCCTCCACGCCGCTCCCCTCGGGGGCGGCCGATTCGGCGCTCGCCCTGTTCGATACCGGAGCCGTCTTTCCGCGCGAGTTCTCGATCGCCTGGCAACGCCTGTCGCCGAACAACCGGCCGAAGGGGTCCAAAGAGGAATCGCGGCGCGCATTCCTGCAAAGCGTGAGCGACCGCAAGCTACTGGTCCAGGCGGTCGGGGAACACCCCTTTTCACCCTCGCCGGCACAGCAGGCCGAGCTCGACAAGGTGCGCGACGCCATGATGCAGAACCAGCTCTTTCATGCCATGGTTGCGAACCTGCCCGAGCCTTCGAGCGAAGCTCTGGAGACCCTGGATCGTCGGCAACGGCAGCTCGCGGTGGCGCGCTTCATCACCTTCAGCAAGGAGGACCGAGCGCGGCTCTGGCGGCAACGCCTGCTCACCGGCACGCCCATGGCCGCGTTCGAGGAGGCCGTGGCCCGGGAAGGGGCTGCCCTCGCGACCATCGAGCCGGCTCGCATGCTCGCTGCCGAGCAGATCCCCGACACGCTCGCCACGGTCCTGTGGTCCCTTCGCCCCGGACAGGTCAGCGCGGTCCACATGTTTGACGGGCACCCCATGCTGCTGCATCTCCAGGATTACGAACCCCGCCCGGATCGCCTCGGCAGCAGCGAGAACCTCGCTCTCCGCGCCGAGTTCGAGCGGCGCCAGTACGACCGCCTGCGCGAGCAGTTCCGACAGTCCCTCGCGCTCGAGGTCGGCCGCACGTTCGACGACGAGACCATGGCGTTCGTTCTCGCCGCACACCTGAAGATTCCGCCGCGCAGTGACGCGGATTCGACGTCCGGTCTTCCCACGATCCGGCCGAATCTGCCCCTGCCGGTGTTCACCGCCGCCGATACGGGAAAGACGATCGCCCGGACACGCGATCGGAGAGTGACGTTGCTCGACTACGTCCGTTTCTGGAGCGCGGTTTCGTCCCTGACACGCCCCGAGATCCGGGAACGGGCGATGCTCGAAGCCGCGGTCGATCGGGTCGTGCTCGACCCCGAAATCCTGAAGGCCGCGATGGACCAGGGCTTCGACCGCGATCCCGCCGTCCTCGAAGCGATCGCCGAGACCCGTGAGGGCATGGTTCTCGATGCGTACTTCGCCGAGGAAGTCGAAGGCAAGGTGGTGATGGACCCCAAGGCGATTCACGCGATGTGGGCGAAGGATCCGGTCCACTACCATGACCGAGCCTCGCTCACATCGAGCATCATCGTCGTGGATCGGCGCTCGCTGGCCGATTCGCTTCTGGCGCGCCTCAAGAACGGCGCATCGTTCGCTCAGCTCGCCCGCGACTTCTCCATCGACAGCCCGACTGCGGCGGAGGGTGGAAAGGCCGGCCTGCAGTACCGCGGCTCCCAGCGGAACGCCGGACTCGAGGACGCCATGTTCGCGACGGCGGTGGGCCAGCTGGGTGGACCCGAGTTCACCGCTGAGGGTTGGGTGCTGTGGAAGATCGAAGCCGCCCAGCCTGAGGTCCGACGTTCGTTCGAGGAGGCACGTGCCATGGTCGAGCGGGATTACCTGACGATCGAGAGCGATCGACTGATCGAAGCGCGGCTCGCCGAACTTCGCAAGCGGGGGAACCTGCGCCTCTTCCCCGAGCGCATCGATGCGGCCATTGGGGTCGGGGGCGCCTGGCCCGAGTGATGCCTCCGAGTTCGAGGGCGAATTACGAAGGGGCGGCCGCGCGGCCGCCCCTTCCTGTTTGCATCCTCGTTGTCGAGACTCGTGTCGTCAGTTGCGATACTGGCTCTTGATCGCGCCCCACGTCGTACTCTTCACCGGCGAAGGCGTGCAGCCGCCCACGCCGTTCGCCGACACGGTGCGATTCCCGGTGTTGGTGAAAGGGATCTCCTGATTGTCGAGGGTCAGGTAGGTGGAGTTGGCCGTCGCGAAACAGATCGACGTCTCCAGCCCGCCGCAATCGGTACCCGGGGTCCCCGCACCAGTCACCGAGAACGTATGGTCGAACACGAAGCGCGCGAGGAAGTAGCGCTGTGCCGGATTGACGTTCTCGCCGCTGGCGGACGGATACGAGTTCGCCACGGTGATCCGCATCAGCGTTCCCGTGTAGGGAAGGGAAGTCAGAATCTTGCTGACATCCTTGATCGGCAGGTTCTGAACCGGAGGCTGGAACGAGGGACAGGTCTTGACCACAGCCGCCGGTGCAAGGTTATCGAGCGTGACGAACGATGAACCCTGGCAGCCAGGAGCATCGAACTCCCAGGCGTCGGGAACGGTCTGGGTCGAACCGTTGCCGTAGATCACCTTCACGTCATAGGCCTTGTGCGGGACGTCGTGGCCGATGACCGAGCAGTACATGAAGTTCAGACCATCCGCCGTGATCGTACGCTCGAGCGGACCGGTGCACGTGTCCCAGCTCAAGTTGAAAACACCGTCCGCCGCCTGGACCGGCACCGCCAAGGCAAGCGCGGCCAGCGCGGACATCGTCGTTAGCAGTTTCCGCATGGATCCCTCCTCGAACACGATCATCAACACGCCGGGGCGCGCCTGGGGCACACTCCCGGTCCGTCCAGAGCCGCACGAGTTCCTGCCGGAAATCGTACGGCGAGAGTAAGCTTCGACCGTTGCACCAGCAACAGGAAATTTGCATCGCCGACCGGCACTACTTCCTTGTGGGCAAGTCGCTTCCGTCGTTTTTACCGTCCGGGCGCTGGCCCCGCAAAGCCGCAGGATCCCTCCCCGGCTCCGTCGTCATCCTGCTCCCGCCTCGACACGTCATGCAAGATCGGGACCGGCGGGCAGCGGACCCCGGCCGGAAGGCGGCCGCCCACCGCTATCTCATTGGCCGAAGTCGGGATGGGGAAGATCGGGAGGTCGTCGCCGCACCCGGCATCCGCACGTTCGGATCGCCAGTCGCCTCAGTTCTGGCCGCTCCGCCGAATCAAAACAGCCAGGCCGTGCCTTCCTGTTCGCGGGCCGGGCGGCCGGGCCCCGAGGGAAATTAACGAGGGGGCGGCTTGCGCCGCCCCCTCGTCTGTACTTCCTTGATGAACCCCGACCGAAGTCGCGATCTAGCGCTTGTACTGCGCCTTGATCGAACCCCATGACGCGCTCTGGGCCGGCGTCGCACCCGGGCAGCGGGTGTTGTTGTTCGGGTCGCTGGCGGTCACGAACTCGGAGTTCTTCGCCCACTCGAACTCGGTGTTGTCCAAGGTCAGCCAGGACGACGACGTGAAGTGAGCGCAGACCGGCTGCTCGACGCCACCACAAGTCTCGCCCGGCGTGGTCGGGCCGACCGCCGAGAACGTGTGGTCGAACAGGAAGCGCGCGAGGAAGTAGCGCTGCGCCGGATTGTTTCCGTCCAAATCGCCCGCCGGATACGAGTTGGCGCAGACCGCACGGGTCTTGCCGCTCACCGGATCGTACGAGTAGTCCTTGACCGGAAGATTCTGGACCGCCGGCTGGAACGACGGGCAGGCCTTGCTGAGCAAGGGCGGGGACAGATTATCGATCGTGATGAACGCCGAACCCTGGCAACCAGGGGCGTCGAAACGCCACGCGTCGCGCATCGAACCGGCCGAACCGGAACCCAAGGCAACGAACACCTGGTACGCCTTGTGCGGCGCCGAGTGCCCGATGACCGAGGCGACCAGGCCGTAGGCGGAACCCGGGACGATCGCCTTGTCGAGCGGACCAATGCACGTGTCCCAGTTCAGGCTGGCAACCCCCTGGGCCGACGCGGAGCTGGCGAAAGCAGCGACAGCGAACAAAGAAACAAGGAAGCGAGTCACCTTCATTGGAGCCTCCAAACCCGGATCCCTACGCAAGGGGGGGTAAGCATTGCTGTTGGTACGGGCAAACTGCGGGAAACAATCAATGATCCGATTCCATCGACGTGCGCCTTCGAGGTCCTCTGACCCTCACCTCCTCCGCTGTCGCGAAGTCCGATTTCAGCACACGCTTCCATGATTCCAGCTCCGGGGAACGGGAACCCCGTGCGAAGCGTTCACTCCGCACGAGGATCCCAGACCGAAGCGCTTACGGGCAGTACGTTCCGATCACACCACCGAGGTACTCGGACGCGAAGAATCCGAGATCGGGCAATCCGGTGCTTCCGCTCAGGTCGTAGTCGGTCTCCTGCGTCGCCGGCGCCGTAAGGTACGCCACCGAGAAAGCCGAGAGGTCAGACAGGCCGGTGCTACCGCCGGACCCGTCGATATCCGTCGAACGACCCTTCACGACGAAAAGCGGAACACCGTCGGCAATGACGCTGACGTTGTTCGCATTGTCGAACTTGGCGATGCGCGAGGCAAAGTTGACGGCGCCGCTGGCGTTGGTCACGCGGCTGATCGTCTTGGCCGCGCAGTTGAGCGTCGTACCCGCGTTCTGAACATTGAATACCTTCATCGGCGTGGCCGAGAAGTCGAGCGTCACCGTACGGCCAGGAAGCGGCGCATTGTTGACATCCCTCACGGTGACATCGAAGCCCAAGGGCGTATTACCGATCGCCGTTCCCGAAGAGTTGCCGACAACAACGGCATCGCTGGTCGAGAAACGGTTATCCGGAACGCCAGCCGAGGCCACGGAGGCCACGAGCGCAAGCCCAGCGGCGAAGGTGAGAGCCTTCCGAACCATTCCAGTCATTTTCACGTACCTCCTCGAAGGAAACTCCGGTCACCGTAACGCATGCAAGTGCAGGCTGCTGACTGTGGTCGATGGTGGCTGGCTCGTACACCCCCTTTCACACAACTCGCTTTTTCAATTCGACGAAAAGTGCGGAACCCGCTGCAGCCGAGCAAATCTCGAACGACAAATCGGGCCGGTGTGCGTCTGGGGGACAGACACCGTGTAACGCGAAGAAGGTTACCAGCCTAGCTTCGGTATGTCAACCCGAAAGTCGGGTCGCGCGGGGGATGCTCGGCGCGTCCTCCGACATGAACCCCGGCTCGGACCTCTCGGTTCCGAACTTTTTCTTTGCATATTCCCGCCGAAGGCGGGCCTTTTCACCCAAGCCCGGCATCCCCCGTGGCCCCCATCCCCTCCCGACCCCGGGCTGGGCCCGCTTGTCTGGTTCTAAAAACAGCATTCCCAATCACTTGCACAATCGATGGGCGAAACAGGATTCGAACCTGTGACCCCTTGCTTGTAAGGCAAGTGCTCTAACCAGCTGAGCTATTCGCCCCCGGGAGTACCGGGTTTCTCCACCCTTCGCGGCCGGTCCCGCCAGACGATCCCCAGGGGGATCAGGGCGCAGTAGCCACCCACGATCAGGGCCGGCGCCAGCGAGATATCCCCGCGGGCCAGCAGGACGTAGCCGATCAAGGCGGCAAGCACTCCGGCCCCAATGAGCAGCCAGTTGTTGCGCCCGAAGGCGAGGAACGGCTCGTGGCGAACGCTTTCGCCGCGCAGGGCCAGGCGGGCCGCCTGGGCACCACGGGCGTTCGCGGGGCGACGCGACGAACGCGCGTCGCGCACCGGTCGGGGCGCACTCATCAGGTCGAACTCCGGGTGAGGGGAAGGGAGACGGTCGGCAGCGTCTCGTTGAGGCTGCCGGAACGGAAACCTTGCAGGTCGAGTGCGACGTAGGCAAAACCCAGGCGCTTCAGCGCCTGGACGCACTCATCCCGCAAGGGATCGGCGACCAGACGTGCAAACTCGGCAGGCTCGAGCTCGAGGCGGGCGACGCTGCCGTGGTGCCGCAGGCGCACCTCGCGGAAGCCGCGCTCGCGGAACCACAGCTCGCCAGCTTCGACCTGCGTCAGCTGCTCGGCGGTGATGCGGCTGCCATAGGGAAAGCGCGACGACAGGCACGGCATCGCCGGCTTGTCGGCCGACGGCAGGCCAAGCTGCGCGGCCAGCGCCCGGACCTCGCCCTTGGTGAAACCCAGCGCGGCCAGCGGCGAGCGCACGGCGTGCTCGCCGGCGGCGCGATGGCCGGGGCGGTGATCCCTGAGGTCGTCGGCGTTCGTCCCGTCGACGACGGCGGCGAAGCCCTCGCTCGCGGCCAGTGCGGCAAGCTGTACGTAGAGCTCGCCCTTGCAGAAGTAGCAGCGATTCGATGGATTCGAGACGAAACGCGGATCGTCGAGCTCGGCGGTGGCGACGACGCGCGGCTCGATCCCGAGCTGCCGCGCCTGGGCCAACGCCGCCTCGAGTTCGCTCGTGGCGTAGGTCGCCGAGCGGCCGATGACCGCGAGGGCGCGCGCCCCCAGCTCCTCGCGCGCAACGGCGAGCACGACGCTCGAGTCGACGCCGCCGGAGTACGCGACCACGCAGGAGCCGAGCTCGCGCAGGAAGGCGCGCAATGCCGCGACGCGGGTCGGGAAGGCGGTCGGTGAGACGGTGATGCGTTCGATCAAGGAATGGACCCTCAGTTGGAGTCGGGCACGGCGACGGTCGCGGGCGCGGCGAGCCCGGCGCCGGCCGAGTCCAGCGAGACGAACCCGCCGCCCAGGGAATCGGGCAGCGCCGCCCGCGCGGAGCGCACGCGCGCCACGGCTGCCAGATGCTGCTCGCCCGACTCGGTGAAGACGTGTCCCCCGTCGCCCCGGGCGACGAAGAACAACTCGCGGCTCCCGGGGGTCGGATTGAGGACCGCCTGCACGCTGGAGCGCCCGGGGTTGCCGATCGGCCCCGGCGGCAGCCCCGGGTGCATGTACGTATTGTACGGGCTTTCGATCCGCAGGTCCGAATAGAAGATGCGCGCCCGGTGTCCCCCCAGCGCGTACTGGACCGTCGGATCGGCCTGCAGCAGCATCTTGCGCCGCAGCCGGTTCAGGTAGACGGCCGCGATCCGGGGCCGCTCCGAGCCGAGCATGGCCTCGGCCTCGACGATCGAGGCGAGGGTCAGGATCTCGTGGGGCGTGAACTCGAGCG
>JANOEH010000022.1:0-11509 GCA_031413115.1 Candidatus Eiseniibacteriota bacterium | reverse complement strand
CCGGGCGCACCGTCGCCGACGTGCGCACGCTGGTCGGCGAGCGCACGGTGCCGCTCGACTCGCTGTACGACCTCCGGGAGGTCGACGCCGCCGCACGGGGGCGCGCCGCGGCGCTGTTCGCCGGTGATCCCTCGGCGCAGGCGGCAATCGTCTCGCTGGTCTCGGCGTTCGCCCGGCCGAACGTGCTCTTCGACGTGGACGAAACCGACTGGCGGCGTGCCCAGGTCAAGGCCGCGATCGCCACCGACGTCGGCGAGGTGAAGAAGAACGAGAAGATCGTCGACGCGGGCGAGCGCATCACGCCGGCCACGCTCTCGCGCATCCGCTCGCTCGAGGCGCTGCAGGGCGAGATTCGCGGACCGCAGGACCTGTTCGGCCCGTCGCTGGCGCGCATCACCCTGCTGCTCCTGTTCGTCGCCGCGTTCGCCATCTATCTGCGCTTCGAGCAGCCGCTGGCGTATCACGACAACGGGCTCCTGCTGCTGTGCGCGATGCTGGTCGCGGCCACGTTCGGCGCGGCGGCGCTGGTGACGCGCGTGTTCCACCTGCCCGAGTACGCGGTGCCGATCATGTTCGCACCGCTGATCCTGTCGATCCTGTTCGACAAGCGGCTGGCACTGGTGTTCTCGCTCTTGCTGGTCGTGGCCCTGGCCGCGGTCGCCGAGTATCGCCCGGCGTTCGTGCCCGTGGCCGTGGTCGGCTCGATGGTCGCCGTGTATGCGGTGCGCCGCATGCGCCAGCGCCGGCACTTCTACGTCGCCTTGTTCTCGGTGGCGATGGCGGTGGCATTGGCCGTCGCGGCGACCGGGTTCGGGCAGCAGGCGCCCGTCCGCGCCATCGCCCGCGACGTGCTCGCCGGCGTGATGGGCGCGGCGCTGTCGTCGTTCCTCGCCATGGTGCTGCTGCCCATCGTCGAAGCTGCGTTCCGTGTCCCGTCGGACATCACGCTGCTCGAGCTGTCGGACCTCAACCGGCCGCTGCTGCGTCGCCTGATGATCGAGGCGCCGGGCACGTACCATCACTCGCTGCTGGTCGGTTCGCTGGCCGAGGCGGCGGCCATGTCGATCGGCGCGAACTCGCTGCGCGCCCGCGTGTGCGCCTATCACCACGACATCGGCAAGCTGATGAAGCCCGAGTACTACACCGAGAACGAGGCCGGCGCCGTGTCGCGCCACGCCAAGCTCACGCCGTCGATGTCGGCGCTGGTGATCAAGTCGCACGTGGTCGATGGCCTCGTGCTGGCGAGGAAGGAGAAGCTGCCGCCGGCCGTGTACGCCGCGATCCCCGAGCACCACGGGACGACGGTGATGGCGTTCTTTTACGCCAAGGCGCTGGAGCAGGATCCGACCACGCCGGACCACGAGTACCGCTACCCGGGGCCGCGCCCGCAGTCGAAGGAGACCGCCATCGTCATGATGGCCGACTCGATCGAGGGCGCCTCGCGCTCGTTGTCGAACCCCACCCCGGCGCGGCTCAAGGGCCTGGTCGACAAGATCGTCGACCAGCGCCTGCACGAGGGGCAGCTCGACGAGTGCGGGCTGTCGCTCGCCGACCTGGCGAAGATCCGCGAGGCGTATCTCCAGGTCCTGACGGGCATCTTCCATGTGCGCGTCGCCTACCCCGAACTTCCCGTCAAGGGCCGCGATGCCGATCACGCTCGCGAAAGCCGGCGACCCTAGGCCGGGCTTCCCGGCCGCCGCTCGCGCCCGCCTCGCCGCCTACGCGCGCGCGGTGCTGGGGCGGGAGGGCGTGCGCCGGGTCGACCTGGGAATCGTCTTCGCCAGCGACGCCGAGCTGCGCACGCTGAACGCGCGCTACCGGAACATCGACCGCGCCACCGACGTGCTC
This sequence comes from Candidatus Eiseniibacteriota bacterium, assembly GCA_031413115.1. Lineage (GTDB taxonomy): Bacteria > Eisenbacteria > RBG-16-71-46 > RBG-16-71-46 > DASYSL01 > JANPEF01. Next base: position 9,661 of record JANOEH010000022.1, on the reverse strand, counting down.
TCGTTCACCTACGCCGACGACGGCCCCGGCGCGACCCGGCGCGGGCTCGAGGGCGAGCTCTACCTGTCGACGGCGCGGATCGCCGCGCAGGCAAAGCGCTACCGCCACTCGCCCGGCGCCGAACTCCTCCGCCTGGTCACCCACGGGCTCCTGCACCTCTGCGGGCACGATCACGTGAAGGCCGGCGAGCGGCGCATCATGCGCGCGGCCGAGCGCGTCGCGCTGCGCACGGATCTGCCGCGCGGCGGCCTCCCCGCGTTCGAGGCGATCGCGGCGGCGGCCCTGCGCGAGGCGCGCCCGTGAGCGCCGCCAACCTGCTGACGCTGTTCGGCGTGCTGGTGTTCCTCTCCGGGCTCTTCGCCACGATCGAGATCGCGCTGTTCGCGGTGCCGCGGGCGCGCGCGCGGCGCTGGGCGCAGGAGAAAGGGACGGTCGGCGACGTGTTCCGCCGCCTGCTCGAGAAGCCGCACTCATTGCTCGTCCAGGTGCTGCTCGGCAACACGCTGGTCGGGGTCGGCGCGGCGGCGGTGGCCGCGGTGCTGCTCGATCGCGGCGTCGTGCGGCTCTCCCTGGACGTGCCCGAGTGGATCCTGATCGGCGGGCAGACGCTGGGCCTGTCGGCCTTCTTCCTCGTCGTCTGCGAGCTGGCGCCCAAGACCGTCGCCTTCGAGCGCAACGAGGCGGTGGCACCATGGGCCGCGCGCGCCTACGCCGCGATGCGCCCCGCGCTGGCTCCGCTGGCCACCCTGCTCGAGCGCATCGCCGGGTGGTCGACGCGCTTCGTGCGCGGCGGCGAGCCCGAGCCGCTGTCGGCCGACGAGCTCGAGACCCTGGTCGAGGTGGGCGCCCGCGAAGGCACGCTCAACGCCGAGGAGAGCCGCCTGTTCCGCGGTGCATTTCGCTTCGGCGAGCGCACCGCCGGCGAGATCCTGGTGCCGCGCGCCGACGTCGTCCTGATGAGCGCCGACACGCCGATCAAAGCCGCGCTCGACGTGTTCACCGACGCGCGCCACGCCCGCATCCCGCTCTACGACGGCACGATCGATCGCATCGTCGGCGTGCTCTACGCCAAGGACATCGTCGCCTGGACGCTGGCCGATCCGGGCGATCGCGCGGTGCGCGGCATCATGCGCCCGCCTTTCTTTGCCCGGCCCGCGACCGGGCTCGAGGAGCTGCTGCGCGCGTTCCAGAAGGAGCGCGTGCACCTAGCGGTGATCGTCGACGACGCGCAGCACGCCCTCGGCATCGTCACGCTCGAGGATGTCCTCGAGGAAATCGTCGGCGACCTGGCCGACGAGTTCGAGGAGGAGGAGCCGGCGTTCCGGCCGCTCGGCGAGGGCAGGGGCACGTTTCGCGGCCGCGTCGCCGTCGCCGAGGTGAACCGGCTGCTCGGCGTCCGGCTGCCGGGCGCGTCGGGCGAGACGATGGCGGAGCTGGTCGCCCGTCTGCACAACGACGCGCCGGCCGAGGGAGACACGTTCGTCGTCGGCGATGCTCGCCTCACGGTCGAGGCCGTGACCGGCCGGCAGGTGTGGAGCGTGCGTGTCGAGCCCGGGGTGGCGGCGTGATCCCGCTCGCGCTGGTCGCGCTCGGCCTCCTGGTCTCGGCGTTCTTCTCGGCCGTCGAGACCGCGCTCGTGTCGGCCAACCGCACGCGGCTGTCGCACCGGGCGGACGCGGGTGACGCCGCCGCCGCGCGCGCGCTCGTGCTCCTGTCCGACGGGCCGCGACTGTTCGGCGTGACGCTGGTCGGCGGCACGCTGGCGAACACGTTCGTCACCACGCTGGCGACGCTGTGGTTCATCCACCGCTTCGGCGCGTGGACCGTGCCGTGGGTGGTGATCGCGCTCACCGCGCTCCTCCTGGTGACCGGCGAGATCGTGCCCAAGGCGATCGCCCGGGCGCAGGCCGACGACCTGGCGGTACGCCTGGCGCCGCCGCTCGACGCGCTGTCGCGCTTCTTTGCGCCCTTGATCGGCACGGTGAACCTGGTCGCCACGGGGCTGGTGCGGCTCCTTGGAGTCAAGGCGTCGCCCGCGCGCGCCGCGCTCAATCGCCAGGATTTCCAGCTCCTGCTCGACGAGAGCGAGGAGACGGGACAGGTCGCCCCCGGCCAGGGCCGCATCCTGTCGCGCGTGATGGACTTCGGTGAAACCGCCGTCGGCCAGGCCATGCGCCCGCGCACCGAGATCGTGGCCGTCGAGCTGGGGACGACCGTGCGCGAGGTGATCGGCGTCGTGCGCCAGAAGGGCTTCACGCGCATCCCGGTGTATCGCGACGACCTCGATCAGATTGTCGGCATCGTCCACCTGTTCGACCTGTTTCGCGCGCCCAGCTCCGATCTGCCGGTCGATGGCCTGCTGCGTCCGGTCGACTTCGTGCCCGAGGCGAAGCCGTGCGACGAACTGCTGCGCGAGATGCGCGCCCGCCGGCGCGCCATCGCGATCGTGGTCGACGAGTACGGCGGCACCGCCGGGCTGGTCACGATCGAGGACCTGGTCGAGGAACTGGTCGGCGACATCCGCGGCGAGGAGGAGGCTGCCGCGACGGCATTCCGGCCCCTCGACGGCGGCCGCCACGCGGTCGACGGCGCGGCCCGTATCGTCGACGTCAACGAGGCGCTGGGCCTCGACCTCCCCGAGGGGGACTACGAGACCGTCGCCGGGCTCTTCCTCGAACGCTTCGGGCGCATCCCGGGCGTGGGGGACACGGTGCAGGCACAGGGCGTGCGACTCGATGTGCTCGTCGCCGATGCGCGCCGCATCAAGACGCTCGCCGTGGGCCGCGCCGGGAAATAGGCTGCGCCGGGCGGCCGCGGTCGCCTATCCTGCACTGGAATATGGCCCTCACCCGCTGCGAAGCCGTCGTCGTGCGCACCTACGCCCTCGGAGACACCAGCCGAATCGCGGTCCTGTTCAGCCGCGAGTTCGGGCTGATCCGCGGCGTGGCGAAGGGCGCCCGCGGGCCGCGGCGGCCGTTCGGCGCCGGGCTCGAACCGCTGTCGCAGGTCGACGTCGTGCTCTACCGGAAGGACGGGCGCGATCTCGACCTGCTGTCCAAGGTCGACGTGATCGCGGCGTGGCCGGATCTCGGCTTCGCCCGCGTCGTGCACGCGCAGGCGGTGCTCGAGTTCGTCGATCGCCTGGTGTGGGAGACCGAGCACGAACCCCGGCTCTACGACCTGGTGCTCGCCGCGATCGCCGCCTTGCGCGTCGCACCGGACGAGAAGACGCTGGCGTCGATCACGCTCGCGTTCCAGCTGCAGGGCGCGGGCGTGCTCGGCTACCGGCCGGTCGCGGATCGCTGCGCCGGTTGCGGCGCGCCGCCGGCCGACCGCTGGGCGCCGGCGCGCGGCGGCGCGGTGTGCGCGCGCTGCGCCGAGGGCGAGGGCACGGTCGCGGTCGTCTCGCGCGAGGCGCTGACGGGCATCGCCCGTGCGCTTGCGCTGGACCTGGCCGACCCGGAGGCGCCATTCGCCTCGGCCCGCGCCGGCGAGATGCTGCGCCTGGTCGAGCTGCACTTGAAGCACCATGTTCCGCGCTTCGCGGGGTTCAAGTCCCTCGCGATGCTCCTGTCCCTCGAGGGCGCCGAAGCCCGGGAAGTCCGATGACCGCTCGCCCCGCCGAAACCTTCCAGGACATGCTGATCGCGCTCGAGCGCTTCTGGCACGAGCGGGGCTGCGTGATCGAGCAGCCCTACGCCTCGGAGGTGGGGGCGGGCACGTTCAATCCCGCGACCTTCCTGCGCGCGCTGGGCCCGGAGCCGTGGCGCGCCGCGTACGTCGAGCCGTCGCGACGGCCCAAGGACGGGCGCTACGGCGAGAACCCGAACCGCTTCCAGCGCTTCTACCAGTACCAGGTGATCTTGAAGCCCTCCCCGCCGGACATCCTCGACCTCTACTTCGAGAGCCTGGCCGGGCTCGGCATCGACGCGAAGGCGCACGACCTGCGCCTCGTCGAGGACGACTGGGAGAGCCCGACGCTCGGCGCGTGGGGCCTCGGCTGGCAAGTGTGGATGGACGGCATGGAGATCACGCAGTTCACCTACTTCCAGCAGGTGGGCGGCATCGACCTGTCGCCGATCTCGGGGGAGATCACGTACGGGCTCGACCGCATCGCGATGGCGATCCAGGGCACGAAGAGCGTTCAGGAGCTGAAGTACGCCGCCGACGGCCGCGGCGGCTTCCTGTCGTGGGCCGACCTCTGGCTGCAGAACGAGGTCGAGTTCTGCCGCTACAACTTCGAGGAGGCGAACGTCGAGCAGCTGTTCGCCATGTTCGGCATGTGGGAAGGCGAGGCGCAGCGCCTGCTCGCCGCCGTGCTGGTCATGCCGGGCTATGACTGCGTCGTCAAGTGCTCGCACCTGTTCAACCTGCTCGACGCCCGCGGTGCGATCTCGGTGAGCGAGCGCGTGGGCTTCATCGGCCGCGTGCGCAAGCTGGCGCGCGCGGCGGCAGTGGCGTATCTCGCCAGGCGCGAGGAGATGGGGTTCCCGATGCTGCCGGCCGAGCAGCGCGCTCTCCTGGCGCCCGCCGCGCCCGCCGCTGCCGCACCCACCGCAGAGGTGAAAGCGTGAGCGAGCGCGAGGACTTCCTGCTCGAACTGGGCGTCGAGGAACTGCCGGCGTCGTACATCGCGCCCGCGCTCACGCAGCTTGCCGCGGGCCTGGTGGCCGCGCTCGATGACGCGCGGCTGGCGCACGGTGTCGCGGCCACGTATGCCACGCCGCGCCGACTCGCGGTGATGATTCCCGCCGTTGAGGCGAAGCAAGACGACTACGACGAAGAAGCGACGGGCCCGCCCGTCGCCTCTTCGTGGGACAAGGACGGCAACCCGACGAAGGCCCTGCTCGGCTTCTGCAAGGGCAAGGGCGTGGAGCCTTCCGCCGTGCGCAAGGTCGCCACCGACAAGGGCGAGTACGTCGCGGTCACGGTGCGGCGCATCGGGAAGACCGCCGAGGAGATCCTCGCCACGGCGGTCGCGCGTCATGGGCCCGGGCTCGCGTTCCCCAAGGCGATGCGCTGGCTCGACGGCCCGCTCGCCGAGGTGCGCTTCGCGCGGCCGCTGCGCTGGATCGTGGCACTCCTCGGTGAGCGCGTGCTCGACGTGACGGTGGCGGGGCTCGCCGCCGGGCGCGTCTCGCGCGGGCATCGCTTCCTCTGTCCGGGCGAGGTCGCGATCGCGCGGCCTTCCGTGTATGTCGAGGCCATGGCGGCGGCGTCGGTCGTGGCCGATCCGGCGGTGCGGCGGGCGGACATCGTGGCCCAGGCCGCAAAGCTTGCGGCGCAGGCGGGCGGCACGCTCGTCGCGGACGAGGAGCTGGTCGACATCAACCAGGACCTGGTCGAGACGCCGACCGCGCTGCTGGGCGCGTTCGACCCGTCGTACCTCGACCTGCCGCGCGAGGTCATCGTCATGGCGCTGCGCGAGCACCAGCGCTACTTCGCCGTCGAGGACGCGGGCGGCAGGTTGCTGCCGGCATTCGTCGGCGTGCGCAACGGCGACGCGACCAACCTCGCCGGCGTCGTCGCCGGCAACGCGGCCGTGCTCAAGGCGCGGCTCGACGACGCGCGCTTCTACTGGGACACCGACCTCGTGAAGTCGCCCACGGACCGCGTGCCGGATCTCGCCGGCATCGTGTGGCTGGCGGGCATGGGCTCGATGCTCGACAAGGCGGATCGGCTGGAGCTGCTCACGGCCATGATTGCCGGCCGGAAGCACTGGGGGGGCGGCCCCGCCGCGGTGACTGCCGCGGGAATCGCGGCCCGGCTCTGCAAGACGGACCTCCTTTCCGAGATGATCGGGAGTGGCAAGGAGTATGCGAGCCTCGAGGGTGTCATCGGCGCCTACTACGCCGAACGACATGGTGCATCGCCGGATGTCGTCGCGGCCATCCGCGATCACGTCCGACCCAGGGGTGCGGGTGACCGGCTTCCGGAGACATCCGCCGGGGCGGCGCTTGCGATCGCCGATCGTGCGGACACGGTGGTCGGCTGTTTTCTCGCGGGGAAGCTTCCCAGCGGCTCCGAGGATCCGTACGGCGTGCGTCGCGCTGCAAACGGCGTCGTCCGGATCCTGCTCGATCAGCAACGATCGTTTGATCTCCTGGAGTTGAGCGCCGCGGCGCTTGCAGGGTTCATGCAGCAGCGGAAAGCCGCGCCGTCCGACGAGGTGCGCGCCAAGCTCGCCGAGTTCTGGGACGGCCGCGTCGCCACGGCGCTGGCCGACCGCGGGCTCGCCTACGACGAGATTGCCGCGGCGCAGGGCGGCCGTGAAGGCGCAGGTGATCCGCTTGAGGTCGAGAAGCGCGCGCGCGCGCTTTCGAACCGCCGCGGCGCGGCCGACTTCGTGCCGCTGGTGATCGGCTACAAGCGCGTGGCCAACATCCTGCGCGCCGCGCAACCCGGCGACGTGCCCGCGCACGCCGGCGACGCGTTCCCGGATCCGGCCGAGGCCGCGCTCGCCGCCGCCCTCGCGACGGCCACGAAATCGGCCGATCCGCAGTTCGCGGCGCGCGACTACGAGGGGGTGCTCGGCACGCTGCTGTCGCTGCGCGCGCCCATCGACGCGTTCTTCGAGGGCGTGATGGTCAACGTCGAGGACGTCGCGGTCCGTCGGCGCAGGCTGGGCCTGCTGGCCGCCGCGCGCGCGCTGTTCGATCGCGGCTGGGACCTCTCGAAGGTCGTGGTCGAGGGCTGATCATGCAGCTCGATGCCGGCGGACAGCGGCGCGTCCGCCCGGTGGTCGTCGCCGCATCCCCCTGATACCGCACGCGCCGGTGCCGCACGTGCCGATTGTCGGGGAGCGCCGGCCAGCGTAGACTCGTCGCATGATTTCACTCCATTCCAGTCTCCTTCTGGGCGTGGGATTCGCTCTGGCGACCCTCGGCGCGACGCCTGGAGTCACGCCCGCCGCCCCGGCTCCGGACGCCGCCGTCGACTCGACCGCCGGCACCACGCCGATCACGCCGACGAACCCGCGTCCGCCCCAGCCGCGCGAGTTCAACGCGTACTATGGCGGCTCGTTCGCCATCGGCTTCTTCGACGGCGAGGCGCGTTTCGCGATCATGCCGAACGTGGCGTGGGGGCTGACCCCGAAGCTGTCGGCGGGAATCGGCGCGAGCTACGAGTTCGTGAGCTACGACGACGGCGAGGGCACGGCGAGCAGCTACGGCGGCAGCCTCTTCACGCGCTATCGCTTCACGCCCGCGTTCTACGGCCGCGCCGAGTTCGAAGCCCGCAGTCTCGACGCGAACTCGACGCCGGCCGGCGTCGGGCGCGAGACGGTGGAGTTCCTCTGGCTGGGAGGGGGAGTCGCCACCGCGATGGGACGCAAGTCGTCGGCCTATGCCGAGGTGCTGTTCGACCTGGTGCAGGATCCGCTCTCTCCCTACGAGGGTGGCCGGCCGCTGAGCCGCGTCGGCGTCATGTTCGGATTCTGACTTCAAGTCGAGCGAGGCCGGGTGAGCCCCGATCAGGACCGCACCCGGTCGGCCCCGGAGGCGGGGGGGTGCGGGAGCGCCGGACGCCCCGGATTCTCCGCATCCGGGGTTGAGCCGGGCCAGGGGCCATGCTATCGTGCCCTTCGAACGCAAACCGACATCCTCCTTTTAATCCGGCACCGCGAGGCCGGGAAAGGGTCAGGCATGACCAAGCCGCACGCCTGTCGAGCCTGCTCGCGCCCAAGCGCGGCGGGCTGTTTTCATATCCGGACCCGGAGGTGAGCATGGCCGTCCGCGAGAAGGCCGAGATCATCGATGCCGAAGGCCTGCGCCGCATCATCACGCGCATCGCCCACGAGATCGTCGAACGCAACAAGGGCACGCAGGACCTCATTCTCGTCGGCGTCCGCCGCCGCGGCGTTCCGCTGGCCGCGCGCATTGCGGCGAAGATCGCCGAGTTCGAAAACGCGACGGTGCCGCAGGGCTGCCTCGACATCACGCTCTACCGCGACGACCTGTCGACCGTCGGTCCGCAGCCCGTCGTCGGCGGCACCGAGATGCCCGTCGAGCTGGCCGGCAAGGTGGTCGTGCTGGTCGACGACGTGCTCTACACCGGTCGCACCGTGCGCGCCGCGATGGACGCGATCATGGACATCGGGCGCCCGCGCACCATCCAGCTCGCGGTCATCGTCGATCGCGGCCACCGCGAACTGCCCGTGCGCGCCGACTTCGTGGGCAAGAACGTGCCCACGTCCAAGCGCGAGATCATCGGCGTGCGCGTCAGCGAGATCGACGGCGAGGACTGCGTCGTGATCAAGGAGATGGAGGAGTAGTTGAGCGCCCCCCGCCGCGACCTCCTCGACATCGAGACCCTGCCCACCTCCGAGATGGCCCGCCTGCTGGAGGGCGCGCGCGCGTTCCAGCGCGTTCTTGCCTCGCCCGGGCGGAAGAAGCCGGTGCTCGCCGGCACGGCGGTGGCGAACGTGTTCTACGAGCCGTCGACCCGCACCCGCGTCTCGTTCGAGTGGGCGGCGCGCCGCGTCGGCGCCGACGCCGTGTCGTTCGCGGCCACGGGCTCGTCGGTGGGGAAGGGCGAGTCGCTGCTCGACACGGTGTGGACACTCGAGTCGATGGGGCTCGACCTGGTCGTGCTGCGCCATGGCTCTTCGGGCGCTGCGCACTTCCTGGCGCGGCACCTGACCGCGCACGTGGTCAACGCCGGCGACGGCACGCACGAGCACCCCACGCAGGGCCTGCTCGACGCGCGGACGCTGCTCGATCACTGGGGCTCGCTCGCCGGCCGCCGCATCGCGATCGTCGGCGACGTCAAGCACAGCCGGGTCGCGCGTTCGGCGACGTGGGCGTTCACGAAACTCGGCGCGCATGTCGTCCTGTGCGGGCCCACCGCGCTGCTGCCCGTCGCTGCCGCCGAGGCGCTGGGCGACCCGGCCGGGCAGGTGAGCGTGACCGCCTCGCTGGCCGAGGCCGTCGAAGGGGCCGACGCCGTCATGGCGCTGCGCGTGCAGAGCGAGCGCATGGAGGCGTCGAACCTGCCGTCGGCCGCCGACTTCACCCGCCGCTACCGGCTCACCCGCAAGCGCCTGGCCGGGGCCAGGCCCGACGCGCTCGTGCTCCATCCCGGGCCGATGAACCGCGGCGTCGAGATCGCCTCCCACGTCGCGGACTCGCCGCGCTCGGTGATCCGCGCCCAGGTCGCCAACGGCGTCGCGGTGCGCATGGCCGTGCTGTGCTGGTGCCGCGGGCTCGACCCCGTGGAGGCCGCCTCGTGAACGATCGCACCTGGCTGTTCGTCAACGCGCGCCTGGCCGATCCGGGCGCCGGCACGCTCGGGTTCGAGGACGTGCTCGTCGTCGACGGACGTCTCGTGGCGCGGGGTTCTGCCGCGAGCACGCATGCCGGGGCCACCGGGGCACGGACGCTCGACGCGGCCGGCGCCATTCTGGCGCCGGGACTGGTCGACGCGCATGTCCACCTGCGCGAGCCCGGGCAGGAGGACAAGGAGACGATCGCCACCGGCACGGCCGCGGCCGTCGCGGGCGGTTTCACCTCGGTCGCGTGCATGCCGAACACCGTGCCCGTGCTCGACGAGCCCGGGCGCCTGCGCTGGGTCCTCGAGCGCGCCGCGCAGGCGGGGCTGGCGCGCGTTCACCCGGTCGCGGCGATCACGCCCGGCCTCCTCGGCGAGCGCCTGTTTAGAACCT
>JANOEH010000021.1:0-6285 GCA_031413115.1 Candidatus Eiseniibacteriota bacterium | reverse complement strand
GCCGCGATCCGCACCTGCGCGCGGCCCACGCCGCCGCCCCCGCCCGCGCCCGCCGTGCCCGCCGCACCGCGCCCGCCGCCACCGCCACCCGTGCCATTGCCGTCGGCGCGCCCCAGGATCTCGTCGACGCCACCCAGGTCCGAGCCGCTGCGCGCGCCGGCGCCCGCGGTTCCCTGGCGTCGCTCGACGCCGCCGCCCGTGCCGCCCTGGCGCAGCGCCTTGCCGCCGCGACCGCTGGCCACCACGCCGGTGAAGTCGCCGACGATGCGGTCGACCTCGGCGAGGGCGCCGGTCGCCGCGACCGCCTGCGCCACGCCCGCGGCGACCGCGACTCCGCGCGCCCCGCTGGCCACGCCGCCGCCACCACCGGTGCCATCACCCCCGCCACCGCCGGGTTCGCTGCCCGGAAGACCCACGGCGTCGCGCGGCGGGGCCACCTGCGAGATCGAGGGTGCGTCGGGGGCGACCTCGGCGTCGGGCGTGGTGATGCCGTCGGGATTGGGGACGATCGTCTCGGTCGGCACGGCTGCGCGCTCGCTGTCGGACAGCCGCGCGAGGTCCGACTCGTTGAGCAGGAGCCGGGTCACGCGGTCGGGGAGTTCGTCCAGGGTCAGCGACTCGAACGACCGGGTTGGCGTGAGCAGCACGATCACGAGCAGCGCGGCGCCCAGGATCAGGCACGTGCCGAAGCTGACGATCGACGCGGCGTCGAGCGACTCGAACGGCGTGGGTCGGAAGTCGGCGCCGGCGGTGGCGGGTTTCAGGCGCGCGCTCACTTCTGCAGCACCGCGAGAGTGATGTCGTAGAAGCCCACGGTCTGGCTCGTGTACATGATCTTCTGCAGCACGTGGAACGGAATCGTCTCGTCGGCCTGGACGATCAGCTTGCCCTCGAACTTGCGGGCAGCACTGCGCTCGGCAAGGCGCTCGGAGTGGGCGCGCAGCTCGGTGAGCGCGGCCTCGACCGGCTCGATCTTGAGCCGGTCCGAGTTCTCGACGTCGCTCGTGGCGCAGGCCGAGACGCCGTCGACGACGACGTCCTGGCGCGTGACCACGAGCACCGGCGATTCCTTGAACGAGGCGGTCGAGCTCGAGGGTGGAAGTTGGACGCCCGGGAACGGCGTCACCACGGCGCCGCCCACGACCACGCTCTTGAGCAGGAACAGCAGGAGCACGGTGAAGATGTCGATCAGGGACGTCAGCGACAGGCGGGCGACGATCGCCTCCTCGCCGGAACGACGGCGGCGATTCATCGCGCTGGTGTGCGGGAGGTAGCCGCCCCTCATGGCGTGCTGCCCGGGGCTGCGCCATTGGACGTGCCGCCGTCGGCGCCCATCACGGGCGCGGCCGCAGCGGCGCCGAGCAAGGTCGAGTTGCCGAAGCCGGCCTCGCGCACGGCGTCCATCACGTGCACGACGTCGCGGTAGGGAACGAGCGGGGCGACGACGAGGATGGCGCCCTGCGCCGCGGGATAGGCGGTGCGCAGCTCGGCGAGCTCGGCATGCACGGTGTCCATGGCGGCCGCCCAGGCCTCGGGCGTGGTGCGGTCGCGCTGCGCGTAGACGCGATCGGGCACTCCGTCGAGCCCGACCGTGGTGTCGGTCAGGCGCACGGTGAGCGCGAGCGGGCTGGCGGTCGCAGCACCGCCGGTGCCGGGGAAGTCGATCCCGAGCGCCGAAACGGGGACGAATACGGCCGAGTACAGGAGCGTGGGCACGAGAGCGACGAACAGGCTCATCAGGGGGAGGAGGTTGAGGTCCTCTCCCTCGAGCAGCCCGCCGCGCTTCCTGCCGCGCCTACCCGACGTTCGGAGCGACATCGGGCGTCGGCGGCTCGGGACGGCGCTGCGGGGCGTTCGCGTTCGCGGCCTGCGCCGCGGTCGAGCCCATGGCGTTGGCGTTCGCGGTGGCCATAGCCGGGCCCATCGGGATCACGTTCGACGGCTGGTCGAGTCCCGAGATGGCGTGAATCAGCCGGACCGCGGTGGCCTCGACCTCGTCGCTGATCGAGGTGACCTGCGACGAGTAGAATGCGTGGATGAACAGCGTCGGCACGGCGACGATGAGTCCGAACGCGGTGCAGTTGAGCGCCTCGGCGATGCCGGCCGCGAGGAAGGCCGAGCGTTGCGCCGGGTCGGCCTGGCCGACCGCGCTGAACGAGTAGATGAGTCCCGACACCGTGCCCAGCAGGCCGAGCAGCGTCGAGCCGTTGGCCAGCATGGCGAGATAGAGAATGCGCTTCGACAGCGGCGGCAGCGCGATCGAGGCGGCGGAGTCGGCGGTGGCGAACAGCTCGGCTTCCATCTCGAGCGGGTTCGAGCCTCGCGTCGGGCGCTCGAGCACCGCGACGCAGACCTGCGCCAGCGGCGTCTCGGACTCCTTGCACTTCTTGGCGGCCTCGTCGCGCCGGCCGGCGCGCACGAGCGGCAGCACGACTCCGAGCAGGCGGCGGCTCGAGGCGCGCCCCTTGACCATGATCGCCCACCAGCGTTCGGCGGTGAGGCCCACGATCAGCACCGCGATCGCGAAGATCGGGTACATGAACGGACCGCCCGCCTTGAAGAATGTGGCGAACATCTCGATCGGGTTCATCGGTTCCCTCCGGCAGTCGGATGACGAAGCGGCTCGGTCCGCACGCGCACGCGCACGGGCGACGAGAGAGCCGCGGTGAAGTCGTCCCTCAGGTACGAGGGGTGGGCTGGCGCATCTTCGAGCGCGATGGTCGGCCCGGCATGCACGAACAGGACGCGCGGGGCGTCGGTCTTCCCCTCGACGTGCAACGCGTCGAGGACGATGGGGCGGCGCGCGGCGAGGCCGAGCGCGGCGGCGGGCCTGCCGGGTTCATGTCTCGGCGCCGAAGGCGCCGAAGGTTTCGTCGTCGCGGACGGCGCAGGCTTTGTCGCCGCGGGCTTCGACTGCGCAAGCGCGACGCCCGGCGCCGCAAGGGCTAGCACCAGGACGGAAGCGCACAGCGCGCGGCATGAAGAAATGACTCTCACTTGCGATCCTCCGCCATACGGTCGGCGAGCGCCTCGTCGAAATCGAGGCCGAGGGTGAGAAAGCGTTCGAACGCACGCCGCGCCGCGGCGCGATCGAGCCGGTAGAAGCGCTCGAACACGGCACGGTTGTAGAGCGCCGAGGGATTCTTCGGATCAAGCTGAAGCGCCCGAGACCAGGCCGCATCGGCCCCGGCCCAATCGCCGTGGAGCTGGCGGGTCACCCCCGTATCATTCCAGATTTCGGCTCGATTCGGGAAGGACTTGAGGGCCGCATCAGCCCAGCGGGCCGCCTCGTCAACCTGATCGTCAGCAACGTATTGCGCGATCCACCGCAAGCGGTTTCGCAGGTCCTCGACGGCTCCCGCGTCGAGCGAGTCATTCATTGCCCCCGGAACGGGGGCAACCGGGGTCCCGACCGCGTCCTCGAGACCCGCGATCAGCGTGCCACCATCGCCCGCTCCGGTCGCGCCCAGGGAGGCCTCCTGCTCGGGCGGCAGGTCCGCCGCCGAGAGTCGCCATTGGTAGTGGGCGACCAGCCGCGGCTCGAGTCGCTCCCAGATCCGTCCGAACCAGCCGTCGACCGGGCGGCGCAGCGCCCGCGCGGTGTCCCCGGGTGCCGCCGCCGGCGCAACGTCGGCCAGGCCTTCGAGCGTGGCGATCCACAGGTCCTCGGCCCGCGCATAGAACGAGTTCGCCTGCGTGCCGAGTGCGCCCCTGTAGCCGGCGCTGTCGGCGGCGCTCATCTTCGACGGAGGCGGCAGCGCGGCGACGCGCGTGCCCAGGTCGTCGAGCAGGCGCCCGGCGACGTAGCCGCTCTCGCCCCAGTACGGACTCTCGGTGGTCGTCGCGGCCGCCTTGAGGTGATCGAGCGCGGGGCCGAGCACGGCGAGCTTGCGATCGAGCGCGGGCTTGATCGGATGCGCCACCGGCAACGCGAGGCACGAGTCGGCGAGCAATCGCCCGGCGACGAAGCGCGCCGAGCGGTCCGCGCCCGCGTCGGGGGCGAAACCCTCGGGCAGGCGTCCCGCTCGCCACGGCGCGGTCGCCTGCCACGCCTCGACACGGCGGCCCTGCTCGTAGACGAGTGTCGCCAGGTCGGCGAGCGCGCGCGTGCGCGCCTGCGGGTCGGGCGCCTCGCGCGCGATCTTCCGGTACTCGGCTTCCGCATCGGTGTACGAACCGCTCGCCCGCCACAGCCGTGCGGCCTCCTCGTGTCCGGCGACGAGCAGCGCCTGCGTGCGCGCATCACGGGTGCGCCCGTCCGCACCGGGCACCAGCGGCGCGCCGGCGTAGGTCTGCGCCGCGCCGGACGTGTCGCGCGCGGCGAGCTGTGCCTCGGCACGACGCAGGAGCGCGTCGTCGACCAGCTTCGAGTTCGGGTAGCGCTCGCGCAGAGTGGCCAGGTGCTCCTCGGCACGCTGCGGGGCGCCGGCGGCCAGGTCGTCGAGGCCCGCGCGATAGAGCGCGACGTCGGCGCGCGGGAAGCCGGGATAGCGGTCGGCGAGCGCACGGAAGTCTTTCGCCGCGCCCGCCGTGTCGCCGCTGGCCTCGATCGCCTCGGCCTGCTTGAAGCGCGCCGAGGCGGCCAGCTCGAGCAGCCGCGCTTCCTCGCTGCGGTCGCCGGCCCCCAGGTACGCAGCACCCGCCCCCGCGTAGTTCTTCTCCGCATCGAGCCAGCGGCGCTCGCCGAGCGCGATGCGCCCCAGCTCGGCCTGGGAACGGCGCGACGCCTCGCTCGAATCGCGGCCGGCCATGCGCTCGAACAGCGCGCGGGCGCGCGTCGAGTCGCCCGCGTCCTTGGCTCCCAGTGCCAGTGACAGGCGCAGCGGCGGCAGGCGCACGTCCCCCGGGGCGGCCTGCTCGAAGCGATCGATGGCGCGCTCGAGCGAGTCGCGCTCGGCGGGCGGGCGATAGGTCGCGGCCGCGGCGACGCGCTCGCGGGCCAGGGCGGCCCCGAACGCCGCCTCGCGCCGCAGCGTGTCGGCGGGGGATCCGGCGGCGATCGTGGTGGGCAGCCCCGCGACGCTGCGCTCCTGCGCACGCGCGGCTTCGCCGTAGCGCCCGAGGTCGAACAGCGCCTCGCCCTCGGACGTGGCCGCGAGTGCTGCCTGATCGGCCGCCGGGTAGAGGCGCGCCCGTTCGCGGTACACCTCGACCGCGCGCTCGAGTGCGCCGCGGTCGTTCTTGGTGCGCCCGCGCTCGTGCATCAGGAACGCCGCGTCGAGCAGGCACTGCGCGCCGAACACCGAGGCCTCGGGCCCCTCGGCCGCACTGGTCTTGCCAGGCGCAAAGGCGCGTCCCAGGTCGAGCCGCGTGTCGAAGCGCTCGTCGGCGCGGCCACGCGCGTCCCACGCGGCCAGCGTTTCCTTGGCGAAGCCGAGTGTCCCGGGGCGGCGCGGGAAGCGCTCGATTCCCAGGCGCCAGGCGCGGGCGGCGCGGTCGAGCGCGCCGTCCTCCTTCTCCTGCTGCGCGACGGTGATCACGAGGTCCTCGCCGTACGGGACGCCGGGGTGCGCGTCGAGATACGTCGCGAGCGCCGGCGCCCCGCCGGCCAGGCGCAGCGCGCGCGCGAGCTGGACGAGGCCATCGCCCGCCGTCGACGAGTCGAGGTCGGCGATGGCGAGCAGCGAGCCAAACGCGTTCGTCGCCGCCGGCGCATCGCGGCGCAGCAGGGCCGAGTAGCCCTCCTTGTAGCGGGCCATCGGCGCGTAGCTCCCGCCGCGCGCGGCGACGGCGCGGAAGTGCCCCTCGGCTTCGTCGTAACGCTTGGTCTCGAAGGCGCGGTCGCCGAGCGCCAGGTGCGCCTCGGCGGCGAGCTCCGAGTCGGGTGCCTTGGCGATCACCTCGGCGAGGCGGCGGTCGGCGCCCGCCTCGGAGCCGCGCGCTCGCTCGAGGGCGGCGATGTTGAACAGCGCCGCGTCAGCGCGGCGGAAGTCGGGGTGGGCGGCGAGCAACTGCTCGTAGCGAGCGATCGCCGGGCCGAAGTCGGGCACGCCGCCCTTCTCCCGTGCCCGGGCCACCGCGATGCGAGCCTCGAGATCGGCGCGATTGAACACGGCCGCGGGCACGTACCGGCTGTTCGGAAAGCGGCGCAGGAAGTCGTCGCCCGCGGCCACTGCGGGGCGCAGGTCGGCCTCGGTCGAGTCCTGCTCGTCGAGTGCAATCGCCGCCCATGCCGAGCGCTCGAACAGGGCGACCTCGTAGTCGGCCTCGGCCCGTTCGCGCAGGAGTGCCGTGCGGCGCGCGGTGCGCGCGCCCGCGACGGCGACGCGGTCGCGGGCGAGCACG
>JANOEH010000020.1:0-25208 GCA_031413115.1 Candidatus Eiseniibacteriota bacterium | reverse complement strand
CCCCGTACGTCCCGTTCGCCGAGGCTCGCCGCTCGGGCGTGTCGTCGCAGGTCAACGGCACGCTGTCGGATCCAACGACGGTCATCTACGACGTGGACAAGGCCGAGCTGGTGTTCGCGCTGGAGGACGACAAGCATGAGGTGATGGAGGTCGTCTACAAGGGCGTCAAGCCGGCCAACTTCGAGCAGGCGACGAGCGTCGTCGCGATCGGCACGTTCAAGGACGGCCGCTTCGAGGCGGACCAGCTCCTGGTCAAGTGCCCGTCGAAGTACCAGGCCGAGGGCGGCGCCACCGCCGCTCCCGCCGCGACCGGAGGTTCGTAGACATGCATGGCGATCCGTTCAACTTCGGCATCCTCCTCACCTGGGCCACATTCGCCTGCACGCTGCTCGCCGCCGGCGCGTTCCTGTTCGAGGGGCGCGGCGACACGCGCTTCGCGCGGCCGGCGCGCATCCTGTTCGCGCTGCAGGTGACGGGCCTGTTCGCCATGGGCGCGTGGCTGATGCGCCTGTTCGTGACCCACGACTTCCGGTACGGCTACGTCGCCAACTACTCGGCCCGGAACATGGACTTCAAGTACGTGTTCTCGTCGTTCTGGGGAGGGCAGGAGGGGACGATCCTCATGTGGGCCCTCTTCTCCACGCTGCTCGCCTCGCTGATGCTGCGCGCGCGGAGCCGGATCATCCCGACGGCCATGTTCTTCGCGCAGTGGGCGCCCATCTTCCTGCTGTTCATCCTCACGGTCCAGAGCCCATTCCGGCTGCTGGCCGTGCCGGCCGCCGACGGGGCGGGTCTCAATCCGTTGCTGCAGGACCCCTGGATGACGATCCATCCGCCGACGCTCTTCCTCGGCTACTCGTCGCTCATCGTTCCCTTCGCGCTCGCGATGGCCACGCTCGTCCACCGCGACGAGAAGGCGTGGCTGCGCCTGGCCCGCCGTTCGTGCTGCTCTCGACCGTCATCCTGGGCCTGGGCTTCACCATGGGCGGGCTGTGGGCCTACAAGGTGCTGGGCTGGGGCGGGTTCTGGGGCTGGGATCCGGTCGAGAACGCCTCGCTCGTGCCGTGGCTTTTCAACGTCGCCCTGCTGCACGGGCTGCTCGTCCAGCGGGCCACGGGAGCGCTGGCGCGCACGACGCTGTTCCTCGGGATCACGTCGTACCTGTTCGTGCTCTACGGTTCGTTCCTGACTCGTTCGGGCGTCCTCGCCGACTTCTCGGTGCACTCGTTCGTCGACCTGGGGTTGTCGGGATACCTGCTCACCTACATGGGCTTCTTCACCGTCACGGGCTACGGCGCGTGGGCGATCCGCTCGGGTGCGATGGCGCACCCGAACGCGCAGCTGGGCGGCGCCTCGCGCGAGTTCGCGCTGTGGCTCGGGATGCTGGTGTTCTGCCTGATCGCCCTGTTGACCATGGCCGGCACGTCGGCGCCCCTGATCTCGCGACTCTTCGGCCCTCCGGGGAACGTCGCGGTCGAGTACTACGACAAGGTGAACTCGCCGCTCGGGCTGCTGGTCTGCCTGCTGGTCGCGATCGGCCCGCTGGCGCGCTGGCGGCAGGAAGCTCCGAAGGGGCTCTTGCGCGCGGCCACACCGGCGCTCGCCGCAGGCGTTCTCGCCGCGGTCGGCGCGCGGATCGCCGGCATGATCGATCCGCTCGACATCCTGCTCGTCTTCGGCGCCGTCTTCGCGCTGGTGGCAAACCTGTCGGTACTACTCAAGGCGTCGCGCCGCGGGCTCTCCTACGCGGCGGGGTACGTGTCGCATTTCGGCTTCGCGGTCATGCTTCTGGGCGTGCTCGTCTACTCGACGTTCGGAAAGGACCAGCAGATCGCATTGCCGCAGGGCCGCACGGTCGAGGCGCTGGGGATGAAGCTGCGCTACGACGGCGTCCGCAAGCAGCCCGACGGCAAGGACCAGCTCGCCGTATTCGTCGAGCACGGTGGCCGGCGCTACGAGGCGCGGCCCGTGATGTGGTACAGCGAGTTCAACCAGTCGACGATGCGCAATCCGCACGTCGAGCGGGCGTGGAACAACGACATCTACCTGGCGCCGATCGAACTCAAGTCGGCCGAGGGCGGTCTGCCCACGGTCATCCTGAAGAAGGGCGAAAGCGGCGAGGCAGGCGGCGTGCGGCTGACCTTCCGCGAGTTCAAGCGCGAGGGCCAGATGGGGGACCCCAACGGATTCTCGATCATCGCCCTGGTCGCCGTGGGGGAGGGGCCCGATGCGCCGGTCATCCAGCCGAAGATCGCGGTCACGCCGTACGGGATGACCAAGACGCCGGTCGACCTGCCGGGCGGGGGCGCGGCGACGCTGGCCAACGTCGACCCGAACGGAGGCACCGCCGAGATCGCCATCCAGGCCGCGGGCGCACCGCCGCCGGCCGACGTGCTCGCGGTCGAGCTGTCGACCAAGCCGTTCATCGGCCTCGTCTGGCTGGGGATGGGTATCCTGTTGTTCGGCGCCGGGCTTGGTATCCGGCGTCGCCTCGCGCTCGGACAACGCGAGGATGCCGTGACCGCGGCGGCACCCGCGCGCGTTGCGGCGGCGCCATAGTCCAGGCGGAGCCTGGAGGGTGCATTCGACCCCTGGAGGTCCCGGGAGGTTGGCCGTGAAGATTGTTCGAGTATTGCTGCGGGGCGCCCTGCTCGTCGGCGTGGCCGTGGGATGCCTCTTCGTCGCCGGCTTTGCCGGCGCCGAAGTGCAGGCATCCTATCAACAGTTCACCTCCTTGAATCTCGGAGGAGATCGCGCGCCAGCCTGGTCGCCCGATGGCGGGTCGGTCTACTACTCGACGCGCGTCGCCGGCTTTCCCTACATCTATCGCAAGGTCTCGAACGCGCCGATGAACACGACCGGCACGCGCCTGACGTCCTGGGAGATCGAGGAGTTCGCGGTCGCCACCTCGCCCGATGGGGGGTGGGTCGTGATGTCGGCGCAGGACACGCTCGGCTTCTCGCGGCTGTGGCGGTGCCCGGCGACCGGCGGCAATCCGCTCACGCTCATGGTGCGCGGTCCGTTCGACTACCTCGATCCACACTGGTGGGGCACCGGGCCGTCGCAGGAAATCGTCTTCGCGACGTCGCGCGGCGGGGCGGGCTACCAGATCTGGACGCTCAAGCCCAACGGCACGCAGTCCGCGACGCAGTTCACCGAGGTCACCGGGCCGGGGTACACCGATCTCCACCCGTGCTTCTCGCCCGACGGGAGTCGCATCGTGTTCTCTTCGGATCGCGGCGGCGGACGGCAGTTGTTTGCCTGCACCCGGGCGGGTGCTGCATGGGGGACGCCGGTGCAGCTGAGCGGCGGTGCGGGGAGCAAGTCGCAGCCGGCCTACTCGCCGACCGGCCTGACCATCGCCTACCAGCAAGCGAGCGGCGGCACGTCGCTGTGGATCATGGACGCCACCGGGGGGAACCCGCGGCCCATCACCGACGGCTCGGGTAGCTACGATGGAGAGCCGTCGTGGTCGCCGTTGACCAGCCAGATGGCTTTCGTGTCGGATCGCTCGGGTGCCGGGTACATCTGGCTCGTGAACGACGTCTCGACCGCGGCCGAGAACTCGACCTGGGGCCGCATCAAGGCGCAGTACCGCCAGTGAAAGGACGGGCATGACGATGGTGCTGCAGCAGGAGCCCTCGGTTGGGGAAGCCGCGCCGGACTTCACCCTTCCCTCGACCAGCGGCAAGTCGGTGACCCTCTCCTCGTTCGTTGGGTCGAAGAGCGTGCTGCTGGCGTTCTTTCCGCTCGCGTTCACCCCGGTCTGCCGCGCCGAGATGTGCGCGTTCTGGGACGACGTCTCGCGCTTCGAAGCGCAGGACACCCACGTCTTCGGCGTGTCCGTGGACCACACGGCCTCGCAGAAGGCATTCCAGGAGAAGGCCGGCTTCCAGACCGAGCTCCTCTCCGACTTCAAGCGCGACGTCTCGCGCGCTTACGGCGTGCTGATCGAGGACGCGTTCTTCTCCAGGCGCGCCTACTTCTTCATCGACAAGCAGGGCATCCTGCGCTGGAAGCACGTCGAGGAAAAGCTGGCCGACATGCGCGGGAACGACGACCTCCTCGACGCGATTCGCGCGTCCTGAGCTCGCCTCCCCTGGTCGATCGCTCCGTGCCCGCCGCCGCTCGCGCTGCCGATCCCATCGTTGGCGGCCTCGTCGCGTTCGTGCCGCCGGTGCGCATTCTCGTGCTCGGCGGCGCGGATCGCATGCGCTTCCTGCAGGCGCTGGTGGCGCAGGATCTCGACGGGCTAGACCCGGGCGAGGGCATCCACGGCGCGCTGACCGACGATCGCGGCCGCCCGATCGCGGATTTCCACCTGTACGTGCTCCCCGAGGTGCTGCTGCTCGAGTTGCCGGTGGACCGCGCCGAGGAGGCGCGCGCCGCGCTCGATGGGCGCATCATCGCCGACGACGTGCGCACCGCGTGGGCTTCCGCTGGAGTCGTGGCGTACGAGTCATCGGATCCCGGTCGGTTGGCCATCGCGTTGGGTTCACCCGGGCAGGGCGGGCCGTTGGACAGTCTTGGCGATCCTGCGCCCGGCGTCGGCTTCGCCGACGGGACTGGCTTCACGGAGGATGATCCCGCGCTCGAAGACGAGGCCGTGCTCGCCACCGTGCCGGCGGTGCGACATGCGGTGCTCCGTGCGTCGCGCCTCGGCGGCTTCGGCGCGCTGCACTGGTCGTCCGTCGATCGCATGGTCGAGCTGGCGGCCGTTGCCTCCGGCGGATCCGGCGTGACGGTCGCTCTGTCGGCGACGCAGCTCGACCTGCTCGAGATCACCGCGGGTCGCATCGGGGCCGCCGAGCTGGCCGAGGCGAGGGTGTGGAACGAGCTGGGCATGATGGCCGCCGTGAGCCTGACGAAGGGCTGCTGGATGGGACAGGAGATCGTGCGCCGCGTCCATGTGCTCGGCGAGACCAGGCGAGTGCTTCGCGGGCTGACGCTCGATGTTCCCCACGGAGTCGACTGGGCGGGCGCGGCGCTCGAGGATGCCGCCGGCGCTGCCGCCGGGGTCGTCACGCGCGCGTCCCGCGCCTCCTCTCTCGATGCGACCGTGGGCCTTGCGTTCGTGCGCCGCGACTGCGTGGTGGGTGCGGCGCTCACGGCCGTCCGCGCCGACGGCGCCCGCGCGCCGGCCTTCGTGCGCGCCCTGCCTTTCGTGACGCGACGCCCGGTGGGCGTGGCGCCGCCTTCGTGGCTTCCCCAGGAGACTGCATGACCGACGTTCCCGACCTGCCGACCACCCCCGGCCCGACCGCGGTGCCGAGCCCGACGCGCCGCTCGTTCCCCGCGTCGGATCGTTTCATTCCCAAGCCCGAGCGCGTGTTCGTCAACCGCAACCTGCGTTTCTCGCAGGTCGCCGCGGTCGGCTTCGACCTCGACCACACGCTCGCGCACTACGACGCGATCCCGATCGAGAAGCTCGCCTTCGAGCTGACCAAGAAGAAGCTGGTCGAGAAGCGCGGCTATCCGGCCGAGGTCCTGCGCTTCCGCTACGACCCGACGTTCGTCGTGCGCGGCCTGATCGTCGACAAGGTGCGCGGCAACCTGATCAAGATGGATTACTTCCGTTACGTGTCCCGCGCGGTGCACGGCACGAAGCGGCTCGATGCCGACGAGCGCGACCGCCTGTACAACGACCGCACGCCGCGTTTCTCCGGTGACGGGTTCGTGTCGGTCGACACGTTGTTTCACTTGCCGGAGGTCCATCTTTATCTGCTGCTGATCGACCTGTTCGAGGGCAAGGGGGAACGACCCGACTTCGCTCTGCTCTATGCAGACGTCCGCGCGATGATCGACGAGGCGCATGGGGATGGCTCGCTGAAGGCCGTGATCACGAAGAACGTCGGCAACTTCGTGCGTCGCGACCCGCGCCTGCCGGTGTTGCTCGAGGAGTTCCGCCGTGCGGGGAAGAAGCTGTTCCTGCTCACCAACTCCGAGTGGTACTACAGCGCCGCGCTGCTCGAGCACCTGCTCGAGCGCAGGAAGAACGATCGTTCGTGGGAGCGCTTCTTCGACTACATCGTGGTCTCGTCCCGGAAACCATCGTACTTCGCCGTCGAGGCCGGCGTGGTCGCCGGGGAGCCCGTGGTGAGCACGACGGGCGTGCCCGCGTGGTCCGGCGGCAACGCGGCCTACCTCGAGCAGGAGATGGGCGTCGGTGGTGACCAGATCCTGTACTTCGGCGATCACACCTACGGCGACATCCTGCGCTCGAAGCGCTCGCTCGGCTGGCGCACCGCGATGATCGTGCCCGAGGTCGAGCGCGAGGTCGCGGTCACCCACGAGCAGGCGCGCTCCTACAAGACGCTCGAGCGCCTGGCGAACGAGCACGACCAGCTCGAACTCGAGAAGGCGGCGCGCGGTCGCGAATGGCGCGAGCTGTCGCTCTCCCTCGGTGGCGACGATGACGAGGACGCAGCGTTGGTGCTCGCCATCTACGATCCGCGCGTGCGGCAGGCGGGCGCGGGGCGCGCGGGTTCGGCGGGCGCGGGTGCGGCCGTCAACGGGGGGACGGCGATCGGCGGGACCGAGAACGGCGACCTGCCCGCGCGGCTCAAGGCGCTCCTGGCCGGCACCGGTAGCGGACCCGGCGGCCGGCGCACACGCGGCGATCGGCGGCGCACGGCGAAGCTGCGCGAACTCGAGGAGCTGGCGCACCAGATCGCCGACCTCGACCATCGCGCGGCGTCCCTGGCGGGCCGCATCAAGGCGCTCCGACGCAAGGTGGAGGCGGCGTACAACCCGACGTGGGGTTCGATCTTCCGCGTGGGTAACGAGGCGAGCCGCTTCGGCCACCAGCTCAAGGACTTCGCCTGCGTCTACACCAGCGACGTCTCGAACTTCCTGCACTACCCCTGGAACTACTACTTCCTGTCGCCCGGGAGCGTGATGCCGCACGACCTGTAGTGGGGTGCGGCGGGTGGGGCGCGACTCGTGCCGGCGCAAGTTGGACGGCGAGTCGCATCGGCGCGCGGACCCGTGCATGGCCTAGCCGCGTGGCACACCCATCGAGTTGAACCACCTGTCCCACAACCTGTTGGGAGTGGACTCAAACCTCATGTCTCAACTGGTCTTGAGACCAGTTGATCGGTTGCCGCCGCGCGCCGCCGCGAAGTAGAATCGCCCGGCTCGATCCATCCCCGTGATTCCTCTCGCCCGGAGGTTCCTGTGCCCGGTGTCGCCCTCGCTCCACTCGCGCTCGGCCTCCTGCTCGCCGCGCCCCTCCCGACCACCCCTGTCACCACCTACTCCATCGTCGCCCGCGACTCCGTCACCGGTGAGATGGGCGTGGCCGTGCAGTCCCACTACTTCAGCGTCGGGCCGATCGTGCCGTGGGCCCTGGCAGGCGTGGGCGCGGTGGCGACGCAGTCGCTCGTGCTCGTGGATTACGGGCCGAACGGGCTCGCGCTCATGCGCGGCGGGATGTCCGCGCCGGCGGCCCTCGACTCGCTCAAGCGCGCCGATCCCAACCCGTCGGTGCGGCAGGTGGCGATGGTCGACGCGCAGGGCCGTGTCGCCGCGCACACCGGGCCCGGTGCGATTCCCGCGGCGGGGCACCAGGTGGGATCCCAGTTCTCGGTGCAGGCCAATCTCATGGAGAAGCCGAGCGTGTGGCCGGCGATGGCCCGCGCCTACGAGACGGCGAAGGGGGACCTCGCCGAGCGGCTGCTCGCCGCACTCGACGCGGCCGAGAAGGAGGGCGGCGATATCCGCGGCCGGCAGTCGGCGGCGATCCTGATCGTGCGCAGCACCTCGACCGGGAAGCCGTGGGTCGATCGCGTGATGGACCTGCGAGTCGAGGACCACCCGCATCCGAACGTCGAGTTGCGCCGGCTGGTGCAGCTGCGCCGCGCCTACAACGAGTCGGACGCGGGGGACAACGCGATCGCGGCGAAGGATCCGGTCGCGGCGCTGAAGCATTACGAGGAGGCGGCGCGTCTCGCGCCCGAGGTGGTCGAGCTCCAGTTCTGGGCGGCGCTCTCGATGTACACGAACGGGCGCGAAGCGGAGGCGCGGCCGATCTTCATCCGCGTGTTCACGAAAGAGGGGCGCTGGGCGGATCTCGTGCCGCGCCTGGCGCAGGTGGAGCTCTTCCCGAACGATCCGCAGAAGATCGCCGACGTCGTGGCGCTGGCGCCGAAGGGGGCGCCGTGGTGAAGCCGCGCGAAGCGCAAGCTTTGCCGCGGCCGCGAAGCGGGCTCCTGCGCATCCATCAAGTCGCATGGCAGCTGGCTGCGCATGGACTAGAGAGCAGGTGCCCTTCGAGATCGGCCGAGGAATCGCCACGATCTGCGGTGGGTGCACGGCCGTGCCCGCGGTGGGCTCGACCCTGAGACAGATCAAGGTGCAATCCCGGCAATGATCCCGCCATGCGGGGCGTGCCAGATCGCCCCGCCCTTGCCCCAAGTTCCTCCGGGGGATTAGATTAGGCGCGTCCACCGGCCCATTCCCCGAGGATCCCGTGAAGGAACTGCTCACCCTCACCGTCAACCGCGAGACGCACACCCGTGCCATCGACCCGGCCTCGACGCTGCTCGAGTGCCTGCGCTATGAGCTCGGGCTCACCGGCAGCAAGCAGGGGTGCGACAAGGGGGACTGCGGGGCGTGCACGGTGCTCGTCGACGGCGAGCCGACGCTGGCCTGCATCACGCTGGCGCACGCCGTGGCAGGGCAGGCGGTGATCACCGTCGAGGGCCTGGCGCGGGGCGCCGAACTGCACCCGGTGCAGGATTGCTTCGATTTGTATGGAGCGGCCCAATGCGGGTTCTGTACCCCGGGGATGCTGGTCTCGGCGTATGCGTGCCTGGAGAAGAACCCCGCGGCCACGGTCCCCGAGATCCAGCAGGCCCTCTCGGGTAACCTGTGTCGCTGCACCGGATACACGAAGATCTTCGAGGCATGCGTGAAGGCTGGGCAGCGCCTGCAGGAGGAGGGGCGGTGAACTCGACGCCCGTCGACGCGCCGCCGAAGCCCCCGCAGCCGGCCACCGGCTTCTCGGTCATCGGGAAGCGCAACCGCAAGGTCGAGGGCCGCCGCAAGGTCACCGGCCAGGCGATCTACGCCGACGACCTGGTCTTCCCACGGATGCTCCACGCGAAGATCCTGCGCTCGCCGCACCCCCACGCGAAGATCAAGGCCATTGACCTCGCGCCAGCTCTCGCCCACCCGGGTGTGATCGCGGCCTGCACTGGAAAAGACTTCCCGGTCCCCTTTGGAATCATCCCCTGGACGCAGGATGAATATGCGCTTGCGCTGAATAAGGTCGCCTACGTGGGGGACGCGGTCGCCTGCCTCGCCGCCGTCGACGAGCGCACGGCCGCCGAGGCGCTGGCGCTCGTCCGCGTGGACTACGAGCTCCTGCCCAACGTGCTCACCATCGACGACGCGCTGGCCCACGACGACGACGCGCACAAGGTCAACCCATTCGCGAAACATGGCAACATCTCGAAGCAGGTGACGCTGACGTTCGGCGACGTCGACGGCGCCCTGGCCGCCTCGGACATCGAGCTCGAGCAGGAGTTCTTCTACGCCGGCTCGACCCATGTGCCGATCGAGCCGCACTGCGCCATCGGCGTGCCCGAGCTCAACGGCGTGATCACCGTCTACTCCTCGACGCAGGTGCCGCACTACCTGCACCGCGACCTGGCGAAGGTGCTGCGCATCCCGGCCGATCGCGTGCGCGTGATCCAGCCGACGGTGGGTGGCGGCTTCGGCGGGAAGAGCGAGCCGTTCTCGCTCGAGTTCTGCGTTGCCTTCCTCGCCCTCAAGACCGGCCGGCCGGTGAAGATCCTCTACACCCGCGAGGAGGTGTTCTACGCGCACCGCGGGCGGCACCCGATGCGGCTCCACTACCGCGCGGGCATGACGAAAGACGGGATGCTCACGGGCGTGAAGTCGAAGATTTATCTCGACGGTGGGGCTGCGTCGTCGTTCGGGCTGGTCACGACGTATTACTCCGGGCAGCTGTTGACGGCGCCGTATCGCTTCCCCACCTATGAATTCGACTCGACGCGAGTGTTCACCAACAAGCCGGTGTGCGGCCCCAAGCGGGGGCATGGCTCGGTCCAGCCGCGGTTCGCGTTCGAGTGCATGATGGACATGCTGGCCGAGAAGGTCGGCATGGACCCGATCGAGATGCGGCGGAAGAACTTCATCGGCGACCACGTGCGTACGGTCAACGAGCTGCGCGTCACCTCCAATGGATTTCTCGAGTGCCTCGACAAGGTCGAGGGTGCCTCGGGCTGGAAGGAGCGCTTCCGCAAGCTGCCGTTCGGGCGCGGGCTCGGCGTCGCCGGCTCGATGTACATCTCGGGCACGAACTACCCGATCTACCCGAACGACATGCCGCAGAGCGCCGTCCAGCTGCGCGCCGACCGCAGCGGGCGGGTCACGATCTTCTGCGGCGCGTCGGACATCGGGCAGGGCTCCGACTCGATGCTCGCCTACGTCGTGGCCGAGGAGCTGGGCGTCACGCTCGAGTCGATCCGCGTCGTTGCCGCCGACACCGACCTCACGCCGGTCGACATGGGCGCCTAATCGAGTCGCGTCACGTTCATGGTCGGCAACGCCGCGCTCGACGCGTGCAGGAAGCTGAAGAAGTGGGTGCAGGAGGCGGTGGCCGAGGCGTGGGAGGTGCCCGCGCACAGCGTGTGGCTGGCCGGCGGCAGGGTCGGCACGTGGCAGGACACGGCGCGCACGATGACGCCCGCCGAGGCGTTCGTGCTCGCCGAGTCGAAGTTCGGCACGCTGGGCTCGGTCGGCTCATACAATACGCCCAAGGACGTGCACGGCGCCTACCGCGGCGGCACGATCGGCGCCTCGCCGGCGTACTCGTTCACGGCGCACCTGGCCGAGGTCGACGTCGATGTCGAGACCGGCGTGGTTGACGTGAAGAAGATCTGGGTGGCGCATGACTGCGGCCGCGCCTTGAACCCGACGCTGGTCGAGGGCCAGATCGAGGGCTCGACCTACATGGGCTTCGCCGAAGCCCTGATGGAGGAGCAGGCGTACAGCCCGACCGGCCTGCACACGGGACCGTCACTGCTCGATTATCGGATCCCGACGTCGCTCGACTGCCCCGAGTTCGAGGCGCACATCGTCGAGTCGGTCGACCCCGAGGGGCCGTACGGTGCCAAGGAAGCGGGCGAGGGACCGCTCCACTCGTCGGTGCCGGCGATCGCGAACGCGATCTACGACGCAATCGGCGTGCGCCTGACGGTGTTGCCGTTCTGGCCCGGGCGCGTGCTCGCCGGCCTCGCTGCCCGCCGCGCCGAAGGCCGCGCGTGGAAGGGTGTGGTCTGATGCTTCCGCTCCCGCGCTTTCGGGTGGTGCGCCCGCGCTCGCTGTCCGAGGCGCTCGACGCTCTCTCGCGCAATGGCGCCGACAGCGGGCCGACCGTCGCGAACGCCGACGCCTGGGTGTCGCGCCCGGTGCGCCTGCTCGCCGGCGGCACGGACCTCGTGCCGAACCTCAAGCATGGATTGCTGGACGTCGAGACGGTGGTGGCGCTCAAGGCGCTGCCGGGGATGCGCGGTGTGTCTTCTGGCGAGAGCGGAGCGCTCAAGATCGGCGCGCTCACTTCCATCGCCCGTGCCGCCTCCGATTCCGCCTTCGGCGGTACATGGCCCGCGCTCGCCCGCGCATGGGGACAGATCGCAGGACCCCAGCTGCGCGTCATGGGAACCGTCGGCGGGAACCTGTGCCTCGACACGCGCTGCACGTACTACAACCAGACCGCTCACTGGCGCGAGGCGCTGGGCTATTGCCTGAAGCGCGACGGCACGAAGTGCCACGTTGTCCCCGGCGGCACGCGCTGCGTTGCGGCGATGTCGTCGGACGGCGCAACGATGCTCGTGGCCCTGGGCGGCACGGTCGTGCTGCACAGTGCGGCGCGCGGCGAGCGGGTCGTGGCACTCGCCGACTGGTTCGCGGGCGAAGGCCGGCGCAACAGCGTGATCGCCGCCGACGAGATCCTGACCGAGGCGCGCGTGCCCGCCCCGGTGCCCGGCGCGTTCGCGGGCTACCAGAAGCTGCGGGCGAGGAACGCGATCGACTTCCCACTGCTGTCGGTCGCGGTGGCCGGAACGGCCGCACCCGACGGGACGCTGGCGACCGCGCGCATCGTCGTCGGTGCGCTCGGCGCGAAGCCGCGCGAGGTGACCGGGCTCGACGCGCTGGCGCGCGCGCAGCGGCCGACGCTCGAAGTCTTCACTGCGCTCGGTGAAGCGGCGCGCAAGCAATGCAAGCCCCTGACCAACATTTCGGTCGATCCCGACTGGCGCCATGCGATGCTGCCCGTGCTCGTTCGCCGCGCGTTCGCGCAGGCGCTGGGCCTGCCGGCCGGGCCGCCCGTCCTCGAACCCGTTCCCGCGTGAGGCACCCATGACCGACCCCTTCGTCCTCGATCGCGACGTGCCGCGCGCGCTCGTCCAGGTGCGCGAGGCACGCGTTCCGGCGGTGATGGCGACAGTCGTCGAGGCGACCGGCTCGACGCCCCAAGGTCCCGGCGCGAAGCTGCTGGTTCTCGCCGACGGGCAGCAGGGGGGGACCGTGGGCGGGGGCGCGCTCGAGCATCGCGTGCTCGCCGACGCAGCGGCGTTGCTGGCTGTGCCCGATGCCCCCGCAACGCAACTTCTGGCGATCAACCTGACGACGGAACTGGGCATGTGCTGTGGCGGGACGATGAGCGTCTTCCTCGAGCGGGTGACGATGCCGGCGCGACTGGTCGTGCTCGGCGCTGGGCACATCGCCCTGCCGCTCGCGCAGTTCGCCGCGGGCGTCGGTTTCGAGACGCTGGTCGTCGACGGGCGCGAGGCGTGGGGCCGACCCGGCACGCTTCCCGACCGGCACGCGCGTTCTGTGCGACGAGCCCGAGGCGGTCGTCCACGAGCTGGCGCTCGACGCGGACACCGCGGTGGTCGTCGTCACGCATCACCATCCGCTCGACCAGGCGTTGGTGCGCGCGCTGGCGGGCTCACGCGCAGGCTTCTTCGGGCTCGTCGGCTCGGAGTCGAAGCGCAACAAGTTCGTCATGCGCCTGCGTGCCCAGGGACTGAGCGACCAGGCGCTGGCGCGGCTGCGCTCGCCGCTCGGCGTCCAGATCGGAGCGGTCACGCCCGAGGAGATCGCACTGTCCATCACCGCCGAGCTGGTGGCGTGGCGCCGCGGGGTGCCGATCGATGATGGAATGCCCGTGCGCGCGAAGCGCGTACGCTCCGAGGCGAGCCCCGCAAGCCTTCCCGTGGAGAGCGCGTGAGCTTCGGCGCGATCGTGCTCGCGGCCGGCTCGTCCGATCGCATGGGCGCCCCGAAGCCGCTGCTGCAGATCGAGGGGCAGACCTTTCTCGAACACATCCTCGACCGCATCGACTCGGTGCCCGAGATCGACTCGACGATCGTCGTTCTCGGTGCCAAGGCGCCGCTGATCAAGGACACGGTCGAGCTGGGGCGCGCCGTTGCGATCCTGCACCGCGGGCACAAGCTCGGGATGTTCTCCTCGGTGCGGGCGGGCTTGCGCGCGCTGATCCGCACGCAGCCCGACCTCGAGGGTGCGATGATCGTTCTCGTCGACATGCCCATGGTGCGCGCCGAGACTTACGCCGCCGTGGTGAGTGCCTACCAGGTTGACCTCGACGACGCCGTCCTCGCCGCCTACGAGGGCGAGGCGGGGCATCCCGTGCTGCTCTCGCGCTCGCTGGTGTATCGCCTCGGGGACACGGCCGCGGCCGATCCGGCCGAGACGACGCTGGCCGATTTCCTCGTCGCCCACGCCGAGCGCCGCCGCTTCGTCGACGCGAAGGATCCGGCGGTGCTGATCAACATCAACACGCCCGACGCCTATCGGACGCACCTGGGCCCCGATGCTGCAGGCAACGGCCTGTGATCAGCACGGGCAAGACAACAGACCCGCTCCTCGCCTGGCGCGACGAGTTCCCGCTGTCGCAGCGCACCCATCACCTGATCGCCCACTCGCTCGGCGCCATGCCGCGGCGTGCCCGCGCGCGCGTCGCGGAGTACCTCGACACCTGGGACGAGCGCGGCATCCGCGCCTGGTCCGAGGCGTGGTGGATGCTGCCGATCGAGGTCGGTGACGTGCTCGCGCCGTTGATGGGCGCGCCCGCGGGCTCGGTGACCATGCACCCGAACGTGACACAGGCGCAGGCGACGGTGCTTTCGGCGGTGGATTTCCAGGGGGGGCGGGATCGGCTGGTGTGCACGGAGCTGGATTTTCCATCTTGCCTGTACTTGTACGAAGGGCAGGCGGATCGGGGTGCCCGGATCACTCGCGTCGCCTCCGGCGACGGATTGACGATCGATGCACAACGCGTGATCGACGCGATCGACGAGAAGACTGCGGTCGTGGCGATCTCGGGCGTCATCTTCAAGAGCGCTGCCCTGGTCGACATCGCTCCGATCATCGCCGCCGCGCATCGCCACGGCGCGCCGGTGCTGCTCGACGCCTACCAGTGGATCGGCGCGGTGCCGATGGACGTGACCGCACTCGGCGTCGACTACCTGACCGGCGGCTCGGTGAAGTACCTGTGCGGGGGGCCCGGCGCGGGCTTCCTCTACGTGCGCCCGGACTTGCTGTCGTCGTTCCGCCCCCGACTCACCGGATGGGTCGCACATCCCGAGCCGTTCGGGTTCGACCCCGGTCCGATGCGCTATCGCGAGGACGGCCTGCGCACGCTCTCCGGCACGCCGCACATCCCGTGCCTCTACGCGGCGCGCGCCGGCTACGAGATCCTGGGCGAGATCGGCATCGACGCGATCCGCGCGAAGTCGCAGCGCCTGACCTCGCGCATCGTCGCGTTCGCGCAGGAGCAGGGCTGGCCGCTGAACTCGCCCGCCGATGCGGCCCGCCGTGGCGGCTCCGTGTCGATCGGCGTGCCCGAGGCCGGGCGGGTGCAGGCCGAGCTCGATCGCCGAGACGTGCTGTGCGACTGGCGACCCGGCGTCGGCGTGCGCCTGGGCCCGCACTTCTACACCAGCGACGACGACGTCGAGGCCGCGCTTTCCGCGATGAAGGAGATCGTCGACCGGATGCGCACCGGGGTGGCGTGAGCCGCCTGATCGACATCTCGCCTGCGATCGGTGTCGGCGCGCCCGTCTACCCGGGCGACACGCCGCTGTCGATCGACCTCGCGTTCGATCCCGCTTCCGGAGACTCCGTCACCGTCTGTCGCGTCACGCTGTCGCCGCACACCGGTGCGCATGCCGACGCGCCCATGCACGTGGGCGCCGGGCCGGGCGACGCGGCGTCGCTGCCGCTGGATGCGTTCTGGGGACCGTGTGTGGTCGTTGCGGTGCGCGGGGTCGAGGCGATCGGGGCGGGGGAGGTGGAACGCGCGCTGGTGGACGCGGCGGCGTTTCCGGGGGTCGGCGGCAAGCTCGAACGGCTGCTCGTGCGCACGCTGGACAGGGCATACGAATCATTCCCGGAACGCTTCCCGCACTTCACGGCCGAGGGTGCGGCGGCACTCGCCCGCCAGCCCGGGCTGCGCCTGGTCGGCATTGACACCTTCTCGGTCGATGCGGTCGACTCGAAGGATCTTCCCGCGCATCGCGCGCTGTTCGCTGCCGGGATCGTATTGCTCGAAGGACTCGAACTGGCGGTCGCCGCGCCCGGGCGATACGAACTGGTGGCGCTGCCGCTGAAGCTCGCCGGGGCGGACGCGAGCCCAGTTCGCGCGGTGCTGCGGACGTTGTAGCGCGCGGACTACGCCGGGGGTGCGGGACCCTGCGCACAGGCTGCCTGGGAGGACGCCACAGGAGGACGCCACAGGCTGGCCGGCGAGCGGTCCGCATGGTAGCCTTGTCCGATCACGACACTCTGGGATAACCGGTTGCGGCCGCGCAGCCGCGTCGTGCGCAGTGCGGGAGGAGGAGAATACCATGCGCCAGATCATGATCTGCTGCGGGCACTTGCGGCTTCTCCTGCTGGCGATCTTGACCTGCGCCGCGATCCCGGTTGGCGCGGAAACTTGGGGCGTCAAGACCAAGGATCCATTGTCGTCCCCCCCCGCGACCCTATTCCGGGTCGTGTCCGGGTCAGTGCTGGCGGTCGGCGAGATCAAGCTCGCCACGGTCCCGATCGATGTGGACGGGCTCGCCGTGCTCCCCGGGCCGACCCTGCGTGCCTTCGAGGTTCAGGGAGGCCCGCTTGCCTCGCGGCTCATCGCCATCGATCCCGCCACGGCGGCGGCAACATCCATCGGACCTCTTCTCCTCGGACGGAACATCCGCGGAGCTGCGCACGGGGGCGGCGGGCGCCTGCTCGCGCTCGATGCGGCAGCGAATGAACTCCTCGAAGTGGACGAGACGACCGGAGCGATCATCGGCTCCGCAATGCCCCTCACTCTCCTCAGTGTTCCGTTCGACCTCGGCGATGGCTGCGATCTAGTGGAATCAGGCGGGGGCCAGTGGATCGTGGTCAGCGGAAACGCGTTCTACTCGGTCGATACCGGATCCGGCGCACTCACCGCGCTGCACGTCGACGCCGCGCTGGCGCCAGACGGGAGCGCGATTTACCTTGCCGGGTTGAGCTGGGGGGCTGATCTGGATGGGGAGATGCGCCTCGCGGGCTACGACATCAATAGTGATGAGGATCTGTTCACCTATGATCCGACGGCCGGGTTCGCCCGGACGCTTGCCCTCGGAAACATCCTCCCAGTGTACAACGCGGGTCGTGGTGATCTCGCCAGCCCTGCCGTGATCACCACCGGCGTGGTTCCCCTGCCGGAAGTTGCGGATGAGCGCATGATGATCGCTGCATGGCCCAATCCGTCGCGTCACGTGGAGACGATCGCATTTGCACTGCCGCTCGACGCAAGGGCGGAAGTGACCGTGCACGACGCGTCGGGCCGCTTCCTGTGCAGAGTTGCCAGCGGAGCCTTCTTTGCCGGAAGCCACGTCGTGGGCTGGGACGGGCTCGATCGGGACGGCCGGTCACTGTCGAACGGGATCTACTTCCTCCGACTGCGCTCCGGCACGCGCTCAGTCTCCTCGCGTTTCGCCATCGTGCGCTGACGCCGAGCCGCCGTCGCGAGGCGGGTCGTCGTGCCCCGCCAGCGCCTCGTGTGTGATCGCGAGCGCGAGTCCCGAATTTTACCGCCGAGGCTGCGGGGGAGCTGGCGTGCGCGCCCGTGCTGCGCCCGGTCGGGCCCGACACCTTCTCGGTCGACGCGGTTGCTGCGCCCGGGCGATACGAACTGGTCACGTTACCGCTGAAGCTGGTCGGGGCGGATGCGAGCCCGGTGCGAGCGGTGTTGCGCAGCGACTAGACCGGCCTCCGCACCACCACCACGGTCACGTCATCGTCGAACGCGCGGCGCGTGCCGTGCTTGCGCAGCCGGTCGAGCAGGTCCTCGACTGCGGCCCTTGCCGGACCAGCTCGCCACTCGAGCATCCACTGCCGTAAGCCTTCCTCGCCGAACGGTTCGCCGCCGTCCTCGGTTCCGCGTTCGATCACGCCGTCGGTGAACAGCACGAGCATCGAGCCGCGGTCGAGGTGTGCGAAGCCCATCTTGTAGGTCGCCTCGGGCAGTGGCCCGAGGACCGTCCCGCCGATCGAAAGTTCGTGGAAGCCTGCCTCGTCGAGCAGCAGCGGAGCCGGGTGTCCGGCATTGACGTAGGCGAAGTTGCCGTTCTTCTCCAGCTCGCCGGTGACCGCCGAGATGAAGCGCGTGGACAGGCTGCTGCGGTGGATGACCTTGTTCAGCTTCTCGACGATGCGGTGGATCTTGAAGTCGCGCTCGATGCCCATGCGCAGGCCGATGAGCACGTCGCGGGCCTGGAGTGCCGCGGGCAGCCCGTGCCCGGAGGAGTCGGCGATCGTGAGTCCCAGCGTGTCGGCGTCGACCGCCGTGAAGTCGTAGACGTCCCCACCCACGGCCGTTGCGGGAACCGACGCGGCGTACACGTCGTAGTCGGCGAACGCGACGGTCGGATCGGGGAGAAGGCTCATCTGGATCGCGCGCGCCTGCTCGAACGTGCTCTCGAGCCGACGGCTGTGGACCTGCCGCGCGAACGCATGCTCGATCCATGTGCAGGCGAAGGAGAGCCGTTCGATGGTGGCAGGATCCAGCGGCGCATCGGCGAGGGCGGTGTCGAGGTCGCCGAAGGCGAACAGAGTCTCGCGCTCGCCGTCGACGAGGCTCAGCCAGGTGACGCCAAGCGCGGTCCGGCCGATCCACACGGGATGCTCGGCGTCGGGCTCGAAGGGCACGTCGGCGGCGGCTGCCGCCACCACTTCCGCGATCGAGGTCGCTTCGTCCCCCCAGGCATGGGACAGGCGATACCCGTCGAGCGTGCGATCATAGAGCTGGACGGCGCGCCAGCCGAGCAGGCCTGCGAACTGCTCGAGCAGGCGCGGGCCGATGCGCTCGGCGAGCGGGCGCAGCGTGAGGCCGGTGGGGATCCCCTCGAGCACGGCCTCGATGCGACGGTAAAACTGCTTCGGGTCGGGCAGCGTGTCGTTGTGCCGGGTGGGCGTGCCGATGGAATCGCTCGTCGTTCGCGCAGTCATGTCGGGAAGGCTAGCAGGCGCAAGCGGATGCGTCCATGACCGCTGGCGTCAAGAAGGTGGATCGGTTGCCGCAGCGTCGTGTCCCGCCCTTGCATGCAGCAGGTGATCGAGCACCGACAATCCCCATGCCAGCTGCCGCTCGTCGATCGTCCACGGCGGTGACAGCGTGAGCGTGTCGCCCTCGAGCGCGCCCGGCAGCACGATCAGCCCGGCGGCCAGCGCCTCGTGCGTGATCTCGAGCGTGAGTCCCGACGAGGCGAGCACGAGCCCGGCCAGCATGCCGCGCCCGCGCACCTCGCGCACCAGGTCCGGATATGCGAGTGCAAGCTGTGCGAGGCCTTCGTGCAACCGCGCGCCGACGGAAGCACAGCGTTCGACCAGCCCCTCGTCGTCGATCACGTCGAGCGTGGCGAGCGCCGCGGCGCAGGCGATCGGGTGCGCGTAGAACGTCGAGGCATGCAGCGTCTCGCCGCTCCAGGGTGCGGCGGCTTGCCACGCGTCGGCGTCGGCGGCGGGCATGAGCACGGCGGCGAGCGGCATGCCGCCGCCGAGCGCCTTGCCCACGCAGACGACATCGGGCGTGACGCCGGCATCGACTGCCGCCCAGAGAGCCCCCGTGCGACCAAGGCCGGTGTAGATCTCGTCGACGATGAGCCGCGCCCCTGCGCGACGCGCCAGCTCGGCGATGCCGGGTAACCACTCGGGCGGTGGCACGTGCTCGCCACCGCGACCGAGGATGGGCTCGACGAGAATGCCGCCCACGCCGCCGGTGTGGCGCTCGGCGTGTTCGAGAATGCGGCCCGCCTCGCGCACGCAGGCGATCCCGCATGCGGGGTAGGCGAGGCCCAGGTCGCATCGCGAGCAGCGGCCGTAGGGCGCGAAGTGCGTGCGGCTGCGCGATGGCGCGGCGCCGCCCACCTCGAACGGATCGCGAAAGCGGCCCCAGCCGGTGACCGCGAGCGCGCCGAGGGAGACGCCGTGATAGCCGGCGGTGAACGCAAGCACGCCTTGCTTGCCCGTGGCGAGGCGCACGGTCTTCAAGGCCAGCTCGACCGCCTCGGCGCCCGACTGCGCGAACAGCACGCGCGCGTCGGCGAATGGCGCGAGCGCGGCGAGGCGCTCGCCGAGAGCGACGCGCGCCGCGTGCGGATGCACGTCGCCGAAGCCGTGGACGAGCGTGTCGGCGGCGGCGTGAATCGCGGCGACGACACGTGGGTGCGCGTGGCCCACGGCGGCGGCGCCAAAGCCCGCGGAGAAATCGAGGTAGCGGTTGCCGTCGACATCCTCGACCAGGGCGCCGCTCGCGCGGGACCAGACCGGGGGGCGGTCACCGCGGCCCAGGTTGTGCGCGGCGGGGGCCTCGGCCGCCCGCATTCGCTCGAGCAGCGCGGCGCTGAGCGGTCCCGGCGGGGGCGTGCGAACCTGCCCCCGCAAGTGAACCGGGCAGAGCGCATCGGCGAGCGTTGGATCGAGCGGCATCGTGCGTTCCTCGAAGGACTTCCGGGCGTGACGCCCCACGAAGTCGCGTGCTAGACTCGGCGGGTCCGCCGGGCCCGTGGCCCGTCCCCGATCCTCTTCCTGCCGGAGATCCCGATGGCGAAGGTCGCCCCGCAGCAGAAGGCCGCTCTGCGACCGGTCGCACCCACCGACGAACGCGCGGGGCTCACCGACGCCGAACTCCTCCGCCTGTACCGCCTCATGTACACGTCCCGCAAGACCGACGACAAGGACATGACGTTCAAGAAGCTGAACCTGTCCTTCTTCCAGATTTCGGGCGCCGGCCACGAGGCATTGCTGGTCGGCGTCGCGCAGGCGATGAAGTCGGCCTACGATTGGTTCTTCCCGTACTACCGCGATCGCGCCCTGTGCCTTGCACTCGGCATGACGCCCGAGGAGATGCTGGGCCAGTCCGTTGCCGCAGCCGACGAGCCCGCCTCGGGCGGCCGCCAGATGCCGTCGCACTGGGGCCACAAGGCCTGGAACATCGTTTCCTCGTCGTCGCCCACCGGCACGCAGTTCCTGCAGGCCGTGGGCTGCGCCGACGCCGGAGTCTACTACGCCGGCGAGCCCGCGCTGGCGCAGAAGAACGGGGCCTTCAAGTCCGACGAGGTGGTCTTCGTCTCGTGTGGCGACGGCACGACGAGCCAGGGCGAGTTCTGGGAGGCGCTGACCACCGCGTGCGTGCGCCAGCTCCCGGTCGTCTTCGTCGTCGAGGACAACGGCTATGCGATCTCGGTCCCGGTCGAGGTGCAGACGCCGGGTGCCAACATCCTGTCGGTCGTCGCCGGCTTCCCAGGCCTCGCCACGTTCGACGTGGACGGTTGTGACCCGGTCGCCAGCTATGCGGTGGCCCGCGAGGCCGTGAGTCGGGCCCGTCGCCGCGAGGGACCCAGCCTGATCCGCGGCACGGTGATCCGCCCCTACGCGCACTCGATGTCCGACGACCAGGCGTTGTATCGGCCGAAGGCCGAAAGAGACTCGGAGCTCGAGAAGGACCCGCTGCGCACCTTTCCCGCCCAACTCATCGCCTGGGGCGTGGCCACGGCGGCCGACCTCGAGGCGATCCGCAAGGAGTGCGAGGCCGCGGTCGACGCTGCCGGCAAGATCGCGCAGCAGAAGGTGCAGCCCGGTCCCGAGACGGTGATGTCGTTCGTCTACTCGCCGACGGTCGATCCGACCGGCCCCGCGTTCGAAGCGAAGGCCGTGCCCGACGGCGAGCCGACCACGGTCGCCACCCTGATCAACCGCACGCTCAAGGACGAGATGCGGCGCGACCCGCGCATTCTCGTGTTCGGCGAAGACGTCGCCGACGCGTCGCGCGAGGAAGTCCTGCCCGAGGTCAGCGGCAAGGGCGGCGTGTTCAAGCTGACGCACGGCCTGCAGCGGGAGTTCGGTGGCCGGCGGGTGTTCAACTCGCCCCTGGCCGAGGCGAACATCGTCGGCCGCGCGATCGGCATGGCGGTGCGCGGGCTCAAGCCGGTGGTCGAGATCCAGTTCTTCGACTACATCTGGCCGGCGATGATGCAGATCCGCGACGAGCTCTCGATGATGCGCTACCGCTCGAACAACACCTTCAGCTCGCCGATCGTGATTCGCGTCGCGTACGGCGGGTATCTCAAGGGCGGCGCGCCGTATCACTCGCAGTGCGGCGAGTCGATCTTCATCCACTGCCCGGGCCTGCGCGTCGTCATTCCGGCCACGGCCGAGGACGCGACGGGCCTCCTGCGCACCGCGATCCGCTGCGACGACCCGGTGATCTTCCTCGAGCACAAGCACCTGTACCGCCAGCCGTACGCCAAGTCGGCGTACCCCGGTCCCGACTACACGGTGCCGTTCGGCAAGCTGCGGGTCGCCCGCAGCGGCACGAAGCTCACGATCGTGACCTACGGCGCGCTCGTCCAGCGCTCGCTCTACGCCGCCAGCGATCTGGCCGACGAGGGCATCGACTGCGAGGTGCTCGACCTGCGCTCGCTCGCGCCGTGCGACTGGGACGGGATCTACGCCTCGGTCAAGAAGACCGGCCGCGTGCTCGTCGCCCACGAGGACTCGCTCACTGCGGGTTTCGGCGGGGAGATCGCGGCGCGCATCGGCTCGGAGTGCTTCGAGTTCCTCGACGCTCCGGTGGAGCGGCTCGGCGCGCTCGATTGCCCGGTTGCGTATTCGCCGCAGCTCGAGGACATCATCCTGCCGCAGAAGGACCACCTGGTCGCGGCCGCGCGCAAGCTTGCGGCGTACTAGTCACCCAATCCCCCGAATCCGGAGCCGACAGCGCGATGAACCTCGAGCCGGTGCTGACCCACGAGCCGATCCGCCGCCTGCCCGGCGCCACGTTCCACGCGCGCCGCGAGGCCGTGCTGGCCCGCATGACCGCGCTGGGCGGGGGCGTGACCGTTGTCCGCTCGAACCCCGAGCAGACCCGCTCGCACGACACCGAGTTCACCTATCGCCCCGACTCGGACCTGTGGTGGCTGACCGGCTTCGCCGAGCCCGACACGGTCGCGGTGTTCACCGACACGCATCCCGAGCATCGTTTCGTGCTGTTCGTCCGTCCGCGGGATCCCGAGAAGGAGACGTGGAACGGCCGCCGGGCCGGCGTCGAGGGTGCGCTGCGCGACTTCGGTCCCGATGCGACCTATTCCATCGAGGAACTCGATGGCGTCCTTCCGAAGTACCTGGAGACGTCACCGACACTCTGGTGGACACCGGGGATCGAGCGCGCGTTCAACGGGCGGATGGACGCCTGGCTCGCTGCATCCCGGCGCGTGCGCGGACGCACGGGCAAGGGGCCTTCCAACGTCGCCGAGCTGGCGATGCTCACGCACGAGGCGCGCCTGCACAAGACCGCCGAGGAGATCGCCCTGCTGCAGCGCGCGGGCGACATCACCTCCGAGGCGCACAACGCGGCACTCGAGGGCACGCGTCCCGGATTGTACGAGTACGAGGTCGAGGCACTGGTCAACTACGTGTTCCGCGCCCGCGGTGCGAAGGCGCCCGGCTACAATTCGATCGTGGCCGGCGGCGTCAACGGGACGATTCTTCACTACACCGAGAACGAGTCGCGCCTCACCGCGACCGACCTGCTGCTCATCGACGCCGGCGCCGAAGTCGAGGGCTACACCGCCGACGTCACGCGCACATTCCCGGTGGGGGCGCGCTTCTCTCCCGCGCAGCACGCGGCGTACGACATCGTGCTCGCCGCACAGGAAGCGGCGATCGCCGTGATCCGTCCGGGTGCGTTGTTCGACGACGTGCACCACGCGGCACTGACGACGCTGGTCGAAGGGCTCGTGTCCCTCGGCGTCCTGGCGGGCCGGGCCGAGGAACTGATCGCGCAGAAGGCGTTCCAGCCTTTCTACATGCACCGGACGAGTCATTGGCTGGGGCTCGACGTGCACGACGTCGGGCTGTACGTCGACGGCAAGGGCAAGTCGCGTCCGCTCGAGCCGGGGATGGTGCTGACGGTCGAGCCGGGGCTCTACTTCGGCGACGGCGGCCCGGCGTACGACCCGCAGTACCGCGGCATCGGCATCCGCATCGAGGACGACCTCGTCGTCACCGAGGGCGGCTCGCTCAACCTCACGGCGGCCGCGCTCAAGACGGTCGCCGACATCGAGGCGGCGCGCGCCCGCGGGCTTCAGCGCGAGAGGTCGGCGCTGCCGGTCTAGTTCGACTCGGGGGTCGCGATCTCGGGCGGCCCCGCCCACACCCGCATGACCCGCCGCTGCCGTGTCTCGAGCACGCGCAGCGCATGGTCGTCGCCAAGCGCCACGACGTCGCCGACGCGGCCGATCCGGCCCAGGCGGTTCTGCACGTAGCCACCCACCGTCACCGCCTCGTCGGGATCCTCGAGTCGCAACTCCAGCAGGCCGACCAGGTCGGCCAGCGCGTAGCCGCCGGCGACGCTGTAGGCAGCGCCGCCCAGCGCGATGACCGGCGCGGCCTCGCCGGCGTCGAACTCATCCTGGATCTCCGAGCCGATCAACTCCTCGAGCAGGTCCTCGAGCGTGACCAGCCCGCTCGTCCCGCCGTACTCGTCGACCACGATCGCCTGGTGCAGGCGTCGCGACTGGAACTGGCGCAACAGCACGTCGGCGGGCGAGGCCTCGGGGGTGAACAGCGGCTCGCGCGCGACGCGCACCAGATCCTCCGAAGTG
Source organism: Candidatus Eiseniibacteriota bacterium (assembly GCA_031413115.1). Lineage (GTDB taxonomy): Bacteria > Eisenbacteria > RBG-16-71-46 > RBG-16-71-46 > DASYSL01 > JANPEF01. The sequence goes on along the minus strand of JANOEH010000020.1, from coordinate 1,020 downwards.
TCGAGCCGCCCGGCGCCCGCGGTCAGGTCGCGAATGTGGACGATTCCCAGCACGTCATCCAGCGCTCCGCGCACCAGTGGGTAACGCGTGAAGCCCATGCGCCGCGCCGCATCGAGGTTCTCGGCCAGCGACAACGTGACGTCGAGTGCCACGATGTCGGCGCGCGGCACCATGAACTGGTGCGCGCGCTTGCGCGTGAACTCGAAGGCGCGCTCGACCAGGTGGCGGCGCGTGTCCTGGTCGCGCCCGCCGGCGAGGGACTCGGCGAGGATCATGCGCGCCTCCTCCTCGGTGTGCTGGCCCTCGCTGCCGGCGGCGGTGACGCCGAAGGGCGCCAGCAGCGCGCGTGCCGCGCCGTTGAGCAGCGTGATGAACGGGTAGAACAGGCGATAGAACGCCTGCAGGGGTCGCGTCACGGCGAGCGTCGTCTCCTCGGGCTTCCAGATGGCGAGGCTCTTGGGTGCCAGCTCGCCGACGACGATGTGCAGCACCGTGATCACGAGGAACGCGCCGGTCACGGCGATGCCGTGTGCGAGTGGCTCGGCCCACGGGCCGAGCTTCGCCAGGCCGGGTTCGATCAGCCCCGCGAATGCGGGCTCGCCGACCCAGCCAAGGCCCAGCGAGGCGAGCGTGATCCCGAGCTGGCAGGCCGAGAGGTAGGCATCGAGCTGGCCCACGATCTTCTCGGCCGCCGCGGCGGTCGTGTTTCCGGCCCGCGCGAGCTGGCGCAGGCGGGTGGCTCGCACCTTGACGAGCGCGAACTCGGTGGCGACGAAGAAGCCGTTCAGCGCGACGAGGAACAGCGCGAGCAGGAGCATGGCGTCAGGCGACCAGCGAGCGGGTGGGCAGCGCGGCCTCGTGCGCGGTGGGCGCGGTCTCGGCGCCGGACGGGCCGGCGGGCTCGACGCGGTACGCGCCGGCACCCGGACGGAAGCTCACCGCCTCGACGAAGCGCGTGTCCGCGAAGACGAGCGCCGCACCATCGTCGGCCGCGTAGCCGGGCGCGAGCGTGCCCTCGGC
>JANOEH010000019.1:0-10695 GCA_031413115.1 Candidatus Eiseniibacteriota bacterium | reverse complement strand
GCCCAACCGCCCTATCCCGACTACGGCTACTTGTCGATTTCTGTCGCTCTCGTGGCCGGCCTGCTGCCGCTCTGGATCGCCCCATCGGCGCTCCTATTCGCCGCGATGGGCGTCGGTGCCGCAGCAATGGAAGAAAGTGCGCACGTCCCGCATTGGGTCGTTTTCCTGCTCCACGGATTATTGATCCTCGCGATTCTCGCCCGTTCTTCGTTTGGCAAAGGCGGCTCTATTAATGAGGAGGCGCGCGCATGACCGAATGGGATCACGCGCTGGGATCGTCCGTGCGCATCGGCACGCCGTTGATGCTCGCGGGCGCGGCGGGGGCCGTGTTTCTGGTCACGCTCATGGTGCTCAAGGTCGAGGAGCGGCGGCGCGACCTGGCGGCGCTGTCGTTGCTGGGCATCTCACGGCGGACCATCGTCAGCGGGCTCGTCGTCGAGGCCGTGCTGGTGGCGCTCGTGGGCGGGATCGCCGGCGTGGGCCTGGGACTCGTGGCCTCGGCCGGAATCAACGCGTACTTCGGCGCGTATTACGGGACGGACCTCGTCTTCTCGTCGGTGAGCGCGGCGACGGCAGGCACGGCCGTCGCTCTCGCGCTGCCGCTGGGCGTGGCGGCGGCGGCCCTCGCCGCGTGGCGGCTCCTCGGACGGAGCGAGCTGACGCGGGGCGCTCGATGATCGCTTTCCTGGCTCGGCGCAACCTGGTGCGCCAGCGTTCGCGCACCGTGCTCACCGTGCTGGGTGTGGCTGTCTCGACGGCGCTCCTCTACGACATGGCGCTGCTGTCGCGCGGGCTGCGCGCGAGCCTCGACACGGTGCTCGGCGAGATCGGTTACGAACTGCGTATTCTTCCCGCGGGCAGCCTGCCGTTCTCGAGCGAGGCGGGGCTCAGCGGCGGACGCGCGCTCGCCGCGGCCCTCGACTCGCTGCCCGGCGTCGCGCACGTCGAGCCGCTGTGGGCGACGACGCTGTACCTGGCGCGCGACGGGGGCGCGCCGGTCTCGGCGTTTGCGCTCGGCATCGACCCGGCGCGACAGACGCTGTACCGGCTCGAGCGCGGAACCGCCGAGGGGCTGGTGATCAACGCCCGGGTCGCCGATTCGCTGCGCATCGACGTGGGGGACACGCTCGTCGTCGCCGCAGGGCTCGATGCGATCGGCGGTGGTGGCGCCCGCGGTGAGCGTCAGCCGGTCACCGGCGTGGCACGGGTGCGCTTCGACCTGGCGGACCAGCGCACGGTGATCCTCCCGCTGGCGACGCTGCAGGCGGTTGCCGGCCGCACCGAAGAGGATCCCGCGTCGTTCCTCCTCGGCAAGCTCGAGCCCGGGGCCGCCGCGGAGCCGATCCTGCGAAGTTTTCGCGCGCGGCATCCCCAGACCGATGCCTACTCGGTCGCTGACCTGTTGTCGCAGGTGCGCGGGCAGCTGTCGTACTTCCAGCAGTTCTCGCTGATTCTCGGCACGGTCAGCCTGCTCGTCACCTTTCTGCTGATCCTGACGCTGCTCACCCTTTCGGTGAACGAGCGCCAGGGCGAGTTCGCGATCCTGCGCGCGCTGGGCCTGCCCGCGCGCCGCGTCGTGCAGCTCGTGCTGGTCGAAGGCCTTGCGCTGACGCTGCTCGCGATCGGCCCCGGCATCGCGATCGGGACATTCGCCTCGCACGGGCTCGATGAGATCCTGCGCAGTTCGCCGGGGCTGCCGCCCGACCTCTCCTTCTTCGTGTTCACCCCCGAGGCGCTGCTCTCGACGTTCGGGCTCGTCGTCGTCACCGGGACGCTGGCCGGCGCCTACCCCGCGCTGCTGGCCGCCCGCACCGACGTCGTTCGCACGCTGCACCAGGAGGTGACATGATCCCGGTCTCCGCGCCGCCCGCGGCGCACCTCGACGTGGTGGTCGCCGCGCGCCAGGCGACAAAGCTCTACCCGATGTCCGCCGGCGACGTGCACGCGCTGCGCGGCGTGAACCTCGAGGTGCCGAGGGGCGACTACCTGACGCTCATGGGCCCCAGCGGTTGTGGCAAGAGCACGCTGCTCAACCTGTTCGGCGCGGTCGACCTGCCCAGTGCCGGCACGATCGAGCTCGAAGGCGTCGATACATGCGCGCTCGACGACGGCGCGCGCACGAGGCTGCGGCTGACGCGCGTCGGGTTCATCTTTCAGCGCTTCTTCCTGCTGCCCATGCTCACCGCGTACGAGAATGTCCTGTTGCCCATGATCGAGGCGCGCGTCCCCAGGGTCGAACGCGAGGCCCGCGCCCGCGAGTTGCTCGACTACGTGGGACTCGACGCCCGGCGCGATCACCGGCCGTCACAACTCTCGGGCGGGGAGATGCAGCGCGTCGCGATCGCCCGCGCACTCTCGAACCGGCCGCGCCTGCTGCTCGCCGACGAGCCCACGGGAGAGCTCGACGAGGCCACCGGCGACGCAATCGCCCGCTTGTTCCGCCGCCTGCACGGCGACGGGCTCACGCTCGTCCTGGTGACGCACAATCCCGACCTGGCCGCCCAGGGCAGGCGCACGCTGCACCTGCGCGACGGGCGCATCGTCGAGGAGACGTTTTACTGATGTGGCTCCTGGCGCGGCGCAATCTCGAGGTGCGGCCCGGACGGACGCTCCTGTTCCTCGGCGGCTTCGCGCTGGCGGTCGGCGTCATGATCGCGCTGCTCTCGGTGGGCGAGGCGATCGTCGAGCAGGCCCGCGACGCAGACCTGGTCGGCGGGGGGGACCTCGTGCTCGTGCCCGAGGGCACGGACGTCGAGGTGCTCAAGCTCGGCGGGGTCACCGCGATGTTCGCCACGATCCCGAACGCGCGCTTCGTCCAGCGCCAGTTGCTCGGCGGCCCGCGCTACGCCGACGTGATCGCCGCATCCGTGCCCTCGTGGTCGGGACGGCCGGTATTCCTGCGCACCGCGGCCGGCGGGCCGATCGTGCAGGGGATCGCCAGCGCGACCGTGCCGTCGCTCGAGCGTGCGGTCGGGGTGTCGAACCTGCCGCCGGAGTGGACGGATTCGCCCGGCGAGGCGCTGTTCGCCACGATGGCCGGGCCCGCGCTCTACGACGAGATGGACCGCTGGCACCGCCCCGACCCGACGCATCCCGACCGGGCGCGCTGGGCCGAGTGGCAGTACTTCAACGTGCTCGATCCGGCCAGCGGTCGCTACGCCTACCTGTCGTTCCTCGTCGCGGGCGACGTGCATGCCGGTCGCGGCGTGGGCGGCCTGTCGATCCAGCTCGGTGCGCCTGGCGTTGCGGCCACGCGCCACGCGTTCGCCCTGCCGATCGATGCGTCGGCGACCGACTCGACCGGCGTGGACTTCACGGTCGGCGGGGCATCCGTGCGGTTCGAGGAAGGCGTGTACCGCCTGCGCGCGCGCTTCACCGACCAGGCGACCGGTCGTCCCGTCGGGCTCGACCTCACCGTCACGCCGACGCCGCGCGCCTACTTCCCGCCGATGATCCTGCGCGGCGCCAACGGCTTCGAGTCGGGATACGTCGTCCCGGCATCGCTGGCCCGTGCCACGGGCACGATCGACGTCGGCGGACGCGTCACGCGCTTCGAGGACGCGCTCTCGTATCACGATCACAACTGGGGCACGTGGCGGAACGTGGCGTGGGACTGGGGACAGGTGCAGAGTCCCGACGCGCGCTTTGCGATCGTGTACGCGGTCGTCCACGCCCCCGACCTGGAGCGCGCCGGGCAGGGCGGGCGGCACTTCGCGATCGTCAGCTCGGACGAGGGCTTCCTGGGCGTGTTGCGCCCCGAGCGGATCACGTACGAGGGCTGGCGCGACGGTCCTGTCGTCGCGGGCCGACGCGTGCGAGTTCCGGGCGTCGTTCACTTCGCTGCTGCGTCGGCGGGCGACTCGCTCGACGTGCGCCTGGCGGTCGAGGACGTGACCGCGTCGCTTCCGACAGGGGACCCGCGCGATGACGGTGCGGGCGCCGGGCTCGGCGGGGGCCGGGTGTTCCTGCAGATGCGGGGACAGTGGACGGTGCGCGGGCGGGTGGCGGGGCGCGCACTCGATTTCGACGCGCCCGGGGCGGCCGAGACTTTTGTGGACCGTCCCGCGGCCGCGGCCACACTCCCCTGAGAAGAGAGGAAGAACCTGTTTGACGTCCGGCCCGGCCTGGGGCATTCTGCGGTCTGTATTGAGACTGAGTCTCAGTTGCAGAGTGCTCCTCACCCCGGAGGTCCGGATGTCGTCCCCTCGCCGTCGCTTCGCCTGTCCCCTGCTTCCATCCATGGCCCTTCTGCTCGGCCTCCTCGCATCGCCCGCCGCGGCGACGACGAGCCTGACGGTCGAACGCGAGCGCGTCCTCATGGGGACCCGTTGCACGCTCCTCCTGCAGGGCGAGGATCGCGAGGCGCTGGATGCGGCGGCGACCGCGGCGTTCGACGCGATCGCGCGCTGTGAAGACGAGTCGAGCAACTGGCGCGACGACTCCGAGCTGGCCCGCGTCAACGCGGCGGCCGGAAAGGTCACGCCGGTCTCGCCCGGCCTGTTCGCGATCCTTGCATCCGCCCACAAGTGGGCCGAGCGGACCGCGGGGGCCTTCGACGCGACGGTCGAGTCGCTGACGCGGGCCTATGACTTGCGCGGTGCGGGCCGGCTGCCCGACGCGGCGACGCTCGCTGCCGCGCGCGTCCTGGTCGCGGGGCGCACGGTGGAACTCGATGCCGCCGCACGGACCGTGCGCCTTCCCCGTGCCGGGATGGCGTTCGACCTGGGGGGAATCGCCAAGGGTGAGGCGCTCGACCGCGCGGTCGACGTGCTGCGCTCCCGCGGCGTGAAGAGCGCGCTCCTCAACCTGGGAGGCCAGGTGAGCGCGCTCGGTGCCCCGGCCGGCGCCGCGGCCTGGAGCGTCACCCTGGCGGACCCGCGCGATCGGGCGCGGGGCGTGACGACGATCGCGCTCAAGGACGCGTCGGTATCGACGTCGGCCGCGAGCGAGCATGCGCTGCCGGTCGGCGACACGATGCTCAACCACATCCTCGATCCGCGCACCGGGCTGCCGGCCGCGGACTGGGGTGCCGCAGCGGTGATCGCTGCCCGCGGCGTCGATGCCGATGCGGCATCGACCGCGCTCTACGTGATGGGGCCCGATGCGGCGCGGGCGTTCGTGCGGGACGCCGGTGACCTCGAGGCGGTCCTGCTGGTCGACGATGCGGCGGCTGCTGGCGGCGTGCGGATCGAGCGGGTCGGTCCGGCCGTCGCGATGCTGGCCGCGGTGGGAGCGGCAGATCCGGCTGCGTCGTCGTCGCTGGCTGCGCCCTCGAACGACGAACTCGCGCGGCGGATCGAGGTGCTCTCGGGTGAGCTCGACGACCTGAAGCTGGGCGAGGTGGCCGCCCCCGCAAGCACGTCCCGGTATGGCCTGGGGCCGGCGGCGTCGAAGGTCTACGGCGTGAAGCAGGGAGTCTCGCTCGGCGGCTACGGCGAGATGTTGTACGAGAACTTCGCGGCCGAGCGCGAGGATGGCGTCACCCAGTTCACGCCCGACCAGATCGACTTCCTGCGGGCGATCGTGTACGTCGGCTACAAGTTCTCGGACAGGATCGTCTTCAACTCGGAACTCGAGTTCGAGCACGCGACGACCGGCAAGCGCGGATCCGTGTCGGTCGAGCTCGCCTACCTCGACTACCTCGCGAAGCCGGCGATCAACCTGCGCGCCGGCATGGTGCTGCCGCCGATGGGCTTCGTGAACGAGCTGCACGAGCCGCCGACCTATCTCGGCGCGCGGCGTCCCGAAGTCGAGCAGCGCATCATCCCGTCGACCTGGCGCGCGAACGGTCTCGGCGTCTTCGGGGAGACCGAGTCCGGTCTCTCGTACCGCGCCTACGTCGTCGAGAGCTTTCGCGGCGTCGCCAACGCAGGGCAGTCAATCCGCGGCTTCACCGCCGCCGACGGCGTGCGCGAGGCGCGCCAGAGCGGGTCGTTCGCCCGGGCCGAACAGTGGGGCCTGACCGGGATGCTCGAGTACCGTCGCGGTGGCGCCCGCGCCGGCATCTCGGGCTTCACCGGCGGAGCGGCGCAGGGGGACACCACCGCCGCGGGTGACTCGTTCACCGGGCGGACGCAGATCATGGAGGCGCACGGCGAGTACAGGGGCCGCGGGCTGTCGCTGCGTGCGCTCTATGCCTACGGATCGATCGACGAGGCCGAGCGCTTCAACGAACGCAACGCGGTCGCGCCCGGGAGCAACGCGTCGGTCGGGACGCGCCAGTTCGGCTGGTATGCCGAGGCGGGCTACGACGTGCTGCGCCTGTTCGCGCCGGGATCGGAGTGGAACGTCACCCCGTACGTGCGCTACGAGCGGTACGATACCCAGGACGAGGTTCCAGCCGGGTACGCGGCGAATCCGGCGAACGACCGCACGCTCGTGACCGCCGGCGCGGCGCTGTACCCGCATCCGCAGGTCGTCCTCAAGGCGGACCAGCAATGGCGCATGAACGAAGCCGAGACCGGGCAGAACCAGTTCAACGTCGCACTCGGGTACCTGTTCTGAGTTCGCGGCCGTGGCGCGTCGTCCTGCTCGTCGGCGCGCTTCTCGGCGTGGTGGCGGGCTACGGCGTCGCCGAGGCGAAGACTTACCTGTCGCGCGACCGCGCGCTGGTGCAGGCCTTCGGCGCTGACGCGAAGGTCCTGTCGCATGCCGTGTTCCTCACCGCCGAAGCCGCGAAGCGGGCCGAGACGGCGGCCGGCGCGAAGCTCGCCACACCGCGGGTGACGGCCTGGGTGGGCCGGAAGGGGGATCGCATGCTCGGCACCGCCTACCTCGACACGCACCTCGTGCGCTCGATGAACGAGACGGTGATGGTCGTCGTCTCGCCGGCGCGCCGGGTCGTGGCCGTCGAGGTGCTCGCCTTCAACGAGCCCGAGGACTACCTGCCGCCACGCCGCTGGCTCGACACGTTCGCGGATCGCACGCTCTCGCGGGACCTCAAGCCCGGGGCGGCGGTGCCGCACCTCGGCGGTGCGACGCTGACGGCACGCGCGGTGGCGACGGCCGTCCGCCGGACGCTTGCGTTGCACGTCGAGGTCGAGGCCGCGCTGGCCACCGGTGCGGCGACGGGGGGGCGATGAAGTACCTGCAGAACGGCGGCTTCCGCAATCACCCGCTGATGCGGCTCACCCTGGGCGGGGCGCTCGTCCTGCTCGTCGGGTTCTGGGTCACGACCGCGCTCATGTACTTCCGCGCCATGACGCTCGATCCCGCCTCGGTCATCGCCTACTACCGGGGGGACGAGGCGCGCTTCCTCGAGCCGCGGACCTACGGGTCGATGCTCGAGGTGACCCATGCGCACCTGCCGATGATGGCGCTGGTGATGCTGCTCCTGACCCACCTGGCGATCTTCATCCCGTGGTCGCAGGGTCGGCGGGCGGCGCTGATCGTCACCGCATTCGGGTTCGCTCTGGGGGGCGAGGCCGCCGGCTGGCTGGTCCGGTTCGTGTCTCCGGGTTGGGCCCCGCTCAAGGTGTTCTGTTTCCTGGGGCTCGAGGCCACACTGGCCTTTCTCCTCACCGGGCTGGCCCTGTACCTGTTCGCCGGCGACCGGCCCGGAGCGCGCACGCAGGCCCGGATGGAAACCATGGAGGGCGAGGATTACGGGGAGTAAGTTGCTGTCGCACAGTGAGTCGAGCGCGTTGTCTCGTGCAGATTGCGAGATATTGGCCCAAGCCCGCGGCAGGATGAAACAGCGGGCAGCCGCTCGGTCGGGGTGGGCGTGGCCCGGAAAATCTACGCCTTCGCGGGATCGGTCTTGACCCGATTCGGGACCGGGTCCAGACTCTAGGCGCTTGGTTGAAAACGCTGTACTGGATCGAGCCGAGGAGCGACTTGTTGTACGCGGTCTGACTTGGGACCTCCGGCCGCAAGCTCTCGTCCTCCTCGGCCGCTTTCTTTGTGCGATGCGCGGGAACGCGGGAAAGGTGACCTTGAGGGTCGCCTCTCCCGCGTTTCTTTTTTTCCGCTGCGCTACGCGCGGTCGAGTCCGGGCGGGGCAAACAGCGCGGGTCGTCGCCCGATCACCTGGCGCATCGCGCGCTGGAAGTTCGCGTACTGCCCCGAGCCTGGATGCGGAATGCGCTCGAGTTCGAGCCGCGGACCGAGTCCGGCGCGGACGAGGATCGGCTCCAGCCGATCGTGCACCGTCACCTTGATCATCACGAGGGACTCCGGCTCGAGGACGCGCAGCTCGCGCGTGAGCCACGTCTCGGCGCAGCGCGTGACCGCCGCGCCGCGCGCGCCCTCGTCACGCACGCCGTTGACCGCACACTTGGCCGCATCGACCAGGTACATGCCGCGACGCTGGAACTCGGCGAGCAGGCGCGGCTTCCATGCGGGGCGATCGCGCTTCGCCTCGGCCAGCGTGACGCCGCACGACTCGGCCAGCGCGAGCACCTCGGCCATCGCCCAGAACAGCATCGAGGGATCCTCGCCGGGCGGGCGCTCGGCGGGCAGGTAGAAGTGCGACCAGCGGCCGCGCCGGTTCTTCTGCGGCGGCGACTCGGCGACGAAGAGGACGCGCACGCGCTCCGGCCGGTACGCCTCGGCCAGGCGGAAGAACGTGGCCCGCCGATCGTCGGGCGGCACGCCGAGGTCCGCGCAGCGCGTGCAGGCGGCGGACTCGGCGGCGAGTGTGGCGAGCGTGGCGGGTTCGGTCATCTTGCCTCGCGGCGGAGACGAAGCGCTCGGAGCTTCATTGGCACCTCCAGGCTCGTGGACTCGACTCGCGACGACGGCACGCACGCTAGGGCGCGCCGCCCACCCCCGCAAGCGCGAACGCTTGACGGGTGCACATTTGTGCAGTAGCATCGTCGCATTCCCCTCCCGGTCGCCGGAGCGACCCCATGCGTGTCGAACGACTCGATGAACCCGTCCGCGTGCGCGCGGACTTCGCGGGCGGCCGGGCCACACCCGTCGCCTTCCAGCGCGGGACCCAATCGCAGCGCATCACCCGGGTCAACTCGCGCTGGGAGGACCGCGTCGGCCGCCAGCCGCTCTATTACTTCGCCTGCTCGGTCGAGTCGGGCGACGTGTACGAGCTGTGCTTGAACGCGCACGAACTCACCTGGCGCCTCACCTCGGTGATGCTCGATGGCTGAGTCCCTTGCGTCGACTGCAACGCCGCGCGTGCAGCCCACGGCGGCCGACCTGCCCGTGCTCCATCTCGACATCGACGCGTTCTTCGCCTCGGTCGAGCAGGCGCGCGACCCACGGCTGCGCGGGCGGCCCGTGCTCGTGGGCAACGGCGTGATCGCGTCGTGCTCGTACGAGGCGCGGCGCTTCGGCCTGAAGGCCGGCACCCCGCTCTCCGAAGCGCGGCGGATCTGCCCCGACGCCGTGATCCTCGACGGCCATGCCCCGACGTACCGCGCCTTCGGCGAGCGCATCTTCGCGCTCGCGGCGCAGCTCACGCCGCACCTCGACACGTACCTCGACGAGGCGTACGGCGACCTCGCCGGCACCGAGCGCCTGCACGGCGATCCGCTCGCGCGCTGTGCGGCGTTGCGCGCCGTGATCGCCGAGGCCACCGGTGGCGTCACCGTGACCATCGGCCTGGGACCCAATCGCATGCTGGCCAAGCTCGTGGGGAAGACCGCGAAGCCCGACGGCCTGGCGTGGATCACCGCCGCCGAGGCCGATGGGTTCCTCGCCGGTCGCCCTGCGTCGGACCTCGCCGGCGTGGGCCCGGCGATCGCGCAACGGCTGGCCGGCATGAACGTGCACACGGTCACCGATCTCCGGCGGCTCGATGTCGCGACGCTGGCGGGACTGTTCGGCGCCGTCGGCCCCGTGCTGTACGAGCGCGCGCGCGGCCGCGACACGCGCGCGGTGTGCGCCCGCGAGGTGCCGCAGACGATCTCGCGCGAGACGGCGTTCCATCACGCCAGCGCCGATCCGGCCGAGATCGAGGGCATGCTCCACTACCTGGCCGAGCGCGCCTGCCGCGCCACGCGCGCGCTCGGGCTCACCGCGCGCACGATCGGGCTGCGCCTGCGCTACGCCGACGGCGTGAGCGAGGAGGGAAGGCGCACGCCGGCCGTGCCCAGCGCGCTCGATCCCGACGTGCACGCCGTGGTGCGCGCGCTGCTTTCGAAGCTGTGGACGCGGCGCGTGCAGCTGTCGCACGTCGGCGTCGTGCTGTCGAGCTTCGCGGCGCTCGACGGCGCGCCGCTCGACCTGTTCGCCGGGGACCGGCAGGACCGCACGCATCGCCTGGTCGAGGGGCTCGACGCGGTGCGCGATCGCTACGGGCACGCGGTCGTCGTCTCGGGGCGCTCGCTCGCGCTGCTCGGCAGGCTGCCGCAGGATTGCTACGGGTTCGTGCTGCGCACGCCGTCGCTGACCAAGTGAGCCCGGGGGCGGGGGGCGGCGCGGCGCCGCTCGCGGTGCGCTCGGACGGCTCGCTGTTGCGCGGGCGGGTCGCGGTCGGCGACCTGGTCGCGCGGGCGGCGACCCTCGGCTACGGCGCGCTCGGACTGAGCGACCGCGACGGGCTGTACGCGAGCGTGCGTTTCGTCGAGGCGTGTCGCGCGCACGGGCTGCGCCCGGTCGTCGGCGTCGAGTTGCCGGCCGGGCCGGTGGGGAAGGCCGCCGCGGTACTGCGCCTCGACGGGCCGCCGGTGGTGCGCGTGTTCGCGCGCGATCGCGCCGGCTGGTCGGCGCTGTGCCGGCTCGTCACCGCGCGGCACC
>JANOEH010000018.1:0-31627 GCA_031413115.1 Candidatus Eiseniibacteriota bacterium | reverse complement strand
ACCAAGCGCCACGGCTTCACCGGTGGCAAGGCCTCGCACGGCGTCACGACGCACCGCCAGCCCGGCTCGATCGGCTGCTCGGCGTATCCGTCGCGCGTCATCAAGGGCAAGCGCCTGCCGGGTCGCATGGGCGGCAAGCAGGTGACCATGAAGAACCTGAAGGTGGTCGCCATCGACGCCGAGCAGTCGCTGCTCGTCATTCGCGGCTCCATCCCCGGCCCGGTGCGAGGCTTCGTCCTCGTCATGCCGGCGAAGCAGGGAGGCTAGGACCGTGGCGAACGCGAAGTCCTATACGGCCCAGGGGGTCGAGAACGGCAGCGTCGAGCTTCCGGCCGCGCTGTTCGACCAGCAGGTCAACGAGCACCTGCTGTACCTCGCCGTGCGCACGTTCCTGACCAACCAGCGGCAGGGCACGCGCAAGGTGAAGAGTCGCGTCGAGGTTTCGGGCGGCGGACGCAAGCCGTGGAAGCAGAAGGGCACCGGGCGTGCGCGCTCGGGCTCGAACACGTCACCGATCTGGGTCGGCGGCGGCCGCGCGCACGGCCCCGAGCCGCATGCCCCGCGCATCGAGTTGCCCAAGAAGCAGCGCCGCCAGGCGCTGGCCTCGGCGCTGTCGCTCAAGGCGCGTGAGGCTCGTGTTGCCGTCCTCGACGACCTGGCGATGAAGTCGCCGCGGACGAAGGACGTCGCCGCGGTGCTGAAGAAGATGGGTCTCGACGGAGCCAAGGCCCTGCTGGTCACGGGCGGTTATGACGAGAACGTCTGGAAGTCGTGTCGGAACCTGGCGCGCCTCGCCGCGACGCCGGCGCACCAGGTGCACACCTACGCGCTGCTCGATTGCGAGACGGTCGTGTTCACGAAGTCGGGCCTCGAGCGCCTGACGGAGGTGTTCGCCCGATGAAGGACGCGCGGCTGATCGTCAAGCGTGCGCTGATCACCGAGAAGGGATCGATCCTGCGCGAGCAGGCCCGGCAGTACACCTTCGAGGTCGATGCCTACGCCAACAAGATCGAGATCAAGCGGGCGGTGGAGACCATCTTCAAGGTCAAGGTCACCGTGGTCCGCACCCAGATGATGCACGGCAAGGTCAAGCGCCTCGGCCGCTCGGCGGGTCGTCGTCCGGACTGGAAGCGTGCCATCGTCACGCTGGCCGCGGACCAGACCATCGAACTGTTCGACCAGGTCTAGGGCGAAGGGGGAAGGTTCCATGCCGCTGAAGAGTTTCCGGCCGATCACGCCGACCCTGCGTTACAAGACCGTCTCGGATTTCGCGGACGTGTCGCAGGGCAACGATCCGGTCCGCAAGCTGACGACGAAGCTGCACCGTCCGGGCGGGCGCAATCACAAGGGCCACGCCACGTCGCGCTACAAGGGCGGCGGACATCGTCGTCGCTACCGGATCATCGACTTCCGCCGCGACAAGACCGGGATCCCGGCCAAGGTCGCGAGCCTCGAATACGATCCCAACCGTTCGGCGCGCATCGCGCTGCTGAACTACGTGGACGGTGAGAAGCGCTACATCGTCGCGCCGCTCGGCCTCAAGCCGGGCGACACGGTGGTGTCCGGCGCCGATGCCGACATCGTGACGGGCAACGCGCTGCCGATCCGGAACATCCCGCTCGGCACGTCGGTGCACTCGCTCGAGCTGCAGCCGGGCCGCGGCGCGCGCGTCGCGCGGTCGGCCGGCACGATGTGCCAGGTGCTGGCGAAGGAAGGTGACTACGCCCAGATGCGCATGCCTTCGGGCGAGGTGCGTCGCTTCCATCTCGACTGCCGCTGCGTCATCGGGCAGGTCGGGAATCTCGATCACGAGAATATCGTGATCGGCAAGGCCGGCCGCAGCCGCTGGCTGGGCATTCGCCCGCACGTGCGCGGCGTGGCCAAGAATCCGGTCGACCATCCGATGGGTGGCGGCGAAGGCAAGTCGTCGGGCGGCCGTCATCCGTGCTCGCCCTGGGGCCAGCCGGCGAAGGGCTACAAGACGCGTCGCAACAAGGCGACCAGCAAGTGGATCGTCCGGCGGAGGAAGAAGTAAATGGCTCGCTCCATCAAGAAGGGCCCGTACGTCGTCGACTCCCTCGTCAAGAAGATCGAGGGCATGAACCGGTCGGGTGAGAAGCGCGTGCTGAAGACCTGGGCGCGGCGCTGCACCATCCTCCCCGAGTTCGTCGGCCACACGCTTGCGGTGCACAACGGCAACAAGTTCATCCCGATCTACGTGTCGGAAAACATGGTCGGCCACAAGCTCGGCGAGTTCGTTCCCACCCGCGTGTTCCGGGGTCACGGGTCGCACGTCGAGAAGGCTGCAGTGCCCGGCAAGTGAGCCGGACGGAGACAGGAACGATGGAAGCGAGAGCCACGCTCCGGTACGTCCGGATCACGCCGCGCAAGGCCAACCAGATCCTCGCGCTCATCCGGGGCAAGGATGTCGAGGCGGCGCAGACGCTGCTTCACTTCATGCCCAAGAACGGCGCGAAGATCGCCGAGAAGCTGCTCAAGTCCGCGGTCGCCAATGCGGTCAACAACACGGATGCGAGCGAGAAGATCCGGGTCACCGACCTGGTCGTCATCAAGGCGGTCGTCGGCGCGGGTCCCACGATGAAGCGCTTCCTGCCGCGCGCGCAGGGACGGGCCACTCCGTTGCTCAAGCGCACGAGCCATATCACGATCGCGGTCGGCACGCGCGGCCGCGGCTGAGTCGAGGAGAAAGATGGGACAGAAAACACATCCGATCGGGCTCCGGCTCGGCATCGTCAAGACCTGGGACTCGCGCTGGTTCGCGAGCCGGTCGCGCGTCTTCGCGGAACTGCTCAAGGAAGACATCTTCCTCAAGCGCTACCTGAAGCACCGCCTGTTCCAGGCCGGGATCAGCAAGATCATCGTCGAGCGCAAGGCCTCGAAGGTGACGATCACGATCCGCACGGCGCGTCCGGGCCTCGTGATCGGGCGCAAGGGCGAGCAGGTCGACAAGCTTTCGGCCGAGCTTCGCGCGCTGACCAAGAAGGACGTGCAGCTCAACATCGAGGAAGTGAAGCGCGCCGATCTCGACGCCCAGCTGGTCGCGGAGCACATCGCGAAGCAGCTGGAGCAGCGGGTGTCGTTCCGTCGCGCCATGAAGAAGGCGCTCGCCTCGGCGATGCGCTCGGGCGCCCAGGGCGTCCGCGTGGCCTGCTCGGGCCGCCTCGGCGGCTCGGAGATGTCGCGTTACGAGACCTATCGCGATGGTCGCGTCCCCCTGCACACGTTGCGGGCGGACATCGACTTCGCGCGCGCCACCGCGCACACGGCCTACGGGACGTGCGGCGTGAAGGTGTGGATCTTCAACGGCGAAGTGCTCGCAGCCCCGGTGGCTGCGGGCGCGGCCACGAACTGAGCGGGGCCCGACCAACATGTTGATGCCGAAGCGGGTCAAATACCGCAAGCACCACCGAGGAAACATGCGCGGCAAGGCGTACCGCGGAGGCACGGTCGCCTTCGGCGAGTACGGACTGCAGGCGCTCGCGCCGGCGTGGATCACGAGTCGCCAGATCGAGGCGGCCCGTGTCGCGATCACGCGCTCGATCAAGCGCGGCGGCAAGATGTGGATCCGGATCTTCCCGGACAAGCCGGTCACCAAGAAGCCGGCCGAGACGCGAATGGGCAAGGGCAAGGGTCCCCCGGAGTTCTGGGTCGCCTCCATTCGCCCGGGACGGATCATGTTCGAGCTGGAGGGGATCCCGAAGGACGCGGCGAAGCAGGCCATGCGCCTGGGGGCCTCGAAGCTGCCGATCCGCACGCGATTCGTGGAACGCGTCACACTGGGAGGGGAGTGAGATGGCCGCCAAGAGCTTCCGAGCGCTGAGTGATCTGTCGCCCCCCGAACTCGAGCTGCGTCTCAAGGATCTGCGTGAGGAGCTGTTCACCCTGCGCTTCCGGAACTCGATGCGCCAGCTGGACAACGCGCTCAAGATCCGCGGTACGCGCCGGGACATCGCCCGGGTGCTGATGCTGCAGGGCAAGGGCGGCGCGACGAAGGGAGGCCAGGCATGATGGCCGAGCAGACGACGGAAACCACCGAGGAACGCGGACGCCGCAAGCTGCGTGTCGGCAAGGTGGTCTCCGACAAGATGACGAAGACCGTTGTCGTGGTGATCGAGCGACTGGTGAAGCATCCGCAGTACAAGCGCTACGTGCGCCAGCGGAGCCGGTTCAAGGTTCACGACGAGAAGAACGAGTGCAAGGAAGGGGACATCATCCGCTTCATGGAGACGCGGCCCATGTCCAAGGAGAAGCGCTGGCGGTTCGTGGAGTTCGTCGAGCGGGCCAAGTAAGCCCGTCGCGTGTCGGCCGCCCGTCGCGGCCCGTGGAGTGAACGATGATCCAGCTTCGCACGATGCTCACCGTGGCCGACAACTCCGGCGCCCGGCGTGCCCAGTGCATCAAGGTCCTCGGCGGAACCCGTCGGCGTTACGGCCGGGTGGGCGACATCGTGGTCGTGGCCGTGAAGGATGCGATCCCGGGAGCCGCGGTGAAGAAGGGCGACGTCGCCAAGGCGGTGGTCGTGCGGGCGGTCAAGGAGCGTCGGCGCAAGGACGGCTCGTACATCCGCTTCGACGACAACGCCGTGGTGTTGATCGACGACAAGAAGGAGCCGCGGGGAACCCGCATCTTCGGACCCGTCGCGCGAGAACTGCGCGAAAAGGAGTTCATGAAGATCATCTCCCTCGCTCCCGAAGTGATCTAGGAGGTCGCGCGTGGGTAAGAAGAAGAAGCAGCCGGCGCCCGCGACCCGGGCCTTCAACATCCGCAAGGGCGACACGGTGGTCGTCCTCTCGGGCGACGCCAAGGGCGACCCCGGTAATCCGCGGTTGGGCAGGGTCCTCGCCGTCGATCGCAACAAGTGGACGGTCACGGTCGAGAAGGTGAACATGATCAAGCGCCACAAGCGCGCGACCGGGGCGGGCAAGGAGAGCGGCATCATCGAGAAGGAAGCGCCGCTTCATATCTCGAAGGTCGCCCTGTGGGATGCGAAGGCGAAGAAGGGCGTGCGCGTCGGCGTGCGTCGGAGCAAGGACGGAAAGAGCCGCGAGCGCGTTTCGCGCGCAACCGGGGACGTCGTCGGCGCCTGAGCGCCGGGAGATCGTGATGGCCGAGAAGGACAAGGACTCGAAGGGCGCAAAGGCTCCGAAGGGCGAAGCCAAGGCCCCGAAGGCCGCCAAGGAGCCGAAGGCCGCGAAGGCGGCTGACGGGGACGCCAAGACCGAAGCCGCGCCGCGCGCGGCCAGGTCGACGGCGCCCGTGACTCCGCCGCGCCTCAAGAAGTTGTACGAGGAGAAGATCGTCGCCGAGCTGATCAAGAAGTTCGGTTACACGAATCCGATGCAGGCCCCGCGCCTGGTCAAGATCGTGGTCAACATGGGCGTCGGCGAGGCCATCAGCAACGCGAAGCTGCTCGACGCGGCGGCGGCGGACCTCGGCATCATCACCGGCCAGAAGCCGGCGGTGCGGAAGGCCAAGAAGTCGATCGCGAACTTCAAGCTGCGCCAGGGGCAGGCCATCGGTTGCATGGTCACGCTGCGTCACGCGCGCATGTGGGAGTTCTACGATCGCCTGGTCAACATCGCGATCCCGCGCATCCGTGACTTCCGCGGCGTGCCGGCGCGCTCGTTCGACGGGCGTGGCAACTACACGCTCGGGCTGACCGAACAGATCATCTTCCCCGAGATCAACTACGACAAGGTCGAGAAGGTCCGCGGCATGGACGTGACCTTCGTGACCTCGGCGAAGACGGACGAGGAGGGGCGCGAGCTGCTCCGACTGCTCCAGATGCCGTTCCGCCAGGCGTCGGGCGCGCGCGAAGGCGCCGCGGCCGAGGTTGGTGCGGCGGTCGGAGCGTAGCGGGGCGCCGTCCGGCGACCCGTCGGGACCTGGAGGACCATCGTGGCCAAGAAGTCGCTGATCGAGAAGTGGAAGCGGAAGCCGAAGTTCGCGGTCCGCGCGTACAATCGCTGCGGTCGCTGCGGCCGTCCGCGCGCGTTCCTGCGCCACTTCGGACTGTGCCGTATCTGCTTCCGCGAGCTCTCGCTGGCGGGGCAGATCCCGGGCGTCGTCAAGTCCAGCTGGTAGAGACCAGCCGGAAACGGACGACGGTGTGCGCGACCCGCGGCTCGGGCGCGTGCGTGACGAACATGAACGAGGAGGCAGCGTGTCGGTTTCTGATCCCATCGCCGATTTCCTGACCTGCGTGCGCAACGCAGTCCGTGCCCGCCACCGCAAGGTGGACGTGCCGGCTTCGCGCATGAAGACGGAATTGGCGAAGCTTCTCCTGCGGGAGAAGTACATCGGCAACTACAAGGTGATCGAGGACTCGAAGCAGGGGATCCTCCGCATCTACCTCAAGTACACGTCCCAGGATCAGTGCGTGATCTCGGGGCTGAAGCGCGTCAGCTCGCCCGGCCGTCGGGTCTACGTCCGCAAGACGGACATCCCGCGGGTGCTCGGCGGGCTCGGAACGACGGTCCTGTCCACTCCGCAGGGGATCATGTCCGACAAGGAGGCCCGCGCGGCCGGCCTTGGCGGCGAGCTCCTCGCGCAGATCTGGTAGGGGGCGACATGTCGCGCGTCGGCAAGAAAATGATCGAGATACCGGCGGGTGTGACCGTCGAGCAGTCGGGGAGCAAGCTCACGGTCAAGGGCCCGAAGGGCGAGCTGGCCATGGACCTGTACCCGGGGATCGGCCTGACCCGCGAGGGCGGGCAGATCACGCTCGTCATCGCGGACGCCGCGAACGAGCGCACGCACGGTGCGATCCACGGCACCATGCGGGCGAACCTGGCGAACCTGATCCAGGGCGTTCACGCGGGTTACCGCAAGGCGCTCGAGATCACCGGCACGGGTTACCGCGCCAACATGGACGGCAAGAAGCTCGTCCTGCAGCTGGGCTACTCGCATCCGGTCGAGTTCCCGTCGCCCGAAGGCATCACGCTGGCGACCGAGGGTCCGACCAAGGTCATCATCACCGGGGTCGACAAGGTGCTGGTTGGCCAGGTGGCCGCGAACATCCGCAAGAAGCGCCCGCCCGAGCCGTACAAGGGCAAGGGCATCAAGTACGAGGGCGAGCGCATCCGCCGCAAGGCTGGAAAGTCGGCCGGCTCGTAAGCCCGGCGCGGACGGAGGAAGAACGAACATGGCCCGCTACAAGACGAATGCAGAGAAGCGCCAGGTGCGCCGCTACCGGATCCGCAAGAAGGTTGCGGGTCGGGCCGAGCGTCCGCGGATCTCGGTGTTTCGCAGTCTGAATCGGATCTACGCGCAGCTCATCGACGACGTGGCCGGGGTGACCCTGGCCTGCGCCGACGACAAGCTGCCCGAAGTCGCAGCGAAGCTGGGCGACGGCAAGGGCAAGGTCGGTCGCGCCAAGGCGGTCGGCATGGTGCTCGCCGAGCGCGCGAAGGCGATTGGCATCAAGCAAGCCTGCTTCGATCGCGGCGGCTACCTGTATCACGGGCGCGTCAAGGCGCTCGCCGAGGGCGCCCGCGAGGGCGGCCTCGAATTCTAGAGCGAGGAGCGAACCGTGCGTCCTGTTGAATCCGCACCGAAGTCCGAGTTCGTCGAGCGCGTGATCCACGTGAACCGCGTCGCCAAGGTGGTCAAGGGCGGCCGGCGGTTCTCGTTCAACGCGATCGTCGCCATGGGCGACCAGAACGGTCGCGTGGGCGTGGGCCTGGGCAAGGCGAATGAAGTGGCCGACGCCATCCGCAAGGCGGGCGAGACGGCGAAGAAGAACATGTTCCTGATTCCGTTGATCAAGGGAACGATCCCGCACGTCGTGCTGGGTCATTTCGGTGCGGGTCGCGTGCTGCTCAAGCCCGCTTCGAGCGGCACCGGCGTCATCGCCGGCGGCGCCGTGCGCGCCATCCTCGAGGCGGCGGGCGTGCACGACGTGCTCACCAAGTCGCTGGGCTCGTCGAACTCGCACAACATCACGAAGGCCACCGTCGACGGGCTGCGCCAGCTGCGCAAGGCGTCGGACGTGGCGCAGGCCCGCGGCTTCACCGTCGCCGAGCTGCTGGGACGGAGGACGACCGATGCCGCTTAGCCTGAAGATCACGCTGGTGCGCAGCGTTGCCAAGACCACGGCCGATGTCCGGGGAACCGTGGCCGCGCTCGGCATCCGCAAGCTGAATCACTCCGTGGTCAAGGTGGACACGCCGCAGATCCGCGGCATGATCGCCAAGATCGTCCACCTGCTGAAGGTGGAAGAGGTGAAGGCATGACGCCGCGCAAGATCGAGGGTGAAGTCGCCAAGAAGCTCGGAGACCTGCATCACGCCGAAGGCGCGGTGCACAGGAACAAGCGCCGCGGAAAGGGCGCCGCGACGGGCCTCGGTGGCACGGCCGGACGTGGTCACAAGGGCCAGAAGGCCCGCTCGGGCGGCCGCATCCATCGCTGGTTCGAAGGCGGCCAGATGCCGCTGCAGCGCCGCTTGCCCAAGCGCGGGTTCACCAACCATCACCGCGTGTCGTTCCAGGTGGTCGCCATCGAGCGGCTGGCCGGGCTCGCGGCGGGGACGGTGGTGACCAAGGAACTGCTGATCGAGATGAACCTGATCAAGAACGCGAAGCGTCCGATCAAGCTGCTCGCCGACGGCGACCTGAAGGTCGCTCTCACGGTGCGCCTGGACGCTGCGAGCGAGTCGGCGGTCGCCAAGGTGACCGAGGCCGGCGGCAAGGTCGAACTGCCCGGAGTCGGCGCCTAGCCTCGCGGCGGGCGCGGAGAGGACGGATGGCACTCGTCGATTCGATCCAGAACATGTTCCGCATCCCGGAGCTGAAGAAGCGTCTGCTCTTCACGCTCGGGATGTTCGCCATCTACCGGCTCGGGGAGCACGTCCCGGCGCCGGGGGTGAATGCGCAGGCGCTTGGGGCGGTCTTCGCCGGCCAGGCGGGAACGCTGTTCGGGCTGTACGACGTATTCGTGGGTGGATCGTTCTCCCGCGCCACGATCTTCGCGCTGGGCATCATGCCCTACATCAGCGCCTCGATCATCCTGCAGCTCCTCGGAGTCGTGGTCCCGTACTTCGAGAAGCTGCGCAAGGAAGGCGAGGAAGGGCAGAAGAAGATCACCCAGTTCACGCGCTACGGCACGGTGCTCATCGCCCTGATCCAGTCGTACGCCTACGCCCTGTTCCTGCAGGGCTCCGGGGCGGTGGGCGGCATGCCGATCGTCACCGAACCGGGCATGGGCTTCATCCTGACGATGATGGTCACCCAGACCGCGGGCTGCATCCTGGTCATGTGGCTGGGTGAACAGATCACCGAGCGCGGCATCGGCAACGGGATCTCGCTCATCATCTTCATCAACATCATCGGGCGCCTGCCGAACGACGTGGCGCGCCTGTTCGAGACGTTCAGGGCCGGACAGCTCAACCTGTTCGCCTTCATCTTCGCGCTGGCCCTGCTCATCGCCGTGATCGCATTCGTGGTCGCGCTGACCCAGGCGACGCGCAAGATCCCGGTGCAGTACGCGAAGAAGATGGTCGGCAGGCGCATGTACGGCGGCGCCTCGACCCACATCCCGCTCAAGGTCAACACGGCGGGCGTGATCCCGATCATCTTCGCCTCGTCGCTCATGATCCTGCCGCTGACCGTGGCGAGTTTCTTCCCGGCCGGCAGCTTCGGACAGGACTTCATCGCCCAATGGCTGGCGCCCGGGCGGGCGGTCTACGAGGTGCTGTACTTCGCGATCATCGTGTTCTTCGCCTACTTCTACACGGCCGTCGTCCTCAATCCGCAGGACGTGGCCGAGAACATGCGCAAGTACGGCGGCTTCGTGCCGGGCATCCGCCCGGGCAAGAAGACCGCCGAGTACATCGACCGCGTGCTGACGCGGATCACCTTGCCGGGCGCCGTCGCGCTGGCGCTCGTCGCGGTGGTCCCGGATATGCTGTTGCGGGGGTTCAACCTGCCGTTCGCATTCGGCGGCACGAGCGTCCTGATCGTGGTCGGCGTTGCCCTCGATACGCTGCAGCAGATCGAGTCGCACCTGCTGATGCGGCACTACGAGGGCTTCGTCAAGAAGGGCCGGATCCGGGGTCGCCGGGCCTAGGCCCGGGACGACGGAGGAACACGCATTGCGTCTGGTGCTGCTCGGGGTTCCGGGAGCGGGGAAGGGCACGCAGGGCCGTCGGCTCGTCGAGCGCTTCGCCATCCCGCAGGTCGCCACCGGCGAGATCCTGCGCGAGGCCGTGAAGAACGGCACTCCGCTGGGGAAGGCCGCGAAGGAGCGGATGGACGCCGGGCTGCTGGTGCCCGACGCGGTCGTGATCGGGATCGTCGAGGAACGGCTGCGCGCTGCCGACTGCGCGCGGGGGTTCATCCTCGACGGGTTTCCGCGGACGACCGCGCAGGCCGAAGCGCTCGACGCCATGCTCGCTCGCGCGGGCACGCCGCTCGATCGCGTGGTGAACCTGGTGGCGCCGACGGAGCAGGTCGTGGCGCGGTTGTCGACGCGACTCGAGTGCCCGGTGTGCCACCGGACGTACAACCCGGCGGGTGCGCCGCCGCATGACGGGGTGCACTGCGACGAGCACCCGGAGGCGACGCTGATTCATCGCGTCGACGACGACGTGGAGAAGATCCGCAAGCGGATCGAGGTATTCCACGCCGAGACGGCCCCGCTGGCGGATTACTACCGCCGCGACGGCCGGCTGCGCGAGGTCGAGGGGCTGGGTGACCTGGACGACGTGACGGCGCGGGTGATGGACGCGCTGGCGGGCGCGACGAAGGAAGGGGCGGGCGCGTGATCCACCTGCGCAGCCCCGAGGAGGTCGGGAAGATCCGGGAAGCCGCGCGCATGGTGGCCGACTGTCTGGATCATCTCGAGACGCTGGTCGCGGCGGGCGTTTCGACGCTCGATCTCGACCGCGCGGCCGAGGAGTTCGTGCGCGCCCGTGGCGCGCTGCCGGCGTTCAAGGGGTACCGCGGTTACACCGCGACCCTGTGCGTGTCGGTGAACGACGTGGTCGTCCATGGCATTCCCGACAAGGGAACGGTCCTGGCCGACGGCGACATCATCGGCTGCGACATGGGCGTGATCCTCGACGGTTGGTACGGCGACTCGGCGCGGACCTTCCCCGTGGGGAAGATCGACGCCGAGGCGCAGCGCCTCCTCGACGTCACGCGCGAGTCCCTGCTGGCCGGGATCGCGCAGGCCGTCGAGGGCAACCGGATCGGCGACATCGGCAACGCCGTGCAGAATCACGTCGAGGCCGCCGGGTTCACGGTCGTTCGCGACCTGGTGGGACACGGCATCGGTCGCCAGTTGCACGAGGACCCGCAGGTGCCCAACTACGGGCGGGCGGGAAAGGGTCTCAAGTTGTCCGTCGGCCAGGTGCTCGCCATCGAACCCATGGTCAACGCAGGTCGCCCCGAGGTCTTCACGAAGGGCGACGGATGGACGGTGGTGACACGCGACGGGCGCCGCAGCGCGCACTTCGAGCACACCATCGCGGTGGGGCGGGAGACTCCCGAGATCCTCTCGACGAGTCCGCGCTCCGTGTAGTCCGGGAGATTCATCGCGCGTGGCGAAAGAAGAAGGTGTCCAGGTCGAGGGAACGGTGGTCGAACCCCTGCCCAACGCGATGTTCCGCGTGAAGCTGGAGAACGGTCACCAGGTGCTCGCCCATATCTCCGGAAAGATGCGCATGCACTTCATCCGCATCCTCCCCGGGGACAAGGTGACCATCGAGCTGTCTCCGTACGACCTGACCCGCGGCCGCATCATCTACCGCTACAAGTAGCGGATCGTCGCGAGCGGTACCCCGGGGCGGGGCTGCGCCCGAGTGTGCGAAGAGTGCGAGGAGTGGAAACGCCATGAAGGTTCGTTCGTCGGTGAAGAAGATCTGTGAGAACTGCAAGGTGGTCCGACGCAAGGGCGTCATCCGGGTCATCTGCAGCCGCAACCCGCGCCACAAGCAGCGGCAGAAGTAAAGGAGAGGGAAGTTGGCTCGTATCGCCGGTGTCGACCTGCCCGCCGAGAAGCGGGTGGTAGTGGCGTTGACCTACATCTTCGGAATCGGACCGACTTCGGCGCGGAAGATCCTCGCCATGACGGGCGTGAACGCGGACGTGCGGGTCAAGAACCTGTCCGAGGAGGACAGCGCCAAGCTCCGTAACGTCATCGAGCGCGAGTTCAAGGTTGAAGGCGCGCTCCGGACCGAAGTCGCGATGAACATCAAGCGACTCATGGACATCGGCGCGTACCGGGGCCTGCGGCATCGCCGCGGATTGCCCGTCCGGGGACAGCGCACCAAGACGAACGCGCGGACCCGCAAGGGCCCGAAGAAGACGACTGCCGCCGCCAAGAAGGTCGCTCGCGGCGGGAAGAAGTAATGACAGGAGGCATCCGTGGCTGAAGTCAAGAAGGCTCGAAAGAAGGACCGGCGGGTGCCGAGCACGGGCGTGGCCCACGTGCGCGCCTCCTTCAACAACACCATCGTGACCATCACCGACACCGACGGGAACGTCATCTCGTGGGCTTCGTCCGGCAAGGCCGGGTTCAAGGGATCCCGCAAGAGCACCCCGTTCGCGGCGCAGGTCGCTGCCGAGGCGGCGGCGCGCGAGGCGAAGGATCTCGGGCTCAAGCGCGTCGAGGTGTGGGTGAAGGGTCCGGGTGCCGGCCGGGAAGCGGCGATTCGCTCGCTCCAGGCCGCGGGCCTCGAGATCGCGGCCATCAAGGACGTGACTCCCATTCCGCACAACGGTTGCCGGCCGCCGAAGCGCCGGCGCGTCTAGGAGGATTTCATGGCTGTTTATCACGACGCGCGGTGCCGGTTGTGCCGTCGGGAAGGCGTGAAGCTCATGCTCAAGGGCGAGCGTTGCCTGACCGACAAGTGCGCCATCGAGCGCCGCGGATACGCTCCGGGCGAGCACGGCAAGGGCCGTCGCACGAAGGAGACGAACTACGGACTGCAGTTGCGCGAGAAGCAGAAGGCGCGTCGCATCTACGGCGTGCTCGAGCGGCAGTTCCGCAACTACTTCCACAAGGCCGAGAAGAGCAAGGGCGTGACGGGCGAGACCCTCCTGCAGATGCTCGAGATGCGCGTCGACAACATCCTGTACCGCCTGGGGCTCGCCCCGTCGCGGTCGGCGTCGCGACAGATCGTGCGCCACGGTCACGTCACCGTGAACGGCAAGAAGGTTTCGATCCCGTCGTACGTGACCCGCCCCGGCGACGTGGTCGCGATCCGCGCGAAGTCGCGCGACCTGACCGTCATCGCCGGAACTCTGGAGAAGCGCAAGGGACAGAGCGTCCCCGAATGGCTGGAGCTCGACAGCCAGGCCCGTCAGGGTCGCGTGCTCATGGCGCCGTCGCGCCAGTCGATCCCGGTGCCCGTCACCGAACAGCTCATCGTCGAGCTCTACTCGAAGTAGTCGTCCGAGGGCGGACGCTTCTCAAGGAGGCGGAATCGTCATGAAGTGGAAGAGCCTGCAGATGCCGAAGAAGGCCGTCATCGACGAAGCGGTTTCGAACGACCGCTATGGTCGCTTCACGATCGAGCCCCTGGAACGCGGCTTCGGCCTCACCCTGGGGAACGCCCTGCGTCGCGTACTGCTGTCGTCGCTCCAGGGCGCCGCGGTGACCGCGGTGCGGATCGAGGGAGCGTTGCACGAATTCTCGAGCCTGTCCGGTGTCATCGAGGACACGACCGAGGTCATCCTCAACCTGAAGCAGATGCGCTTCCGGCTGATGGGCGACGGACCCAAGAAGGGCGAGTTCACGCTCACGGGCAAGGGTGCGGTGAAGGCCGGTGACCTCAAGATCGACGCCGATGTCGAGATCCTGAACCCCGACCTGCTGATCGCCAACGTGAACAAGGACGGTGACCTGCGCATGGAGGTCGAGATCGACGGCGGTCGCGGCTACGTGGCAGCCGACCAGCACACGACGCAGGACCGCCCGATCGGCACCATCCCGATCGACGCGCTGTTCTCGCCGGTGCTCAAGGTCAACTACAACGTCGAGAACACCCGCATCGGTCAGCGCATCGACTACGACAAGCTGACGCTCGAGGTGTGGACCGATGGCTCGATCCATCCCAATGACGCGCTGTCGGTGTCGGCAAAGATCCTCGCGACCCACTTCGCCCTCTTCGTCGACTTCCAGGAGGAGATCGAGGAGGAGCAGGAGGATGTCGTCGACGAGGTGAAGATGAAGATGCGCGAGAAGCTCGATCGCTCCGTCGAGGAGCTCGAACTGTCCGTGCGCTCGTCGAACTGCCTGCGTCAGGCCGACATCAAGTCGATCGGCGATCTCGTGCAGAAGTCCGAGCCCGAGATGCTCAAGTACCGCAACTTCGGTCGCAAGTCCCTGAAGGAGATCCAGGACGTCCTCACGGACATGGGCCTGGGACTCGGCATGGACGTCGGCACCTACTACTCGGGGCGCAGCGCTCGGCCCGCCGCAGAGGCGCCGGCCGAGCCTCAGACCACGTCGTACTCGCCGGATTCCGGCGAGGACACGTTCTAAGGAACAGCCATGCGTCATCGCGTATCGTTCCGAAAACTGTCGCGCACCCACGAGCATCGTCGCGCCCTCCTGCGCAACCTGGTCACGTCGCTCTTTTTGCACGAGCGGATCGAGACCACGGTCGCGAAGGCAAAGGAAGCGCGGCGCGTGGCCGAGCGCATGATCACGTTCGCCAAGCGCGGTGACCTGTCCGCGCGTCGTCACGTCGATTCGTACCTGTTCGACGAGGACGCGACGAAGAAGCTTTTCGACACCATCGCTCCCTGGTACAAGGAGCGCGCCGGCGGTTACACGCGCATCATCCGCAAGGGCCGTCGCCTCGGCGACGCCGGCGAGATCGCCGTGTTCGAGCTGGTGAAGTCCGAGGCGCAGAAGGCCGACGACCGCAAGCGGCGCATCGAGGCCGCCGAGGCGAAGGACCTGGCGAAGGCGGAGGGCGGCAAGAAGGCAAAGGCCGCCGCCGACGCCGAGGAAGCCGCCGAGGGTGCCGAGGGTGACGACAAGCCGAAGGCGAAGGGCAAGGGCAAGGCCGCTCCGAAGAAGGCTGCCGCGGGTGCTGGTCCGGCGAAGCCGGGCCGGGGCGGCAAGAAGGCCGGTCCGGGTGGCGCCGGCAAGGGCGGCCAGAAGCTGACGCGGACGAAGAAGGGCGGCGAGTAGTCGCCGTCGTGCCGGGTCGGGCCTCGCGGCTGTAACCTGATGTTCGGCAAGAGATAACACGTCGTTCAAGAATGGTCGCCCCGGGGGCTCATGCTCCCGGGGCGATTTCAATTGGGGGAGGTGGGAGTGGGGAAGGCGGAGGACGAGGGGCAGTTGCTCGAGGCGCTGGCGGCCGTGGAGACGGTGCTGGTGGAGCGTGGTGGGGATGAGGTACGCGTCGCCGTGCTGCCGCGTGTGCTGTCGCCGTCGGTCGCCCGTCGGTTCGAGTCCGAGCTGCGCGCGCGTGGCTTCGTCGGCGCGCGCTACCGCGACGAGCCGCGTTCGTGGGACCTGTGGGATCGACTGGAGACGGTGCTGGGGCTCGATCGCGATGAGCCGCGGGTGGAGTGGGTGAAGGCGGCTGACGAGGGGAGGCATCGCTGATGAGGACGCACGAGATCTGGGTCGCAGGGCGGCCCGCAACCTTTGCGACGGCGGGCGAGAAGCCGTGGAAGGCGCTCCTGGCGGCGGCCGTACCGAAGCCCGCTGGGACGAACACGACACGGGGAGTCCGCCTGGAGTTCGTACTTCCGACGCTCGCGCCGAACGGCATGCCGCTCGACGTGGACAACCTGTGCGAGCCGCTGTTCTCGGCGATCGTGAACGGTCGCGGCTGGTTCGACGGTCGACGGAACAAGATCGAGTGGTGGGATGCGACGAAGCGCGCAGCGGGTCGAGATGAAGCGGCCGGTTGCTGGATCCGGTTCGATGATTCCGCTGACCCCGGGGAGCCGGAGTCCGGCGGGCTGCTCGACGCTGGCTACCACGGTCCGCTCCCGCACTCGGCGAGGGACGAGGCCGTTCATGCGTGGGCGTGGGACCTTCGCAGCGCGACTCATCCGGGAACGGTGCCGCAGCGGGCGAACTTGTGGCTCGACTTCGCGCACGACGGACTCAACCTCGGCGATATCGCTGCGGGACGCGTGAAGAATTTCATCGACTGCTTTCATCCGCTCATCGGTGGCTCCGCTGGACGCCCGGACGACCACCGTTTCGATCGCATGGTGATCACTCGAAACGTGGATCGCGCGCTGGGCGCCTCCGTGCGCGTGCGGATCGAGGCACTCGGGTTTGTGGTGTCGGGTATGGGTCCGCGGCCGGGAGCGGCGACCCTGCCGCAGGTGGAACGGACGCTTCCAGCGACGTCTCCGGCGACGAGAGCAGTACAGGGATCTCGTCCGGACTCGAATCCATGCCGGCCCGGCAGTTGCAAGTGGCTGGTCGTCCAGGCATCGATCGAAGGCTGGTCGCGCAAGCGTTTGTTCGACGAGTTGGAGGCGGTGGGCGAGGGTCGAGGCGCGAACATGCGGCAGTACATCAGTGACGTGGGCAGCGAGAACAAGATCGCCCTCGCGTGGCACGACGGTCGATTGATCATGGAGATCTAGTCAGGCGAATTCCAGTTCTCGATCTCGATTGTGCTTGACGCAACTCAGACTGCGCGTGCGAGTGTGATTCGAGTGTGCTCCGGGAGGACCCCTCGTCGCGTCGAGGATCGCGGCAGAGCCCGCGGAAAGTGGGTGTCCGGCTCTCGGCGCACACGAGCGTGGTTCACGCTCTGCACGAGCGCGTGCGGCCTCGTCCCCGACCTGCGATAGACTCTCCTCGTAGAAATGTCGCCGCTGCAAAGCCGGAACCTCGCCCCCGAAGCGAGACCGACCATGTCCGTCTACCGACTCACGCATCTCGATGATGCGACGCTGCTTCACGAACTCGCCTCCATCGTCCGCCAGGACCGCGCCACGACGGCCGCGCTACTGGCCCACATCGCCGAGGTCGACGCCCGTCGCCTCTACCTGCCGGCCGCGTATTCGTCCATGTTCGCCTACTGCGTCGGCGAACTCCGGCTGTCCGAGGATGCGGCGTACAAGCGCATCCAGGCCGCTCGTGCCGCGCGCGAGTTTCCGCGGCTGCTCGAGGATCTTGCTGCCGGTCGGCTCCACCTCGCCGCGGTCTGCTTGCTCGCGCCGCACGTGACGAAGGAGAACATCGACGAGTTGGTCGCCGCGGCGAGCCATCGCCGCAAGGCCGAGGTGGAGGCCTGGCTTGCTGCGCGATTCACCCCGGCCGACGGCGTCCGTCGGGTGACGCCCGCGCGGGTGATCCCCGTCGGCGCTCCCGCGGGAGCGCGCGAACTTGCCCCGGGGCAAGTCGCTGCGCCGATCCTCGCGCCAATAGTGGACCACCA
Source organism: Candidatus Eiseniibacteriota bacterium (assembly GCA_031413115.1). Taxonomy (GTDB): domain Bacteria; phylum Eisenbacteria; class RBG-16-71-46; order RBG-16-71-46; family DASYSL01; genus JANPEF01. The sequence continues at coordinate 14,235 of JANOEH010000018.1, read as the reverse complement.
ACTTGCCCCGGGGCAAGTTGCTGCGACACCTCCGACGCGGTACATCGTCCAGCTTCCGATCGGGGATGCGACCCACGCCAAGTTGCGCCGGGCGCAGGAACTGCTCGCCCATGCCGTCCCGAGCGGCGACCTCTCCGAGGTCGTCGACCGAGCTCTCGACGCGCTCATCACCACGCTCGAGAAGCGCAAATTCGCGGCGACGGAGAAGCCCCGCCCGCGTGCCGTGGCGCGCGCGCGGACCATCCCGGCCGTGGTGCGCCGCGCCGTCTGGGCACGCGACGGCGGCCAGTGCACGTTCACGAGCGCGGTCGGCAGGCGTTGCAGTTCGCGTCGCCTGCTCGAGTTCGATCACGTGGTGCCGTTCGCGCGCGGCGGTGAGGCCTCGGTCCAGGGCCTCCGCCTGCGCTGTCGGGCGCACAACCAGTTCGAGGCCGAGCGGGCGTTCGGGGCGGAGTTCATGCGCGGGAAGCGCGAGACGGCGCGGCAGGGACGCGGGCTGGTCGATCCCGACGTCGAGTCCGCCCTGCGCGGACTCGGTTGCCGGGCGGAGGAAGCGCGCAGCGGGGCGAAGCACGCGGCGGTTGCTGCGGGCCCGGCGGAGATCGAGGACCGGCTGCGCGCCGCGCTCCGGTTTCTGGCCGAGCGGAGGGGGATCGTGCGCCCGACCGTTCCGGGCTCCGTCGCGGGGCGTTCGCTGGCCGCCTTCTCGGGAGCCGCCCCGTGACGCTTCGCGGGTCCGACATGGCCGACCTGAGTCCTTGCCCCCGGCCCGGCTTTGGTGTTTTCTCAGCTCGATGATCGTCTGCGTCTGCAAGGCCATGAGCGCGAGCGCGGTCCGCGAGCGCATTGAGTCCGGCGCGCGCACGCTCGCCGAGCTGGCGCGCGAGACCGGGGTGACGACGGATTGCGGCACGTGCATGGCCACCATCCTCGAGATGATCGAGGAGTTCGGCGCCGTGGCCGATCGAACGAAACGTGGAGGGAACGCATGAAGCCGCTGGATCCGAAGGTGATCGACATCCTGAACGACGTGCTGACCGCGGAGCTGACCGCGATCAACCAGTACTTCGTGCACTCCGAGATGTGCCGCAACTGGGGCTATGCCCGGCTCGCCGCGACGCTGCGCGAGCGCTCGATGGAGGAAATGCGGGACGCCCAGGAGCTGGTCCGCCGCGTGCTCTACTTCGGGGGCGTGCCGAACGTGCAGAAGATGAATCGCGTGTCGATCGGCGAGACGATTCCCGAGCAGCTGAAGCTCGACCTCGAGCTCGAGCGCGATGCGATCCTGCGGCTCAACGCCCACATCGCGACGCTGACCACGATCGGCGACAACGCGACGGCCGATTCGTTCGTGACGATGCTGCACGACGAGGAACGGCATGCGAACTACCAGGAGTCGCAGCTCACTTTGATCGCGCAGATGGGCGTCGAGAACTACCTGGCGCTGCAGGTGGGCGAGGCGGAAGAGGCGAAGTAGCGGAATCTAGTTCGCGGCGCGGCCCGGCAGGAGGCGCGTTATCGTGGCACCCGGGCTGACGATGAGCGACTCGGCGGGCGCGTTCCACCACGTCTTGATGCCGGGCTTGGGCGTGGCGCGCAGGCCGTAGCGCCCGGGCGGGACCGACGTCAACGTGTGCAGCGAATCGTCGGCGCCGAAATCGAAGCCGGCGAAGTAGCGCCAGCCGTCGGGGTGGATCGTCGACAGCTCGAAGCGCCCGCCCTCGGCGGCGCCGCCCTTGTCGAGGCGCACGCCCAGGCGCACGGTGGCGAGCTGGGTCGAGTCGATGGCCGGCAGCGTCCACGTCGCTTCGATCGTGTCCGCCTTCGCCAGCTTGAAGTCCCTCCACAACTGCACGTCGCCGTCGCCGAGCGGACGATGGACCTTGACCCACAGGTAGGTGTCGACGGGGACGCGGCCCACCTCGAAGCGGCCGTCGGGTCCGGGGTTGCGTGTGTCCATCACCGGGCAGCCCGAGGGCAGCGCGTCGGTCGTCTGGGTCTCGACGGTGACTCGGGTGGTGGGCACCTTGCCGCCCTCGAGCACCCTGCCGCGGATGCGTCCGCCGGGGCGCAGCGTGAGCGTCGAGTGTGCGATCATCCCCGCGACCACCTCGGCCCTGGTCGAGATCGTTCCGGCGATGCGGTCACCCGGGAGGCGCCCGCAGTGAGCGAGGATATGGTAGCGTCCGGCCGGCATCCCGCGGAAGTGTGCGATGCCCCTCGCGTCGGTCGTGTCGATCACGGCGGTCGAGTCGTCCATCCACACGTCGAGGCCGGGTTCGCCGGTGCTGCGCGCCTGGATCGGGACGCCGGCCACCGGGGCGCCGAGCAGGATGACGCGGGCCTCGATCATGCCGGTCTTCGCCGGGGGTGGAGTGGCCGCGCCGGACGCTCGCGGGTCCGGCGCGGCAAGCATGGCCGCGATGGCGAGCGGGACGAGGAATCGAGCGGAACGGGGGACCGGGACCGGGCGCATGGGTGCATAAAGTCTACGCGGTTCGCGCTTCGGGAGCAACGGTCGCAAGGGCGCACGGTCGCAACGGCGAAGACTCTGCCCGGCGTTCGGTCGGGGCAAACTCGCCCCGCCGGGGGAGGCTCCACGGCGGGGCGGGCTTGCGCGTGGACCTCCCCCGCGACATCTTCGGCAGGTGAACCCTTCGCATCAGACCGTCGCGGGTGGAGAACTGCTTGCAGGCGCCCCCGGACCGCGCCTCCGCATCGCCGTGATCGGCGGTGGCGTGGCGGGCCTGACCGCCGCCTGGCTCCTCGCGCCGCGACACGACGTCGTGCTCTACGAGAAGGACACGCGGCCCGGTGGCCACACGCGCACCGTGATCGTACCCGCCGGACCGGATGCAGGGACGCCGATCGACACGGGATTCATCGTCTTCAATCCGCGGAACTACCCGCTGTTCTGTCGGTTGCTGGAGCGTCTCGAGGTGTCGAGCCAGCCAAGTGACATGTCCTTCAGCTACCACCGGGTGCGCGACGGGTTCCACTGGGCGGGAAACGGCCTCGACGGGCTGTTCGCCCGCAGGCGCTCGTTGGTGTCGCTCGCTCATCTTCGCATGATCGGCGACCTGGTGCGTTTCAACCGGCGGGCGCGGAGCGACCTCCGGGCCGGCCGACTCGATGGTGTCTCGATCGATGAATACGTTCGCGATCTCCGACTGTCCCCCGGCTTTCGCGACCGCTACCTGGCGCCGATGGCCGCAGCGATCTGGTCGACGCGTCCGGACGAAGTCCTCGCGTTTCCGGCGGCGGCGTTCCTGCGATTCTTCGAGAACCATGGCCTGCTGCAACTGGTGGGCGCCCCGGCGTGGCGCACGATCACGGGCGGCTCGGCCGTCTACGTGGAGGCGCTGCTTGCCCGTTTCGGGGCGGACGGGGGAGTCCTGCGACTGGGCGAAGCGGTCCACTCCGTGCGGCGCGACGCCCAGGGCGTCCTCGTCACCGCCGGTGGATCCGAGCGCTTCGATCGTGTCGTGATCGCCGCCCATGCCGACGAGGCGCTGGGGATGCTCGAGAGCCCCACGCCGGACGAGCGGCGTCTGCTCGGTGCTTGGCGCTATACGACGAATCATTCCGTCCTGCACGCGGATACCACGGTTCTGCCGCCGACTCGTCGCGCGTGGGCCTCGTGGAACTACGAGGAGGAGGCGAACCAGTCGGGACCCGCCCCGGTGTGCGTGACGTACTGGATGAACCGCCTGCAGCGTCTGCGGACCAGGAACGACTGGTGTGTGACCCTCAATCGGCGCACGCCCGTCGACGAGCGCACCGTTGTCGACCGGGCCCGCTGGATGCATCCTTGCTTCGACGCGGGCTCCCTGGCGACTCAACCGGAGTTGCCGCGTCTGAACGGCGTGCTGAACACGTACTACTGCGGGAGCTACTTCCGCTACGGCTTCCACGAGGATGCCGTGGTGTCGGCCGCAGCCATCGGGACCGCTTTCGGGGGTGCGCTGTGAAGTCCCGGATCTATGTCGGCACGGTCGCCCACGCCCGTCGGGGGCCCGTCGAGCACCGCTTCGAGTATCCCGTGTACGTCTTCGCCCTGGATCTGGACGAACTCCCGGAACTCTCCGCGCGGCACGCCTGGCTGGGCGTGAACCGGGCGCGCCCGGTCTCCCTGTGGGATCGCGATTACCTCGACGGGGCCGCGATTCCGCTGGGGGCGCGGCTCCGCTCGATCCTGGCGGAACGGGGCGTGATGGACTTCTCGAGCCTGATCTCGGTGACCATGCCGCGCCTGCTGGGTCATGCCTTCAATCCGGTCAGTTTTCACCACGCATTTCGGGCCGACGGCTCTCTCACGGCGGTGATCGCCGAGGTGAACAACACGATGGGCGAGCGTTGCATCTACGTGCTCGACGACCTCGTGTCCGACCCGCACGGGTGGTCGACGCGGATGCCCGTGAAGAAGACCATGTACGTCTCGCCGTTCTACGACGTCACCGGCGCGTACTCGTTCCGCTTCGGCCCGCTCGGCGATCGGCTCGATGTGCGGGTCACGCTCGAGCGGGACGGGATGCCGGCGTTGATCGCGCGGATCTCGGGGCAGGCACGCCCCCTGAACGGCGCCTCGTACCTCCGCACCTTGATGCGGATGCCGCTCGAGGGCGTCCTGACGGTACCGCGGATCGCCGTCCAGGCGGCACGCCTGGCGTGGCAGCGACGGTTGCCGGTGGTGCCGAAGCCCGAAGCCGGAGGCCCCGAAACCTGGATCACGTCCCGGCCCGGGCTCCTCGATCGCGTCGCCCAGGGCTTCGTGCTCGGAGCGCTCGAGGCCCTGCCCGCGGGTGCGCTCACGATCGCCTTCCCGGCCGGCGACGAGCGGAGCTTCGGTCCGTCGACGGACCTGCGCCGCGCGGAGGGTGCCTCGGCACGGATCGACGTCCTTCGCCCCCGCCTGTTCCGCCGCCTCGCAGCCGACGGGGACGTCGCGCTCGGCGAGGCGTACGTCGACGGGGACTGGTCGACGCCCGACCTCGTGCGCGTCCTCACGACGCTGTTGCGTGGACGCGATGCACTCGAGCGTCCCCGCGGGGTGCGCGGCGTCGCTGCGGTGCTCGCGGGCATGGCGGCCTCTCGACGTCGGGCGCCGCGGGACCAGGCGACCAATACACCCGTCGGGAGCCGCGAAAACATCCGGCGGCACTACGACCTGGGGAACGAGTTCTTCCGACTGTTTCTCGATCCGACGATGACGTACTCCAGCGCGCGCTTTCCCACGACCGCGACCGGGCTCGAGCGGGCGCAGGAGCACAAGATGGAGCTGACGCTCGCCCAGACCGGCCTTTCGCACCGGCCGGGGTCGCACCTGCTCGAGCTTGGTTCCGGTTGGGGCGGGCTCGCGCTCGCCGCCGCCCGGTCGTTCGATTGCCGGGTGACGAGCCTCACCCTCTCGCGTGAGCAGCTTGCCTTCGCCCGGGCGCGAGCTACCGAGGCGGGCCTGGCCGATCGCGTCTCGTTCGAGTATGCCGACTATCGCGAGGCGCAGGGCACCTACGACGCCATCGTCTCCGTGGAGATGCTCGAGGCCGTCGGCCACCGGTTCTACGAGACGTTTTTCGCCACGCTCGAACGCCTGCTCAAGCCGGGGGGCCGTGCCGTCGTGCAGACGATCTTGCTGGCGGACGCGCGCTACGCCACGTACCTGGAGCGCACCGACTGGATCCAGAAGCATGTCTTTCCCGGGGGGATGGTGCCGGCACTGTCGGCGCTGACCCATGCGATGACTCGCTCGTCTTCGCTTGCCCTCGAGCGGATCGAGACCTTTGGCGAAGACTATGCGCGCACGCTGGCCCTGTGGCGCGCCCGGTTCATGGAGCGGCGGGACGAGGCCCGGGCCCTCGGCTACGACGAGAAATTCCTGCGCCTCTGGGAGTACTACCTCGCTTACTGCGAGACGGGATTTCGCGAGCGGGAGCTGACGGTCGGGCAGCTCGTGTTCACGAAGCCGGGCGCGGCCTGAGCGCGGCGTGGATGACGTGCCACGTGCGTCCTTCGTCGTAGGCGAATAGTTCGGCGCAGGCGAGCAGGAAGATTCTCCAGCGCTGAAGCGCGCGTGGGTCGTTCGGGAGCGCCTTCGATGCGGTGTCCCGCGCGCCATCGAGTCGCCGGAGCCAGGCTTCGAGCGTGCGCGCGTACTCCCGACCGTCCACGATCCAGCGAGACTCCTCGACCATGTGCTCGGCGAACCCGGCGAGCAGGTCGTCGGACGGCATCATCCCCCCGGTAAAGAAGTGCCGCGCCATCCACGATTCGCCCTCGTCCGTCTCATAGGTGTACGCGTAGTCGCGACAGGCGAAGACGTGGGCGAACAGCAGTCCGTCCTCGCGGAGCCAGCCGCGCACGCGGCGGAGCAGTTCCCGCCAGTTCCGCAGGTGCTCGAACATTTCCACGGAGACCACACGATCGAAACGCGTGTCGATCGTGAAGTCACGCATATCGGCGTGGAGAACGCGGGGCGGCTTGAGCCCGCGCGCCTGGGCCTGTCCGCTGACGAACGCGGCCTGTGCAGACGAGTTCGTGACCGCGGTGACTTGCGCCTGGGGAAAGCGTTCGGCGAGCCACAGCGTGAGCGATCCCCAACCACAGCCGAGCTCGAGAATCGATTGGCCGTCGACGATGCCTGCCCGGGCGCAGGTGAGCTCGAGCATGGCGTCCTCGGCCGCGGCGAGATCCGCAGCGCCCGACGACCAGAGGCCGGAGCTGTACTTCATCCGCGGGCCGAGCCAGGCCGCGTAGAACGCGGGGGGCAGCTCGTAGTGCTGGCGATTCGCGGCGTCGGTGTGGACGGCAAGGGGCGCGGCGGTGAGCGTAGCGCGGAAGGCCTGCCGACCGGCGGGGGTCGCTGCGCCGCTGCGCCGGGCCCGCGTGAGCTGGGCCGCGAGGAAGCGGCGGATGCCGACCCGGATCGCGGCGTCGGGAACGAACCCGCGCTCGGCCAGTTCGATGGCGAGCGACTCGAGTCGCCCGCTCACTCGAGGTCGGGTGCGGGGACGCGGCGTGGCGGCCGGGGGATGAACATCGACACCTCGCGCTGGTAGCGGCGGTAGTCGTCGCCGCGGGTGACCAGCGCGCGTGCCTCGGTGGCGGGAATCCCGCTGACCTTGAAGAGGAAGAAGAGCATCAGCGCCGGCGCGAACAGCGTCAGTCCGGCCCACGGCGCGCCGATGGCCAGCAGCGGGTAGGTCCACCAGTGCAGCCACTCGAAGAAGTAGTTGGGGTGCCGCGACCACGCCCACAGGCCCGTGCGGCAGGTGCGTCCGCGGTTGGCGGGGTTCGCGCGCCAGGTGGCGAGCTGGCGATCGGCGATCGACTCCCCGATGACGGCGACCAGCCACATGGCGAGGGCGAGCCCGTCCCACCCCGTGAATGGCCCGGTCGTCTTGGTGAGGATGATCAGGAATGGAATCGACAGGATGGCGTCGATCAGCCCCTGGGCCTGGAAGAAGAGGAAGAACAGTGGCTGCGCCCGTCGCCCCCATGCCGCCCGCAGTTGCTGGTAGCGGCCGTCCTCCTCCGTCGCGTGCAGCACTCGGTCGCGCAGCAGGTAGAACGCGAGGCGGAAGGCCCAGATGCCAACGACCGCGGCGAGCAGGATCCGGCGGGGGAGCCAGCCCTCGTCCGCGAAGGCGTAGAGCAGCGCGAGCAGGCCAAGGCCGGCCGCCCAGCCCACGTCGACGACGCCGGCGTCGCGCCGAGCGCGCTGGACCAGCCACAGCGATCCCTGCATCAGGGCCATCAGGGCCCAGCCGAGAAGGAACAGCGCGAGTGGGGAGAGCCCGGTCATCCCTCGAACCGCCGGAAGACCAGCACGGCATTGTGCCCACCGAACCCGAACGAGTTCGACATCACCGCCCCGACGCGCGCCTCGCGGGCGACCAACGGGACGTAGTCGAGGTCGCAGGCGGGATCGGCGTCGTGCAGGTTGATCGTGGGGTGGATCGCTCCGCGCGCGATCGTCAGCACCGCCGCGGCGGCTTCGAGCGCGGGGGCCGCGCCGAGCGCGTGCCCGGTCATCGACTTGGTCGAGTGGACGGCAAGCTTGCGCGCGTGGTCGCCGAAGACGGTCTTGATCGCGCCGGTCTCGACGACGTCGTTGAGCGGCGTCGAGGTCCCGTGCGCGTTGACCAGGTCGATCGCGTCGGGTGCCAGGTGCGCGTCGGCGAGCGCGGCGCGCATGGCGCGCACGGCGCCCTTCGCCTCGGGCTCGGGCGCGGTCAGGTGGTACGCGTCGGCCGAGGCGCCGTAGCCGGCGAGCTCGACCAGGATCGTCGCACCCCGACGGCGCGCGTGCTCCAGCTCCTCGAGCACGAGGATGCCTGCGCCCTCGGCGATGACGAACCCGTCGCGGTCACGACTGAACGGGCGCGAGGCGCCGGCAGGATCGTCGTTGCGGGTCGACAACGCGCGTAGCTGGCAGTACCCGTCGATGGCGAACGGCGAGAGGGTCGACTCGGCGGCGCCGGCGAGGGCGACATCGGCGCGGCCGGAGCGCACCAGGTCGAGCGCGGTCCCGATCGAGTTGGCCCCGCTGGCACAGGCGCTGGTGACGCAGAAGTTGGGGCCGTGGCTGCCGAGTTCCATCGCGATGATGCCGGCGGCGGCGTTCGGGATGACCAGCGGGACGGTGAGCGGATGGAACTTGCCCGGGCCCTTCTCGAGGAACGGAATGTGCTCGCGCTCGAAGAAGTCGAACGCGCCGATGCCCGAGCCGACGATGATCGCGATGCGATCGCGCACGTCCGCCGCGTCGTCGCCGGCGAGCCCGGCCGAATCGACGGCCTCGAGCGCGGCGCCCAGGGCGAGTTGGGAAAAGCGGGCGGTGCGCTTGGCGGTCTTCGCGCCGAGGCGGGCTTCGGCGTCGAAATCGACGACCTCACCGGCGATGCGGCTGCGCAGGGCGGACGCGTCGAACGCGGCGATCGGGCGCACGCCGGAACGGCCCGCGATCAGGGCGCTCCAGTAGGCTTCGACCCCCGTGCCGTTCGGCGCGCAGACGCCGAGTCCGGTCACGACGATGCGACGCTGGGTCATCCGGCCGTGAAGGAGCGACCGTCCAGCAGCTCGAAGCGGAAGCTCCGCGGTCGCGTGCGCGACTCGAGCTTTTCGGCGATGCGCGCGAGGCGCTCGGGGTAGGTGAGGATCATTTCCAGCGCCTTGTCGCCCAGCGGTCCGAGGCCGGTGAGCTTCCTGAGCTCCCAGTACTCGATCAGTTCCTCGACGATCCTGAGGAAGTGACGCGGGCCGTACAGGTCGGCGCGGCGGATCACGTCGGTCATCTCGGCGAACGCGGGGATGTTCGAACCGGGCATGACGAACAGGCGCAGCGCGCGGGCCAGCGACGCGAGCGCGCGGTCGGTGTCGCGCTTGAGAACCTCGGCGAACACCTGGCGATAGAAGTGGAAGTGCCGCGCCTCCTCGGTGCCGACGCGCTCGAGGCTGCGCGCGATCACCGGGTCATACTCGCCGGCTCGCCTGCCGTTGTTCTGGTGGCAGACCTGCGTCGCGCGCTCCTGCATGGAGGTGTAGGCGAAGAGCTGGTAGGGATCGTTCTGCCAGTCGGGGTTGTAACCGAGGAGCACGTACTGGTACTGCATCTCGTCGAGGATACGGGGGTGGACCAGCCGGGCCTCCCAGAGGTAATCATGAAGCACCGTGCCGTGCCGATCCTCTTCCGCCGTCCACATGTTCGTCCAGCGCGACCACGCCGAGGTGTCCGGGGTGTGCGCGGAGATGACGCGGTGGAAATGCGGCAGGCCCTCCTCGGTGAGCAAGCCCATGACCAGGGAGATGCGCACCGGATCGGGAATGCCCCGCGCCCGATCCCGGAGCTGGGCGAAGTGACGATCGGGATCTTCGCCCTCGGGCGGGCCGACCAGGTCGCTGGGCCACCACAGCCGCTGCTTCGTCTCGTGCGCTTCGATGAGCTCGACAACGACCGGCTCCACATCGGCGAGAACTTCGAGCTGGTGCGGCAGCGGGTAGGCGAGTTCGGCTACAGTCATGGACTGGGTCTCGAGGGTGGGAAGGGAGCGACGAGCGCATTTTTTTCTATTCTAGTCGCTGGGTGGGCCCGGGGCGAGCCCAATGTCGCCCCCCCGATTCCCATCGAAAAGGACTGAAAGTGAGGGATTTGTCGACCTTTCCACCCGCCCTCGTCGAACTCGCGAAGGATATCCGTTGTGCGCAGTCGGGCGACGCCTGGCATGGACCCGCCGTCGGCGCGCTGGTCCACGGGGTCACGGCCCTCGAGGCGGCGGCCCACCCGGTGCCCGGCGCCCACTCGATCTGGGAGGTCGTGCTCCATGTCACCGGCTGGCGGAACGAGATCGCCCGGCGGCTCGCCACGGGCATGCTCGCCGAACCCGCCGCGGGGGACTGGCCGGCCGTCCCGGCCGTGAACGAGGCCGCGTGGACGGCGGCCGTCGCCGGCCTGGAGGCGTCGACCGACGCGGTGATCGCGGCACTGGCCACGTTCCCGGTCGCGCGGCTCGGCGAGCAGGCGGGGGACACGCGCGATCCCGCGCTCGGATCCGGCGTGACGTGGGCGGCGACGCTGCGCGGGCTCGCCCAGCACGACGCGTATCACGGTGGGCAGATCGGGCTCCTCAAGAAGGCGCTCGCCGTGCGGGACGAGTCGTGAGTCCGCCCGGCGACCGCGAGCGCGTGCGCTGCGGCTGGGCGACCGGGTTCGACCTCTACCTCGAGTACCACGACACGGAGTGGGGCGTGCCGGTGCACGACGACCGGCGCTTCTTCGAGATGCTGATCCTCGAGGGCGCGCAGGCCGGGCTGTCGTGGGCGACGATTCTCAAGAAGCGCGCCGCGTACCGGAAGGCGTTCGATCGCTTCGACGTGCGGAAGGTCGCGCGCTACGACGCGGCGAAGGTCGTGGGGCTCCTCGCCGATCCGGGCATCGTGCGCAATCGCCTGAAGATCGCGGCCGCCGTGAAGAACGCACGCGCGTTCCTCGCGCTACAGGATGAGTTCGGCAGCTTCGACGCCTACGTGTGGCGCTTCGTCGACGGCGCGCCGATCGTGGGCCGCCCGCGCACGCTCGCCGACATCCGGCCCACCACCGCCGAATCCGACGCGCTGAGCAAAAACCTGAAGCAGCGCGGCATGACCTTCGTCGGTTCGACCATCATGTACGCGTTCATGCAGGCGACGGGGCTGGTCGACGATCACGTCGTCGGCTGCTTCCGCGCGAAGAAGGCGCGGCGCGGGCGAAGCTAGCGCGGCGCGGAGCTGTCGGCGGGGGTGGCCGCGGGCGCGGGCGTGCGGGGACGTGCGAACGGCGGGGCGCCCGGCATGCGCAGGCTGGTCGTCCCGATCGAGTCCTCGATGCCTGCCAGGCTGTCGGTGCTGACGCGTGCGAACAGGATCGCATCCCAGTCGGCTCGATGGTTTGACGTGCAGGTGTCGGGTTCGGTTCCCGCGACGAACACGGCCGGCAGCTTCCACGGGCACTCGGACCGCGCGATGCTGTCGCTGCGCGCATCGATGAACACGCGCACCAGGCCCGGGTCGTCGGCGAACGCGACGATGGGAAACTCGGCGAGCAGGCCCTTCATCGCGCGGGCCCACACCGGCATCGCCACGCCGGCGGCGGCGCGGCCGAGCCCGCGCGGTCGGTCGTAGCCGCACCACACGCCGGCGGCCAGCTCCGGCGTGATGCCGCAGAACCAGGTGTCCTTGTTGTCGTTGGTCGTGCCGGTCTTGCCGCCCACCGGGCGCTCGAAGCCGTACGCCCAGCGCAGGGGTCGCGCGATCCCGGTGGCGACGACGTTTTCGAGCATCATGCGCGCCAGCGTCGCCACGCCCGGCGGGACCACCTGCACCGGGGGCGGCGCGACCGCGACGAGGTCGCGGCCCTCGGCGTCGACCGCGGCGCGTACGACGTGCGGGCGGTGGCGCAACCCGCCGAAGTCGATCGCGGCGTACGCGTTCGTGAGACTGAGAAGCGTCACCTCGTTCGAGCCGAGGCCGATCGACAGTACGGGTTTGAGCTTCCCGAGTCCGAAACGGTCGCAGGCGCGCGCCACCTGCGCCGGGCCCATCGCCTCGACCAGGTTGGCGGTTGCGACGTTTGCCGAGCGGGCCAGCGCTTCGGGCAGCGTGAGCGACGCCTGGTACGAGTGGTCCGCGTTCGACGGCGTCCAGCGCACGCCGCGCGCGCGAAACGTCTTCGGCAGGTTCGCCACGCGCGAGCGCATGGTGAAGTAGGGCGGGCCGCGCGTTGGATCGAGCGCGGCCGCGTAGACCAGCGGCTTGATCGCCGAGCCGGTCTGGCGCTTCGCCTGCATGGCGCGGTTGAAGTCGCCCGGCCGAGGCGCCCGCCCGCCGACGATCGCGCGTATCGCCCCGGTCGCGGGATCGAGGGCGACAAACGCCCCCTGCAGCGGCGCGCGCTTGCCGCGGAGCCCGCCGGGATCGAGCTCCTCGAGCCCGTCGTGCACCGCGCGCTCGGCCTCTGCCTGCCAGACGAGGTCGATCGTGGTCAGGATCTCGAGGCCCCACCGGCGCGGCGCGCCGACCGGCAGGCCGCGATCGAGGTCGAGATCGGCGGCGCTCATCACGTCCGGAAAGCGATCGACACGCGTCGTGCCGCGGCGCAGCCACAGCGGACGTGCGCGCGCGCGCGCGGACGTGCGCGCGTCGATCATGCCGACCTCGGCCATGTCGGCGAGCACCTGGTTGCGCCGCGTCAGCGCGAGCGCGGGTTGCCTGAACGGGGAGTACGCGACCGGCGCCGGGATCAGGCCCGCCAGCAGCGCGGCCTCGGAGAGCTGCAGCGACTCGGCCGGCGCCGAGAAGTACCAGCGCGCGGCCTCCTCGATCCCGGCGACCGCGCGCGTGTCACCCTGGCCCCAGTAGATGGAGTTGAGGTACATCTCGAGGATCTGGTCCTTCGACAGGAACGCCTCGAGCAGCAGCGCGTAGCCCGCCTCCTTGAACTTGCGCGCGAACGTGCGCTCGCGTCCGAGGAACAGCCCGCGCGCGAGCTGCTGCGTGATGGTCGAGGCGCCCTGCTTCACTTCGCCGGCGCGCGCGCGTTGACCAGCATGGCGCGCGCGTTGCCCTGCAGGTCGAGGCCGAAGTGCGAGCGGAAGCGCCGGTCCTCGGACGCGATCACCGCGTTGCGCACGACCTGCGGAATGTGCGACAGCGGGACCCAGGTGCGGCGTGCGCCGTTGGGCTCGGCGAGCATGGCGATCGACCACGGCTCGAGTCGCGGCGGATGCGTCAGGTCGGGCTCCGGCGTGCCGGGAGGGAGCGCGCCGCGCGGCGAGGTCAGGCGGGCGACGCCGGCGACGCGGTCCTCCTCGAGCACGAGACGTACGCGCTCGGGACCGCCGCGCCCCTCGGGATCCTGGACCTCGAGGAATCCGCGGAGGAAGATCTCGACCCCGTCGTCGCGCCACGCGTAGGTGCCGGGGTAGGGGGTCGTTCCCGACGCATGGCGATAACCACGTGCGGCGAGATGCTTCGCGAGGTACGTGCGCGGCATCGCGCGCCCGCGGGTGAAGGCGAGCCCGTCGGAGTACACGCGCGACGGGAACGCCCAGGCGGGGCCGGTCTCGTGGCGCTGGCGCAGCGCATCGAGCCGCACGCCGAAGCGGAACAGGCCCACGCCTGCCACCACGGCGATCAGGCCGGCTGCGGCAAGCGCCGCGTGCCGGCGGCCACCGGGCCCCGTGAAGAACGACTGGAGAGCGCGGCGGAGGCTGCCGATGCCCGCCTTGCGTGGATCTTGACCGTGCCCGGACATGCCCGCTAGAATACCGGTCTGCCGCGGCGAAGTCTTGGAAGTCTCCGTCGCCTATGGATTTGGCCGGATTCGGGCCGTTTCGCAACTGGCCCCCGGCACCCCGCAGTTCCTGAGTAGCTCAATGGCAGAGCAGCCGGCTGTTAACCGGCAGGTTGTAGGTTCGAGTCCTACCTCAGGAGCCAACATCCATGACCCCCGCGACTCGCTGAGCCGCGGGGGTTCGTCGTTTCGTCGGGCGCCGCTCCCAGTCAACGGCGGTTCGCCGAGGCGTGTGGTCACCCCAGTCGCATCGGAGTACTCTTGTGCGCGCTAGGCCTCAGTCCCCCCAGACTCGCTCCGAAGCTGGCCAAGCCCAATGTGCGCCTGCCAGAACGGCAGCTCGGTCTACTTCACGACACTCGACGGGATGATCCGCGGCCTCAGTGCGGCCGACCGCATCGGCAAGCTCG
>JANOEH010000017.1:0-1896 GCA_031413115.1 Candidatus Eiseniibacteriota bacterium | reverse complement strand
GCCGTTCGGCCGGGCGGAGGACACGCTGGCGCTGGTCAAGGCCGTCGACCGGCCCGAGCTGCGGCTGATGCTCGACCTCTATCACGCGCAGATCGGCGAGGGGAACCTGATCGACCTCATCCGCCGCGCCGCGCCGTTCATCGGCGAGGTGCAGGTCGCGGACGTTCCCGGTCGCTGCGAGCCGGGCACCGGCGAGATCAACTACGCCGCGATCGCGCGGGCGCTCGCGGAGATCGGCTTCGGCGGCACGGTCGGCCTCGAAGCCTGGGCGTCCGGCGACGACGCGCTCGCGCTGGAGCGCTTCCGCTCGGCGTTCACGCTGCCGTAGCGGTCGAGGACCGGGGACCGAGGACGACCGGGGACAGTCCCGCGATGACGCGGCGCACCGGTGCGTGCGTCTCCGCTGCGGGACTGTCCCCTTCGCCGGGCCCCTCGCCGCCGTTCACTTCGGCTGCGGCACGATGCGCAGGTAGGGCTTGAGCGTTTTCCAGCCGGCGGGGAACTTCGCCTTGGCCTGCTCGTCGGAGACCGAGGGCGGGATGATGACGTCCTGGCCCGGCTTCCAGTTCACCGGCGTCGCCACCGTGTGCTTGGCGGTCAGCTGGCACGAGTCCAGCAGCCGCAGCACCTCGTCGAAGTTGCGGCCGGTGCTCATCGGGTAGGTCAGCATCGCCTTGATCTTCTTGTCCGGGCCGATCACGAACACCGAGCGCACGGTCGCGTTGTCGGCGGCGGTGCGGCCCTCCGAGGTCGTGCCCGCGCCCTCGGGCAGCATGTCGTAGGCCTTGGCCACCTTGAGCTCGGGGTCGCCCACCATCGGGTAGGTCACGGCGGATCCCTGCGTCTCCTCGATGTCCTTGGCCCACTTGGCGTGGTTGGCCACGGGATCGACGCTCAGGCCCAGGATCTTGGTGTTGCGTTTGTCGAACTCGGGCTTGAGCTTCGCCATGTAGCCCAGCTCGGTGGTGCAGACCGGCGTGAAGTCCTTGGGGTGCGAGAACAGGATCGCCCAGCTGTTCCCGATCCAGCTGTGGAAGTCGATCTTCCCCTGGGTGGTCTCGGCGCTGAAGTTCGGGGCCTCGGAGTTGATGCGCAGCGACATGGCGGGCTCCTGGGGATCGGAAACCTGTATTGTACGCTTCCGGAGGCGCCCGCGTGGTGGCTGGCACGCCGGGGAGCCGTCGTCTGCGGGGAGAAGAGCTTGGGCAACATGGCCTCCGCAACGACCGCGCTCCCCTCCGTCTCCACCCGTAGGGCGGTGGCAAGCCGTCCGGCGCGGGCGCTGTCGTCGTCGGGGCCCGCCCGCGTGTCCACCAGGCCCAGCCGTCCGATGCGTCCGGGGTGGCGACGCCAGGCATCGAGCGCGATGTAGCCGCCCATCGAGAATCCGATCCACGGCACGGGCTCGTCCAGCTCGAGGGCGTCGAGCACGCCCACGAGGTCTTCGGCGTGGTCACGCAACGCTCCCGCCGGCGCCCCCGTGCTGGCTCCGGAGCCACGCAGGTCCGGCACGAGCACACGCCGGCCGAGCCGTGCGAGCAGGCGGGCCACCGGCTCCCACATCGCGCCCGAGAAGGGGAAGCCATGCAGGAGGAGGACGGCGGAGCCCTTCCCGTACTCGGTCACGGAGAGCTGCGAGCCGTTCACGTTGAGGATCATGGGCCGATGCTACGGCCGTGCCCTGGGTGACGGGGGGTTCATGGACAAGAGATCGCGGGTCGCCCGAGAAGAGTCCATGGAAGGTGGGCTGACGTGCTGCGACGCGCACGCCCGGGCGCTGCCGCAGGGCGAAGCGCGGCGACGCTCAACTCAAAGGCGATTGAATCAACGCCCGTAAATCCCTCACGCTTATTCTTACCACAACCCAAGTCCAGTTTAAGCATTGATTATCCTTAC
>JANOEH010000016.1:0-7425 GCA_031413115.1 Candidatus Eiseniibacteriota bacterium | reverse complement strand
CGCCGGGTTGCGCTCGAAGCGGTCCCCGGGGGAGAGCCGTGCGGCGAGGCGCGCACGTCCGAACAGGTGCAAGCGAAGGCCCGGCACGGCGCGGCGCGCCAGCTCGATCGCCTTGAATCCGTCCGCGCAACCCTTCCACGGGATCTTCTCGTAGAGCATCCCGACCACCGGCGGTTCGTTCGTCGTACGTCCGCGATCATTGAACTGGACTAAGTCCACCCCGTTGATGACCGGACCCCACAACCGAACGCCGAACTTCTCGGCGCCGAAAGATTGAAGCCAGCTGGCGATCACGATCTTCTCGAGCGGAAAGCGCCAGCTCGCGTCGACCCGACCCTCGTTCAACGGATCGAAGTCTTCGTAATGCTGCAGGAAGTAGGCGCCACGACCCGCCGAATCGGCGGACTCGGCGACGGCGGAGGCGGTGTGCCACGAAGTCGCCAGCGTGACGTCTGCGGGGGGGAGGTAGGCGGGCTCGAGCGCAGGGACGACCCGAAGCCGCCCGCGCAAGCCGTAGTAGTCGAGCATGCGCTCGGAGCGCAGGATGAGGCGCTCGACGAGCCAGGACTTGAGAGCGACCCGGTCGGCGACGCTGAGAGGGAGTCGGGGCTGGAGTCGCGGTGCGACGATGAGCACTTCGTGCCCCCGCGCAAGAAGCTGCCGGGAGTGTTCGTAGACGACGCGCATTCCGCCCGTGAACTGCAGGAAGGGCACGACCCACGTGATGCGCAACCGCCCGGTCCTCATCCCTGCGACCCGAGCCGTCCGGCACGTGCGAGCAGGCCGCCCCAGAGCTGACGATGCGCGGCGCGGAGATAGAGTCCGAAGAGCAGGGCGTAGGACACTCCGCCCCCGACGAGTCCCGGCCAGGCCGACGTGTGCGCGGAGACGGGCGACAGGAGGCTCGCCACGAGGAACCCCGCCACGCCCGCGAGCCCGGCCGCACCGAGGTAGGGCCGCATGGCCACGAGTGCGGCACGGGATCGTGCGATCCCGAGAAACGTCTCGATGCGGAGGATGAACCAGACCGCCGCCGCGAGGCTGCCGATCACCGTTCCGAGCAGCAGCCCGCGGACGCCGAACAACTGGAGTCCGACGAGCGCGAGCCCGATGTGAAGCCCCGTGCCGAGCACGGCGAACCGGGTTTCGAGGTGCGCCACGCCGCCGGCGCGGGCAACGGTGCTGCTCACGCCCGTGAGCAGGTTGCCGAGTTGTGTGAGCGCGAGCATCCCGAGGAAGAAAGCGCCATTGTCCGGAGGGGTTCCGAGCCAGGCGCGGAGGAGCCAGGGAGCGAGCGCGATCAGGGCTCCTGTGACGGCGAAGCTCATCGCGAACGCGGGATCGAGCGCCGCCCGGTACAACGGAACGAGTCGTGCCGGTTCCCCCGCCGAACTCTCGCGAGAGAACGCCGGCAGAAGCGCACCGAGGAAGAGGACCGCGGGAAGGAACGCCGCGTACGTGATCCGTGCGCCAAGCTCGTATCCCGCGACGGGCGCGAGCGCGACGAGCGCACCGAGCAGGACCTTGTCGACGTTCGCCTGGACGAGTCCGAACAATCCGTTGAGCTGGACCCAACCGCCCAGGACCAGCATTTCGCGGAACGATGCGCCCGCTCCGCCGACCTCTTCGATCCCCGTCGGCGGCGGACGCACCCTCAGCAGCGCGACCCCGAACCCCAGCGCGGTCACGACGTTGTAGGCGAGCTGGACCTGCGTCAGCGCAAGGAGCGGATTGGGGCGGCCCATCGCCCACAGGATTCCGGCGGCGAGGCCGGTGGCCGCGGGGAGGGCGACCACGAGCGCCCGATCCATCCGCTGGATCCCCTGCAGCGCGGCGAAGAAGAGATTCGAGATCGAGCCCACGATGAACGCCGCCGTGGCGAGGGCAAGCGCCACTCGCGCCTCGCCGGCCCATGCGGCGGGCACGTGGAAGGAACTCAGGAGGAGCGGAGATGCGAGCACGATGCCCAGCCCGAGGACGGAGGCCACGGCGAGTTGAAGCGCGCCCGCCCGTGCGAGCAGGGCGACCAGTTGCCGACCATGGCCGTTCGACCACGCCCGCGCGACGGTGCGAGTGACCGCGACACCGAGGCCGAGGTCGACCGCGGCGAGCGACCCGCCGAGAACGAGGAGAAGCGACCAGAATCCGAATCGGTCCGGGCCAAGCACGGCGAGGACGCGCGGGGTCACCGCGAACCATGCGCCAAGAACCGCTACCCGCGCGACCGCGGTGTGGAGGGTGTTCTGACCGACGGCGCGCGCAATCGTCACGGGTGCACTGGCGCCCCATTCGGCTGCCTGGGGCGGCGACACTCCGCGATCATCGTGATCCCGAGATGCCCGCCGGGATTCTCCGCGACGATCCGGTGCGTGCGCGGAGGAAGAAGATCCTCGACCTCCTCGGCGATGTGTCGACCGCGGAACTTCCTCTGAATCCAGCGGCCGGCCCGGGCGAACGGGTTCGACCAGAGGAGCGCCAGGATCGGCTCATACAGGAAGCGCTCGGGAGGATCGAGCGTCTGGTGATAGAACACGACCGACTCGAAGCGGGCCGAGAGAAGGTCCCGGAGCTCCGGCTCCGAGAACTCGATTTCATGGAACGGATTCGCCACGGGCGCGTCCGGCGGCGAACCGTGCAGGCGGTTCATGGCGAGTCGGTTCGGCGTGCTGACGAGGAAGGTGCCGTCGGCGGCGAGAAGGATCGCGACCCGATCGAGGAAGCGCCCCGGATCCCCGACGTGCTCGAGGTTCTCGAAGTTGACGATCAAGTCGAACGGCCCTTGCCCACCCGCCTCCTTCAATTCGACGCAGTCCTCGCGGATCCAGCGGATGTTCTCCCGATCGAACCGGGTCCGCGCGACGTCGAGCGCGTCCGCCGCGATGTCGACTCCGATCGCGATGCACGCTCCGCGATCGGCGAGCAACGCGGTCCCGTAGCCGACGCCACAGCCCGCATCGAGAACGCGCGCGCCGGCCACGAGGCGGGCGGCCGCGAAATCGTAACGCTGTTGGTGCTCGGCGAGGCACTTGTCCCAGAGGCCGTCCCCGGGCGCGATCCGCTCCGGATGACCGTCGGCGAAGGACGACCCGTGCACATGGTCGTGGTGATGGCCCTGACCGTGGGCATGGTCGTGGCCGGGATCATGCCCCTTCGAGGCGGACGCTTCGGGCTTCAAGGTGGAGTCGAGGGGCATGGGATCCGCTCACCGGCTCGCGTCGCGAACGAGGATGATCACGGTCGCGACGCTGCCCGCCACCAGCAGGACGTCCTTCACGACGCCCCAGAAGTTGACGTCCTTCTTCTCGGGCACCCAGATGAAGTCGCCGGGCTGGATCGGGCCTGCATCGGAGAGCAACAGGGTCTGGCTCGATCCCGCGCGGGAGACGCGCGCATCGCTCCGCCGGGCGCGCTGCGTGTATCCGCCGGCCAGGTCGATGTAGTCGCAGCCGCTCCGCCCCGGCGCGAACGCGACGAGCGCCGGGCGCTTCACCTCGCCCGAGATCCGCACCGACTGCGTCTCGCGCTCGAGCAGGATGTAGTCCCCGTCCTCCAGCCGGACGTCGAACGCGCTCGAGTCGGCCTGCAGCACGTCGTAGGAGACGACGAAGGCCGCCTGCTGCGAGGCGAGCTTGGTCTTGAACACCGTGTACTCGGCGTCGGTCATCTCGGAACGGCTGAGCCGCGACAGCCGCTCGAACTCGATGTCGCGTTCCGGCGCCCCGACCCCGCGGCGGAAGACCTGGATGCGCGTCAGCGCCGCCTCGGCGGTCGGACCGCCGGCCAGTGCGAGCACATCCGAGAGGCGCTCGTCATCGCCATCGATAGCGTACGGTCCGGGCAGGCGCACTTCCCCGGCGACGATGACATTGCGCACTCGCCTGTAGTCGACGGGGGTGCGGGCGAACAGCCGATCGCGCGGCTCGAGCGCGCGGTCGCCGGCGCCGGTGCGCAGTGCGGCCAGGTCGACCGCGACCGAGTCGAGCGCCCGGTCGTCCGCGAAGCGGACGAGCATTCCCGCATGGCGCTCCGCTCCGGGCTGCAGGCCGCCGGCCAACGCGAGCAGGGCCGACAGCGAGTCGCCCGGCGCATACTCGTATTCGCCGGGTCGCGCGAAACCGCCCAGGGCGTAGATACGATCGCGCCGCAGGGGAACCAGCAGGACGTCGCCGTCCTCGACGAACGGGTCATCGGCGGCGCTGCCCAGATAGGCGAACGCGTCGAGGTCCACGCGCACGACACGGCCGTCGCGTCGACGCAACTCGATGTTGCGCCGCGAGGCATCGCCCGCCAGCTCGAGCGGTCCGCGGAACAGTTCGCTGGCACGCGTTGCCGCGGTCGCGGTGGTCACGCCGGGGGTCTTCACCTGGCCGGCGACGAACACCTTGAACTGGCGCAGGCCGACGAGCCGCAGGTCGACGCGCGCTCCCGGGTAGGCACTGCGCAAGCGGGTCAGGATCCGCGTGCGCGCCACTTCGAGCGTCGTGCCCCCCACCTCGATGACTCCCAGTTCCGGCAGGTTGAGGCGCCCCTCGGCGTCGACGACGAGCGTGGTCTGGCGCGAGACGCGACCGGACAGCTCGAGCGACAGCACGTCGCCCGGGCCGAGCGGATAGCGTGCGGCATTAACCGGGCCGGCCAACGGGTCGGTCGGTGTTGCGGCATTGCGTTCCGCGGCGGCGGCGGCAGCGGCCTCGCGGG
The DNA here is from genome assembly GCA_031413115.1 of Candidatus Eiseniibacteriota bacterium. Taxonomy (GTDB): domain Bacteria; phylum Eisenbacteria; class RBG-16-71-46; order RBG-16-71-46; family DASYSL01; genus JANPEF01. The sequence continues at coordinate 2,727 of JANOEH010000016.1, read as the reverse complement.
CCACCGCGTTGCCGGGGGTGGATTCGTCGGCGGCGCGCACCGTGCCGATGGTCGTCGCTGCGAGGCCGAGCCCGAGGGTGAACGCGATCGCGACCGTCGCGCGACGCCGCGTGCGGAAGCCGCTCATCCCGCCACCTCCTTCAGCACCTTGCGCTGGCCGTACATCCGCTCGTAGTACTGGCGGAACTCGCCGGACTTGATCGGCTCCCACCAGTCGCGCCGGGTCTTGTACCACTCGATCGTCTGCGCGATGCCCTGCGCGAACTCGACCTGCGGGCGCCAACCGGTGCGCATGGTCAGCTTGGTCGACGACAGCGCGTAGCGGCGGTCGTGCCCCGGGCGGTCTTCGACGTGCTTGATCAGCGTCGCGGGCTTGCCCGTCAGGCGCAGGATCTCGGCGGTGATCGACAGCACGTCGAGCTCGTTGCCGGCGCCGATGTTGAACACCTCGCCGTCGACGCCGTCGGCCTCGAGCAGCATCGCCACGGCGCGGCAGTGATCGTCGACGTGGATCCAGTCGCGCGTGTTCTTCCCGCTGCCGTAGACGGGCAGCGCCTCGTCCTCGAGCGCGTTGGTGACGAACAGGGGCACCAGCTTCTCGGGATACTGGTAGGGCCCGTAGTTGTTCGAGCAGCGCGTGATCACGACGGGCAGGCCGTAGGTCGCGTGGTAGGCGAAGGCCAGGCGGTCGCCGCCGGCCTTGCTCGCGGCGTACGGATTGCGCGGCTTGAGCGGCGAGTCCTCGGTCGCGGGGTCGCCCATGATCTCGCCGTACACCTCGTCGGTCGAGATCTGGACGAAGCGCGTGACGCCCATGCGCTTCGCCTCCTCGAGCAGCACGAACGCGCCGTACACATCGGTGAGCACGAACGAGCCGGGGTCGTCGATCGAGCGGTCGACCATCGACTCGGCGGCGAAGTTGACGACGTGCGTCGCGCCTTCCATCGCCGTGGTCACGACCTTGGGGTCGCGGATGTCCCCATGCTGGAACGACAGCCGTGTCGCGTCGACGACGTCGACCAGGTTCGCCTGGTTCCCCGCGTAGGTCAGCGCGTCGAGCACGTGCACGTGCACGCCCGGCCAGCGGGCCAGCGCCAGGCGCACGAAGTTCGAGCCGATGAACCCCGCCCCGCCGGTGACGAGGATGCGGGCGGAGGCGAGGTCGCGGCCAGGCGGGCGGGTCACGGGGGCCTCAGCCATCCTTGCGGCTCCAGTCGTAGGGAATGTCGTTGTCGTGCGGCGGGATCCGGAACTCGTCGGGCTCCTTGTAATGGTACGGATGCGACGGCGTGTTGACCAGCATGCCGCCCATCGGCTCCATGCCCTTCATGCCGTGCGCCACGCCCGGCGGAATGCGCAGCAGGATCGGGTTCTTCTCACCCATGAAAAACTCGTTCACCTCGCCCTTCGTCTTCGAATCGGGGCGCATGTCGTAGAGCACCACCTTCATCATGCCGTGCACGATGACGAAGTGGTCCCACTGCACCTTGTGGTAGTGCCAGCCCTTGACCACCCCCGGGTAGGCCACCGAGCAGTAGACCTGGCCGAACGACTGGAAGAAGGGATCGTCGCAGCGCAGCATCTCCATGAGATAGCCGCGCTCGTCGGCGATGACCTTGAGCGGCTTGACGACGACGTCCTGGATCATCGGCTCCTCTTTCTCGCCGGCTTGCGCGCGGTTTTCCTTGCGGGCGCCACGCCCTGCCCCACGCCGACGTACTTCATGCCGACGGCCGCCGCCTCGGCCGCGTCGTACACGTTGCGCAGGTCGCACAGCACGGGACGACGCATGCGACGCACCAGTTTCTTGAGGTCGAGCGTGCGCAGCTCGTTCCACTCGGTGACGAGGACGGCGCAGTCGGCGCCGTCGACGGCCTCGTAGGCGGCGGCGGCGAACGTCATCCTCTTCCCGATCGGCAGGCGGCGCACGTGATCCATCCCGGCGGGGTCGTAGGCCGTGACCGCAGCACCACGGCGCAGCAGGCCGCGCGCGATGTCGAGCGCCGGCGCCTCGCGGATGTCGTCGGTGTTGGGCTTGAAGGTCAGGCCGAGGATCGCGATTCGCTTGCCGCGCGGCGAGCCGACGGCGGCCGCGACCTTCTCGACCATGCGCGCCTTCTGCCGCTCGTTGACCTCGACCACCGTCTCGACGAGGCGGAAGCGCGCACCGCGCTCGGCGGCGAACGCGGCCAGCGCCATCGTGTCCTTGGGGAAACACGAGCCGCCGTAGCCGGGGCCGGCGTGCAGGAACTTGGAGCCGATGCGCCGATCCTGCCCCATCGCCCGCGCCACCGTCTGCACGTCGGCGCCGACCTCCTCGCACAGGTTCGCCACCTCGTTGATGAACGAGATCTTCATGGCGAGGAACGCGTTCGAGGCGTACTTGATCAGCTCGGCGGTCTCCAGGTTGGTGACCGTGATCGGCGTCTCGAGCAGGTACAGCGGCTCGTTCAGCTCGCGCATGAGCTTCTCGGCCCGCGCGGTCTCGGCGCCGACGACGACGCGGTCCGGCCGCATGTAGGTCTCGATCGCGGAACCTTCGCGCAGGAACTCGGGGTTCGACGCCACGTCGATCGTTGCCCGCTTGCCGGCGCGCTTGCGCATCGCGTCCTGCAGCCGGCGCGCCGTGCCGACCGGCGCCGTCGACTTCTGCACGACGACCTTGGATCCCGTGACGGCGCGGGCAATTGCGTCGCCGACGGCAAAGACCGCCGACAGGTCGGCCGA
>JANOEH010000015.1:0-9358 GCA_031413115.1 Candidatus Eiseniibacteriota bacterium | reverse complement strand
CGAGTAGTTGCCCTCGTACGGGATGCCCTCGCCGCGATCGAGCTCGAGGATCCAGCCGGCCGCGTTGTCGAGGAAGTACCGGTCGTGGGTGACCGCGACGACCGTACCCGCGTACTCCTTGAGGTAACGCTCGAGCCACAGCACCGACTCGGCGTCGAGGTGGTTCGTCGGCTCGTCGAGCAGCAGCATGTCGGGCTCGGACAGCAGCAGGCGGCACAGCGCGACACGGCGGCGCTCACCGCCGGAGATCTTCGTCACGTCGGCGTCGGGGGGCGGGCAGCGCAGGGCGTCCATCGCGATCTCGAGCTTGCGGTCGAGATCCCACGCGTTGGCGGCCTCGATCTTGTCCTGCAGCTTGCCCTGGCGTTCGAGCAACTTCTCCATCTCGTCGCCGTCCATCGGCTCGGCGAACTTCGCGCTGATCGCGTTGAACTCATTGAGCAGGGCCTTGGTCTCGTGCACGCCCTCCTCGACATTCTCGAGCACGTTCTTCGTCGCGTCGAGCTGCGGCTCCTGCGGCAGGTAGCCGACACGGATGTTCTTCGCCAGCTGCGCCTCGCCCAGGTGGTCGTGATCGATGCCGGCCATGATCTTGAGCAGCGACGACTTGCCGGCGCCGTTGAGACCCAGGACGCCGATCTTGGCGCCATAGAAGAACGACAGCCAGATGCCCTTGAGGATGACGCGGTTCGGCGGGACGACCTTGCCCACGTCCTTCATGGTGTAGATGAAATCGGCCAAACGAACCTCCGGGCCGCCGGGGCGGCGAGTCTTGCGCAGGATGGCGCTCGGGCTGCGGGATCTGTTGTTTCGGGTGGGGCCGCGCGGGGCGGCGAACGAGGCGATTGGACCAGAAACGGGGCGTCGCGGCAAGGGGTGCACGGATCGGGCCGAAAACACGCAAGGGGGTGCATGCGGTCGTGGTGGACCGTGCACCCCCTGCGGAATCCCCTGCGGAATCCCCTGCGGCTTCGCCGTTACGTGGCCAGCGGCCTCCGCGGCGCGAACCACGCCCGGAGCGCGAACCACAGCCCGCCGCCCACGATGATCGCCGGCGCCAGGAACGCGAGCAGCACGATGCCGATCGTCAGCAAGACCAGCCCGATGGGCACGAGCAGCGCGAAGAGGAGGACCGGCCCGGCGAAGAGGAACCCGAGAACCGAGACGAGCCAGCCGAAGATCACGAACGGCAGGGCGATCAGCCAGCCGAGGACGCTGAAGACCGCGCCGACGAGTTCGCCGAACACATGGAACACCGCGCCCAAGACGGAGAACACGACGAGCGCGACGACGATCATGGCGAGGATCATGAACAACTCGATCATCGGGAGCCTCGCACGTACGCGTGGCGCGTGTGGCCAAACGCCAGATCGCGGATCAGCTGAACCCCTCCACCGATGAACGCGACCATGGCCGCGAGCAGGACGAACCCGGCGGCCCACCACGTCTCGGGGGCGAGGCCGTTGGTGAGGACCATCAGCGTAAGCACGAACGGCAGCGTCACGAGGAAGCCGAGCCCGTGCAGGAACCAGTTCGCGGCGCCGAACGGAATGCCCGCGAGCCGGGCGACGAGCTGCGCCAGCCACGAGACGACGGCCATGGCCACGCAGCTGACGAGCAGGGCGATGATCACGAGGGTTTCGACCACGGGCGCATCCTCCTTCCGGCGGGTACGAACCTGACGACGACTTGCCAACTTACGCAGGCTTGGCCGGCGGGTTGCGTCGGGCTAGAGTGCCGGCGTGCCCCGTCTCCGCTCGGTCCTTGCAGTTGTCGCTGCCCTCGTCGTGGCGGCCACCTGTATCTCGTTGGGGTTCTGGCAGTTGGGACGCTATCGCTCGCGCACGGACGAGAACCGGCGGCTGGCCGCAGCGATCGCCGCGCCGCCGCGGGCCTTCCCGTCGGGGCGCACCGCGCTCCCCCCGGCCGAGACCCTCGGGGTCGGACGCTGGACGGTGCGCGGGCGCTTCGACGAGGCGCGGCAGATCCTGCTCATCGGCCGCTCGCGCGACGGCTACCCGGGCGTCCACGTGGTGACGCCGCTGCGACGCGAGGATGGCGGCGACGCGGTGCTGGTCGATCGCGGGTTCGTTCCCGCCGACGATGCGGCGACGGCGACCCCGCCGGCCGAGCCCGACACGGCGGCGCGTGCGGTGACGGGACTCGTCGAGCCGATCACGCCGCGCGCCGGTGATCCGCTGTGGCGCCTGACGCCCTCCGCGCGGATGATGCTGTGGTCGACGCGCTGGCTGGTCGTCGATTCGGTGGCGACCGCGCTACCGTACCCCGTCGCCCCGGTGCTGCTGCGCGAACTCGAGGGCGAAGGCGTGCCTCCCTTGCCCGCGCGTTCGCGGGCGCGTTACGCAAACACCGCGACGCACCTCGGCTATGCCGGACAGTGGTTCTTCTTCGCCCTCGTGGCCCTCGTCGGGCCGTTCATCCTGGCCCGGGCGCGCAAGCGCGCGGCCGCCGAATCCTGATCGTACGGAGGATCGTCATGCGTCGTGCCGTCGTGCTCCCGCTCCTGCTCGTGCTCGTCGTCGCCCTGCCCGTGGCGGCGGCCGCCGCACCGCCGCCCCCCGCGGCCGGGGCGCTCGACACGCTGTGCGACGACTACTGGCAGCTGCTCATGCGCACGTCGCCGGAGTGGGCGACGCAGCTGGGCGACCGGCGCTATGACGCCCTGCTCGCGGACAACTCGCCCGCCGGCCGCGACCGCTCCCTGGCGGCGCTGCGCGCGATCAAGGCCCGCGCCGAGGCGATCGACGCCGCGGCTCTCGATCCGGGGCGGCGCACCACGCGCGGTCTCCTGATCGGCGAGATCGACGACACGATGGCGCAGGCGGCGTGCCGCTTCGACGAGTGGGTCGTCGACCCGCTCGGCGGACCGCAAATCGAGTTCCAGACGATGGGCGAGCTCACGCCGATTCGGACGACGAAGGAGGCCGACGACTTCATAGAGCGCGTCAAGGCGATGGGACCGTCGCTCGACCAGCACGTCGTGAACCTGAGGCGCGGGCTCGACAGTGGCCGCACGGCGGTGATCGAGCCGGTGGACAAGACGATCGCGCAGCTCGCCTCGCTCGAGTCCGTGCCACCCGCGCAGTGGGCGATCGTCGACGTGGCGCGCCGGCCGCGCCCCGAGGGCCTGAGCGCGGCGGACAGCGTGCGCTTCGAGCGCGAGCTGACCGAGGCGGTGCGCGATCGCGTAAAGCCGACGTACGGGCGCTACCACGCGTTCCTGCGCGACCGGGTCCGCCCGGCGGCGCGCCCGCAGGAACGCCCGGGCCTGGCTGCGCTTCCCGGCGGGATGGACTGCTACAAGAACATGATCAAGGTGCACACCTCGCTGCCCAGGACGCCGGAGGAGTTGCACGCGCTGGGTGAGTCCGAGATCGCGCGCATCCGCGCCGAACTCTCGGCGTTGGGCGCGAAGACGATGGGGACGTCGGACATCCCCGAGATCCAGAAGCGCCTGCGCAACGACCCGGCCCTGCACTTCGCGTCGGCCGGGGAGATCGAGGCGAAGGCGCGCGAGTCGCTCGCCCGCGCCAACGCGAAGATCGGCGACTGGTTCGGCATCCTGCCGACCGCGCCGTGCGAGGTGAAGGCGATGAGCGCGCTCGAGGCGCCGCAGTCGACGATCGCCTACTACCTGCAGCCCGCGACCGACGGATCGCGCCCCGGGCTCTACATGATCAACACCTACGCGCCGACGACGCGCCCCCGCTACGAGGCCGAGGCGCTCGCGTTCCACGAGGCCGTGCCGGGCCATCACCTGCAGATCGCCATCGCGCAGGAACTGAAGGGCCTGCCCGAGTTCAGGAAGCACAGCGGCACGACCGCGTTCGCCGAGGGTTGGGGCCTGTACTCCGAGCGGCTGTCGGACGAGATGGACCTCTACTCGGGCGACACCGATCGCTTCGGCATCCTGTCGTTCGAGGCGTGGCGCGCGTCGCGCCTGGTCGTCGACACCGGCATCCACGCTCTGGGCTGGACCCGCCAACAGGCCATCGAGTACATGACCGCGAACACGGCGCTGGCGCCGAACAACATCGCCAACGAGGTCGACCGCTACATCACGTGGCCCGGCCAGGCGGTGGCGTACAAGGTGGGGCAGCTCGAGATCCTGCGCCTGCGCGAGGACGCGCGAAAGCGGCTGGGCGCGCGCTTCGACATCAAGGGCTTCCACGACGCGGTGCTGTCGCAGGGCGCGGTGACGCTGCCGGTGCTCGCCGAGCAGGTGGAGAGCTGGGTGCGGCGGGTCGAAGCGACACCCTAGCGGACTATTGCGGTGGCGTGAACTTCCACTCCCGCACCTGCGCCAGCGCGGGCCCGTGGTTGAGCTCGTTCGTATTGCAGGAGTGGATTCCGGCAGCTCACTTCTGGATCGCCGCCTGCAGCGAGGCGCTGCTGCAGTACACGTCCGACGCCACGGCGACGCAAGGCCGCTTCCTCAGGCCCCCAGGTGCCCGAGCAGCGCGCGCACGCTCGCGGTCGCGAGGGCGACGCACGAGTCGGCGCCCCCATAGTAGATACGAAGCGTGTCGCCGTCGGGAGCGAGCGTCGTCCCGCAGGGAAAGACGACCTGGCCCACGTCGCCGAAGAGCTCATAGTCCCGTTCGGGACCGAAGACCCACTCCTCGCTGCGCTTGAGGCAGAGCTCCGGCGTCTGCAGGTCGAATAGAGCGAGCCCGAGCCGGTACAAGCATCCCGCCGCAGTCTGGCGCACGCCGTGGTAGATCACCAGCCAACCCTGGAGCGTCTCGATGGGCGGCGGCGACAGCCCGATCTTGCGCGCATCCCACCACCCGCCGGCGCGCGCCTCGAGGATCAACTTGCGGCTTCCCCAGTGGCGCAGGTCCGCCGAGTACGAGACCCACATGTGCGCGCCGTGGCGCTCGACCGGACGGTGGATGATCGCCCACGAGTCGCCGATCCGTCGCGGCAGGAGCGCGGCATCCTTGTCCTCGGGCGGCAGGATCATGCCGAAACGCTCGAACGTCCGGAAATCCGAGGTCAGGGCCAGCGACACCCCGGGCCCCGTCTGCGAGTAGGCGGTGTAGACGACCGCATGCTTGTCCAGTTCGGGCACCCACGTGATGCGCGGATCCTCGACGCCCCACATCTCCTCGGGGTAGTTCTCGGCGTCGGCCGCGAGCGTGGGCGAGGGGTCGATGATCCAGCCGTCGACGCCATTCGCCGAGCGCGCCGCGGTCAGGTGCGAGATCCCGCGGCGATCCTCGACGCGGCAGAGCAGCAGCGTCGTGCCGTCCGCGAGCAACGTCGCGCCAGGGTTGAAGACTCGGTGCACGGGATAGGGCCAGTCCCTTGCGGTCAGGATCGGATTCGCGTCAGACCGACGAAAGAGCTCCGGGTAGTGCTGGCTCATGGGGGGCGGTCTCCACTGCGAGCGGGGCCGCCTCGGCCAGGCGCAGTTCGAGGAGGGACTGCAGGAAGGCGAGCGTCGACTCCGCGCCCTGGTTCTCGTTCGGGCGGTCGGGATGCAGTCCGTCGCGGCAGCCACCCATCGTCGGATCATAGATGGGCAGGTTGAGATCGTTGCGGCCGAGGAACCATTCGAAGGCGCGCCGCGCCTCGTTGCGCCAGCGCTTGTCGCCGGTTGCCCGGTACGCCTCGAGGCACGCCGAGACGGTCGCCTGCGCCTCGACCGGCTGCTGGTCGAAGCGTGCGCGCTCCTTGCCGCGCTCGTAGAAGCCGTTCGAGCCGATGGGAACGAAGTGCCTTCCCTCGGGATCCCCGCGCTGCAGGTCCGAGAGCCAGCGCAGGGACTCGAGACCGGCCTCCAGCATCGCCGAATCCGGAATCGAGCGACCACAGAGGATCAGCGCGTGCGGCAGCACGGCATTGCAGTAGCTGAGGCTGTTCTCGAACCAGCGCCAGTCGTCGGCGCGGTGCCGACGGTAGAGCCCGAGCAGTCGGCCGCCCAACTCGTCGCGCGTCTGGCTGGCGCGGCGATCGCCGTCGAAACGGCGCATGTACTCGTCGATCCCGACGAGTGCGAACGCCCAGGCGCGCGGACTCGTCGTGTCGTTGATCGCCGGCAGCGCCATCTCGAACGCGCGGCCCGCCATGCTGTGCAACGCCGGCGTGTTCGAGCGCCCGAGCATGGTGCCCAGTGCCCACAGCGCGCGGCCGTGGCTGTCGTCCGAGCCGATGTCCTCCATCCAGTGCCGCTCGTAGTCCATGAAATTGCGGAAGCGACCGTTCTCGGCGTGGAACGCGTGCCACAGGAACGCAAGGTACGTCGTCGAGAGATCCTGCGCCTCGCCGTAGCCCAGCTCCTCGAGCAGCGCGCTGACCACCAGCGCGCGGGCATTGTCGTCGGTCGTGTAGCCCTCGCGATAGTTCGGCACGGTGAATAGCGCGTGCTGCAGCATCCCGGTCGCGTCGGTCATGCGGCGCAGGTGATCGAGCTTGAGCGGCGGCAGCTCGCCGGGCCGCTTGTCGAGCGGCTTGACCGCGAACTCCGCGGTCGGCAGGTGGCGCCGTTCCGCGCGGGCCCGCTCGAACGTGGTCATGTAGCGCTGCGCCACGATCGGCCAGGTCATCTCGCGGCCGAACAGGTAGGCGCGCTTGCGCATGGCGTTCCGTGCCGGCTCGTTGTCGAGCAGCGCGATGACGGCCTGGGCCAGCGCCGCCGGCTCCTGGAACGGCACGAGGACACCGCGCTCCTCGCCGAGCATCTCCTCGGCGTACCAGTACGGCGTCGAGACCACGGCCTTCCCGGCGCCCACCGTGTAGGCGAGCGTGCCGGAGGTGATCTGCGCGGCGTTGCGGTACGGAGTGATGTACACGTCGGCGGCGCCGATGAACTCGTTCAGCTCCTCGAGCGAGACGAAGCGGTTGTAGAAGATGACGTGACTCTCGACGCCCTTGTCCTGGGCCAGCCACTCCAGCGACAGCCGGTAGGATTCGCCATCGTTCGCGAGGACGTGCGGATGCGTGGCGCCGACGATCATGTAGACCACGCTCGGGTGGCGGGCCACGATCGCGGGCAATGCCTCGATCACGTTCTCGATCCCCTTGTTCGCCGAGAGCAGGCCGAAGCTCAGGAGCACGACCTTGCCGTCGACGCCGAACAGGTCCTTGTGGAAGCTCGGATCGACGAACGGGACGTCGGGGATGCCGTGCGGGATCCGGTCGATCTTCTCCGCGGCCACGCCGTAGACCTCCTCGAGGAACTCGGCGCCGCGAGCACTCATGACGACGACCCGGTCGGACAGCGCCACGACCTCCTGGAGGACGCGCCGCTGGTCGGGATCGGGGTCGCGCAGGATGGTGTGCAGCGTGGTGACGACAGGCATGCGCAACTCGCGCAGCAGCGCCAGGAGGTGGCTGCCGGCGCGGCCGCCGAAGATGCCGTACTCGTGCTGCAGGCAGACCAGGTCGACATCGTTGATGTTGAGGAAGTCGGCGGCCCGGCGGTAGGACTCGACGTCCTTCTCCACCAGTTCGAAGCGCACGCGGGGCGGGTAATCGTAGCCCGTCTCGACATCATTGACCGGCAGCGCGATGCACGTGGTGCGTTCGTACGCGTCGGCGACCGCCTCGCACAGGTCGGTGGTGAAGGTGGCGATGCCGCACTGGCGGGGCAGGTAGTTGCCGATGAAGGCGATGCGGGAAAGCGTCGAGGCGGCCATGGCGTGCTCCGGGTCCAGGTGCGCCAATCCCGGGCGCCGCGGTGAAGCGATCAGAGCAGTTTTTCGACGAGCTTGAGGACTTCGGGCATGGGACGACCCGACTCCTTGATCTTGCGCAGGAGGATGCGCACTTCCGGCGTCTCGCTCGCCCACTCCTGCAGGTCGCTTTCGAAGCGCGCATCGAGGCGGTCGAGCCCGGCGTGCGTCGCGCCGATGGGCTGCAGCTCCCGGGCGATGGTCTTGAGCAACTCACGCGATGGGCGGCGGCGGTCCCGCTCAATATCCGACAGGTGGGGAGCGGACACGCCAACGGCCTGCGCGAACCGGCGGAGGCTGGTGCCGGAGAGGGTGCGCAGCCGGCGGATTTCGCGGCCGAGGGTGATGGTCGGGAGCGTCATGTTTCGGATGTTAGCATACAGACAGTACAGCCGGTGGCGCCCCTGTTGGAGGCGCGGGTCCGCCCCCCGACATGCACTCGAATCTTCTGCGGGACAAGGGGTTGGAGCCTCGTTCGGCGGCAAGACTGTGGTCGGGGCGCCATGGTGCGATGTAGACTGTCCGTCGGCCGCAATGGCGAGGTCGAGTTGGGACCACGGACCGTTCTCCGGCTGTCCTGCCCCGGTCTCTGCAGCAAGCCCTGGGAGGATGCCATGCGAATCGCCAGGAACGATGTCCCCGTTCGGATCAACGCGCCGGGCGCAGTCGCCCGACAACAGACCAACTTCGGCGACGCGTCAGGATACGGCAAGATCAGCGGCGAATACTTTTCGCTCGGTGCCGGGGCGGACATCGCCCCACTGCTCAAGGGGCTGGAGGGCGATCTCTGCCAGGCCCCGCACTGGGGCTACCTCCTCCAGGGAGAGCTGACCGTCAGCTATGCCGACGACACTTCGGAAGTGATCCGAAGCGGCGACCTGTTTTACTGGCCGCCCGGACACACCGTACGAGTCGGCGCAGACGCCGAAGTCATCCTGTTCAGTCCGCAGGACGAGCACAGCAAGGTCATCGACCACATGCTGCGCAAGATGGCGGGCTGAGGCGGCCAGGTCCCGCAAGTGCCTCGCGCCGACACAATTGTTCTCAAGGTGCTGTACGACAATGACTTGGGCGCTCCGTCGAGCCCTAGGGTCGTGGCCGAAGAGAAGATTTCTCCGAAACTGCTGGCTATCTCCCGGACCCTGGCGCATACTACGCTTGTCTTCGGTTGTCTGTGGATGTGCTTGCCAGCGATCCGATCCGCCAGAGGACTCCTCGGGCGGGTTTTTTTGTGGGCAACCTTCCACGAACCGGAGCACCGGTCACGAAGACCGGAAAAGTCGCGGCATTCAGCCGCATCAAGCACGGGCCTTCGGGCCCGGATACAACAGGAGTACAAAGTGGCCAGTGGTACCGTGAAGTGGTTCAACGAGGCGAAGGGCTTCGGTTTCATCTCCCAGGCTGACGGCGAAGACGTGTTCGTTCATTTCTCCGCCATCACCGGCGACGGCTTCAAGACGCTCGCTGAAGGTGAAGCCATCGAGTTCGACGTGACGCGCGGCCCGAAGGGCCTGCAGGCGGCGAACGTTCGCAAGGCCTAAGCAGCCCGAGATCGCACTTCGCGCCGAGGGGCGGGGGGCGCCAGGGCGCCCCCCCCCCCGCGTAATGGGGGCACCACGACACGGGGGGGCGCGGACGCCCGCGCCCCCCCGACCACC
>JANOEH010000014.1:0-9831 GCA_031413115.1 Candidatus Eiseniibacteriota bacterium | reverse complement strand
TACAAGGACGCGGCGTCCCTGCAGAGCGGCGTCGTCAGCTACTCGCGCTCGTATGATCCGCGCGGCGTCGAGCGCGAATCGCAGAACTCGGCGCAGCTCATCGTGCGCGGCGGTCGCGCCAACGAGGTCGCCTACTACGTGGACGGGTTCTCGCAGCAGGACCCGCTCACCGGTGCGAGCACGACGAACATCTCGGGCAACTCGATCGACGAGGTCGCGGTCATGACCGGCGGCTTCAACGCCGAGTACGGAAAGATCTCCTCGGGCGTCATCAACGTGGTCACCCGCGAGGGTTCCGCCAGGTACTTCGGCTCGTTCGAGGCCGTGTCGGACATGCTGAGCGGCTCGTGGGTCGGCTCCGAGCGCTACGACTGGAACGTCTACGACGGTTCGTTCGGCGGACCGGTGATCAAGGGCAACGACGTCGCCACGTTCTTCGTCTCCGGCGAGCGTCGCTGGCAGGCCGACCGCCAGACGCGCTTCGTGCCCTCGGCGCTGCAGGACGAGCAGGCGAACCTGTTCGGTACCCCCACGGGGCGATTGCAGAACAACTCGCTGGGCGGCTGGACCTGGTCGGGCAAGCTGTCGATCCGCCCGTCGGATCGCATGAACCTCAAGTTCGGCACGACGGGCTCGTCCGATGACTGGCGCGAGTTCCTGCAGACCTACCTCTACAACCCGTCGCACATGCCGCGCTACGAGGACCGCAACAAGTCGGTCTTCGGGCAGCTCAACTACACGTTCACGCCGAGCACCTTTGCCACGTTCGCGACCAGCTGGTTCGAGACCGAGCGTAAGCGCGGCGACGGCGTCCACTTCGACGACGTGCGCGCCTACAGTCAGTACCCGGTCGGCAACCCGTCGTTCGACACCGACCTGCCGTACTTCTGGCCGGAAGGCCATGTGTTCGACGACTACCTGCATCGCAAGTCCTCGTACATCGGCTTCCGGGGTGACGTGACCAGCCAGGTGAACCGCGATCACCAGTTCAAGGGCGGCTTCGACGCGCAGTTTCACACGCTCAAGTACTACAACGCGTACTTCCCGGCCGGCATCGGCTATGACTCGACCGGCGCCCCGACGCTCGGTGCCTACCGCGACATCGACCGCTACGGGTTCGACGAGTTCGGCGAGGAAGTCGACTTCGCCGACGACGACCGGGACAGCCCGAAGCACCCGAAGACGATGGGGCTGTTCGTGCAGGACAAGTACGAGCGCGAGGGCCTGATCGTCAACGGCGGGCTGCGCCTCGACTACATCGACACCGCGACCGAGGCGCTGGCCAGCGAGAGCGCGCCGCTCGGGGGCGACGACGTCCTGACCGACGACGACCTGCAGGCGAGCAAGACCTACACCCGGCTTTCGCCGCGCCTTGGGGTTGCCTTCCCGGTCGACGAGAAGACGAAGCTGCGCGTCAACTACGGACAGTTCTTCCAGCAGGTCAACCTGCAGGACCTGTACGTGTCGTACCGCTACCTCGAGCACAAGATTCGCACCGGCGGTTACTTCGTCGGGTTCGGCAACCCGAACCTGAAGCCCGAGCGCACCACCGCCTACGAGGTGGGTGTCGAGCACCAGCTCGGCGAGCGCATGCGCATCGACGCGACTGCGTACTACAAGGACGTCAAGGACCTGGTCGAGATCGTCAACATCCCGTCCAGCCCGAACGCGTTCTCGAGCTACAGGAACCGCGATTTCGCGACGATCAAGGGCATCGACGTCGGGTTCGTGATGCGGCCGATGAACAACATCTCGGCGGGGATCAACTATTCGCTGTCGTATGCCCAGGGCACCGGGTCGGTGTCGAACTCGCAGCGCAACGTGGCGTGGACGGCGTCGCAGCCGCCCAAGATGACGGCGCCGCTCGACTTCGACCAGCGCCACAAGCTGTCGATGAACGCCGACTACCGCCTGGGCAAGGGTCAGGGTCCGAGGGTCGGCGGGTCGCCGATCTTCGAGAACGCCGGAATCAACCTGCTGGTCAACATCGGCAGCGGCACGCCGTACACGCCGGTCGTGGTCTACGACGAGGTCTCGCTCGCTGCCGTGGCGACCACGCCGACGGGTTCGCTCAACTCGCGCTACGGGCCGTGGACGAGTTCGGTGGACATGAAGATCAACAAGGGCTTCACGCTCGGCGGGCTCGGGATGGACGCCTACGTCTGGGTGCTCAACGTGCTCGACACCAACAACCAGTACGGCGTCTACGAATCGTCGGGATCGGCGTTCACGACCAACTACCTGAACACGCCGGCCGGGCAGCAGTTCCTGGCCGACAATGGCCAGAACGGTCTTGACACGTACGAACTCGCCGAAAGCAACCCCGACCTGTTCGGTAACCCGCGTCTCGTCCGCTTCGGACTGCGCGCCAACTTCTGAGGCCCTCGACCGTTCGAGGCAGGAGGCTTCGCATGCATCGAATTCTCGGAGGCACGGCGGCGGTCCTGGGGCTCGCTGTCGCACTCGTGGCGCCCGCCGCCGCGCACGTGCGACTCGGGACGCAGGGGAGCACGCGCCCGCCGATCGTCAACGTGGTGGACACCGGGACGCAGGTTTCGGCGAACCGGATCTCGATGTTCGTGACCAACATCGGATCCTTCGCCTTCGACCTGGGGACCGGCAACTCGGGGCTCGAGTTCCCCAAGGGCACCGGCAACACGGCGGTGTTCGCGGCCGGACTGTGGATGGGCGCCAAGGTGGGAACGGAGCGGCGCGTCACGGTCGCCGAGTATTCACAGGAGTTCGTCCCCGGCCCGATGTCCGGCGGGACCTTCCTGCCCGACACGCCGGAGTTCAAGGTCTACAAGGTCACGCGCGAGCCGACGGGATCGACGGCGGCCGACTCGGCGGACTGGCAGGCCGCGTGGGCCGACTGGGTCACCAACGCGGGCCCGCTGGGCGCGCCGGTGGAAGACATGGGCAACGGCCCGCAGCCGGCGATCCTCGGCGACGAGACGCTGTGGTCGGTCTTCAATGACGCGGACCCCGGCGCGCACTCGAACGATGCCGGCGCCTCGGCGCCGCTGGGCGTCGAGGTGCAGCTCACCTCGTTCGCCTTCAACCGCACGGGCGCACTGGGCAACACGGTGTTCCTCAAGTACGTGATCATCAACAAGGGCACCGACACGCTCGACTCGACGTACGCGTCGATCTGGTCCGATCCCGACCTCGGTGGCGCCAGCGACGACCTCGTGGGTGTCGACGTCGACAAGTCGCTGGGCTACTGCTACAACGCGACCAACAACGACAACCTCTACGGATCGACGCCGCCGGCGGTGGGATTCGACTTCTTCAAGGGGCCGGTCGTCGGCGGCGACACGCTGGGCCTGGCGTCGTTCAACAAGTACATCAACGGCACCGACCCCAACTCGAACGGCCAGTCGTACAACTACATGAAGGGCCTCGATCCGGACGGCAACGACGTGATCGATCCAACGACGGGCCAGCCGACGACGTTCTTCAACAGTGGCGATCCGGTCTCGCGCACGGGCTGGCTCGACTCGAACCCGGCCGACCGCCGGCTCATGCTCTCGACCGGGCCGTTCACCATGGCGCCCGGAGACACGCAGGAAATCGTGGCTGCCGTGATCATCGGCGACGGCGCCGACCGGCTGTCGTCGGTGCGCGCGCTGCGTTTCTACGACCAGTTCGCGCAGGACGCGTTCGACAAGAACTTCGACCTGCCGAATCCGCCGCCAACGCCGCAGGTGACGGCCGAGGGCCTCAACGGGGCGGTCGTCCTGACGTGGGACGGCGGCTCACAGGTCAACGACGCGACGTCGGCGTACGAGTTCCAGGGCTACAACATCTGGCAGGGTGAGTCGCGCGCCGGCCCGTGGAAGCGGATCAAGACCGTCGACATCGATGACGGCACCGGCATCATCCAGGATCAGGTGTTCGACGCGAACTACGGCGATATCGTCACCGTTCCCGTTCAGTTCGGCGAAGACGGCGGCGTGACGCACTCGATCGAGTTGACCCAGGACGAGATCCGCAGCGTGCCGCTGCGCAACGGAACGCGTTATTACTACTCGGTCACCGCGTACTCGTACGACCCCGCCGCCGTGCCCGGGCTCCTGACGCTGGAGAACGCGCAGGGGACCACGGACTACGAGAACGACACGGATCGGGATCCGAACGCGGTCAGCGCCATTCCGCAGAAGCCGACGGCGGGCTCCGACTACGGCGCAGTCTCGGGCGGCAACGTGACCCAGACGCGCGCCGACACGAACATTCCGCCGACGACCGATGTCGTGACCGTCGGCATCGTCGATCCCAGCAAGGTGCGCGACTGCGCGTACGAGGTCTACTACACCGACCTGGCGACGCCGTATCCGACGTATGCCGGGTCGGAGGTCCAGGTCGCGTGGAACCTGCGACGCATCTGCCCCGACGGGGATGACGCGGGGAGCGAGCCCGACTCGACGGTCCTCCTCACCAACCAGCTCAACAAGACCGGGGATGCGGACTACGCGATCCTGGACGGGATCCAGGTCAAGGTGATCGGTGCCTACGCCGCCGAGATCCAGAGCGTGGTCTACGGCAAGGTCGATACGGATGCGCGCGACCTCCAGCCGGTGGACTTCGGCCAGGCGTTCTATGGCGGCGCCGCCGGGGCGGCGAACGACTTCTTCTACTCGACCATCAACCCGGTGGACAACCCCAACTCCTTCACCACGGTCGAGCTCCGTTTCTCCTCGACGGCGACGCAGAAGGCGTATCGCTACTATCGCGACGTGATCGACGATTGCGCGGGAGGCCCCGCGACCGGCCGCGGCTACAGGTACGGTGGCTTCGTCGACTGTGACTTCCAGGTCTGGGACACGGTCAACAATCGCCAGCTCGACGCCTGCTACGTCGAGAAGCGGCAGGTGGATGCCGTCACCGGTGTCCCGACCGGCGTGCTTTGTCCGACGAACGACGACACGTGGCGGCCGAGCATCGCGGGCGACGGGGATCGCGAGTACCTGTTCCTCGCCAGCACGACCTACACCGACACCGAGAAGCCCGAGTACCAGCAGGACGACGTGTTCGGCGGTGTCGGCGGCGTCGGCCTCGTTCCGCTGCTCTACTCGTTCACGCCGCACGGGCTCGACGATGCCAACCCGTACCCCGACGATGGGGAGAAGGTCACGTTCACCTGGGCCAACCCGGGCCGGCCGAACGATCAGTTCGCATTCACGCCGACGCCTCCGGTGCTCGACGACCTGGCCCTGGCGGGCAGCGCGCTCGAGCAGATCCGCGTGGTGCCGAACCCGTATTACGGACGCTCGAACTACGAGCGCGACCAGTTCAACCGGCTGATCCGCTTCATGAACCTGCCGGCGAGCTGCACGATCCGGATCTTCAACCTGTCGGGCGACCTGGTGCGCACGCTGACCAAGAGCGATGCCTCGACGTCGGTGTTGAACTGGGACATCCTGACCGAGAACCAGCTGCCGGTCGGCTCGGGCGTCTACATCTACCAGGTCGATGCGCCAGGTGCGGGCAAGACGTTCGGTCGCATGGTCGTGTTCACCGAGAAGGAACGCCTCAACAACTTCTAGAAGGGGGAGACGATGTCCGGATCCAAGAGCAACATGCTGGATCGCTCGTCCACCCGGGCGATCCTCGACTGCGGCGCGGCGATCGCCTGCGCCCTGGGGCTCGTCGTCCTGGCCGCCACGCCCGCATGGGCCGGCTCGGACGAACGCCAGGGTTCGGCGGGCGCCGGCGAACTGAAGATTCCCGTGGGGCCGCGCGGCACGGCGCTCGGCGGGACGACGGTGGCCGACGTGAGCGGTGCGGAGGCCATCTACTGGAATCCCGCCGGACTGGCCAGCCAGACGGGCACGGCGGCGTACTTCAGCCACTTGAGCTACATCGCCGACATGGACGTGAACTACTTCGCGCTGGTCACCAAGGCCGGGAACTTCGGCAGCATCGGGTTCTCGGCAAAGGTGCTCAACGTGGGCGACGTCATCGTCACCACCGAGGAAGCGCCGGACGGCACGGGGGACATCCTGTCGCCGACCTTCAGCGTGCTCGGCCTGACGTACGCGCGGCAGTTCACGGACAAAGTCCGCTTCGGGGCGAACGCACAGTTCGTCAACGAGACGGTGGCCAATGCGCGGGCGAAGGGGGTCGCCTTCGACTTCGGGTTCCAGTACGACACCGGGTACAACGGGCTGGTCTTCGGGTTCGTCATGAAGAACTTCGGGAGCAGCATGTCGTTCTCGGGATCGGATTTCGAGGTCAACGTCCCCATTCCCGACGCCGAGCCCGGCTCGTCGCAGCGGACGCTGTCGTCCACCGACGCGGCGTTCGAGATGCCGTCGTACTTCCAGATGGGTGTCGCCTATGACCTGATGCGCCAGGAGCAGAACCAGCTCAAGGTCCTGGGCACGTTCATGTCGAACAACTTCACGCCCGACGAGTTCCGCGGCGGCGCGGAGTACACGTACAAGAACCAGTTCGCACTCCGTGCCGGCTACGGCCGGCGGGTGAGCACCGCGGACGGGGACGTGTACAACGGTTTCTCGTGGGGCGCCGGCGTGAACGTCGGCCTGGGGCAAGCCAGCCGGCTGCGCTTCGACTATGCGAACCGCATGGTGCGCGATTACTTCGACGATACGCACGAGTTCTCGGTGGGGTTGAGCTTCTAGAGAACTCGCGAAGCGAAAACGCGACGCCCCCGGAGAGCGATCTCCGGGGGCGTTCGTGCTTGTGTTTCCGTGGTCGTGGTGCGAAAGGCCCGCCTCGCGGATCTCGCTTTGCGAGATCCCTAGGCGTATACCCCACGCAGCTTGACCACCTCGATGACGCGGCGGATGGCCAGCATGAACGCGGCCACGCGCATCGACACCTTCGACTCGAGCGAGACCTCGAGGACGTCGTGGAACGCCTTGACCATGTACTGCTCGAGGCGCTCGTTGACCTCCTTTTCGGTCCAGTAGAAGCCCATGTTGTTCTGCACCCACTCGAAGTAGGACACGGTCACGCCGCCCGAGTTGGCGAGGATGTCCGGGATGACGAACTTCCCGTACACGTCGAGGATCGCATCGGCCTCGTGCATGGTGGGGCCGTTGGCGCCCTCGGCGATGATCTTCGCCTTCACCTTGCTCGCGTTCTCGACCGTGATCTGGTTCTCGAGCGCGGCGGGGATCAGGATGTCGCAGTCGTACTCGATGATCGACGACAAGAGCGGCTGGGAACCGGGGAAGCCGATGACCGAGCCCGACTTCTTCACGTGCTCCAGCAGCGCCGGCATGTCGAAGCCCTGTGGGTTGTGGATCGCGCCCTTGACGTCGGCGACGGCCACGATCTTCGCCCCGTCCTGGGCGATCAGCTCGGCGCCGATCGAGCCCACGTTGCCGAAGCCCTGGACCGCGACGCGGCAGGTCGTGAGGTCCATTTTCAGGTGCTTGACGGCCTCGCGGACGCAGAACTGGATGCCACGTCCGGTCGCCTCGCGCCGGCCGCGCGAGCCGCCGAGACGGACCGGCTTGCCGGTGATCACGCCCGGGACGGTGCGCTTGGCGTGCATGGAATAGGTGTCCATGAACCACGCCATGGTCTGCTCGTTGGTGTTCACGTCTGGGGCGGGGACGTCGGAGTCGGGCCCGAACAGGTCGGACAGGTCGGCCGCGTAGCGCCGGGTGAGCCGCTCGAGCTCACCCTTCGACATCTTGCTCGGGTCGCAGGTGATCCCACCCTTGCCGCCGCCGAAGGGGATGTTGACAACGGCGCACTTCCAGGTCATCCAGGCGGCGAGGGCCTGGACCTCGTCGAGCGAGACGTCCGGATGGTAGCGGATGCCGCCCTTCGCCGGGCCGCGCACGATCGAATGCTGCACGCGATAGCCGGTGAAGATGCGGAACGTGCCGTCGTCCATCTGGATCGGTAGCGAAACGATGGTCGAGCGCCGCGGCTGCTTGATGATCTCGATCAGCCCCGGGTCGATCGCGAGGCGCTTGGCGGCCTCGTCGAACTGGGCACGCGCATTCTCGAGCGGGTTCAGCTCCTTCTGGATATCCGCACCTTCGGCAGGCATCTGGTTCTCCGGAGTTGGAGGGATGGGGACAATCGGTCGAGGCGCGGGCGAGCCGGTCGGCGGCCCCGAGGCGGCGGCAGCTTAGCAGGGGGTGGGGGCGGGCGGCAACCTCGGGGAACTCCTACCGGTACATCGCCTTGACGGCGCCGAACGAGGCCGCACTGGCGGGCAGGACACGGGCCGGGGCGAGCGGTCCGGTCGCGCGCGCGCCGAGGCTTGGCGATTTGTCCGACCAGCGATGGACGTACCAGTGCGTGGTGTCTGCCGGTTGCCCGGAGTGCAGGAACGCCGCGTCGCCGCGCACGAGGCGGAACTCGTGGGGCGCGGCGACCTCGAACCCGTCGGCTCCCGGGATGTCGAAGCTGACGGAGATGGACGGCACGATGGCGACCTTGTAGTACGCGCCCGAGTCCGGGTAGTCGGGGTCATTGACGATCTGCAGGCCCGGGAGGGACATGGTGATCCCCGCCGCACCAGGAACGTAAACGCCGAACTCGTTGGTGAATCCATCGAACAGGTGCGCCGTCGACGCGGATTCGTCGTCCACGCCCCAGTTGTTTCCGTACTGCGAGACCAGTCCCGGGTCCGACTGCGACGAGAACTCGAAGTAGAAGTCGTCCGTGAACAGCGGGAGATACGAGGCGAGCACCTGGTTCTCGTAGGCGCGCTCGAGCCGGATCAACGTGTTCGCCGGCGTGTCGTTGAGTGGCGTGCCCAGCGGCAGCGGGTCCGGCGTTGGCTGCGGAATGGGCGCCGTCGCGGAATCGTCACCGCAGCCGGCCAGGGCGCAGGCGAGCATGAGCGCACCGGCTGCAAGAGTGTGGCGAAGGCGGCGAGGCGTCATGGGTGTCTCCTTCGTGCGAAGCTCGTGGCCAGCTGGGCCTTGGGAACGACTACTGCAGGTACTGAGCCTTCACCGCGCCCCAGGTCGTGTTTTGCGCTGGCAGGACGCGTGCCGGCGCCATGCGTCCGCCGGCTCGCAGGGCCACCGGTGAGGTGAGGTCATCCCACCGGCGGATGAACCAGCGCGTCGAGTCCGTGGCCTGCCCGGCGCCCAGGTGTGCCGCGTCGCCGCCTACGAGGGAGTACGAGTGCATACCAGACACCTCGTATTCGCCGAGTCCCGACGGGAGCGTGATCACCAGCGCGACCTGTGCGGAGTCCGCGATCACGTAGTGCCGCGTCGAGTCGGCGTGCTCCGGATCCGCCCTGTAGCGGATGCCGGTGAGAGTCAGCGCGATCGACTCCGCCCCCGGAACGAAGTTTCCACCCTCGTTGGTGAATCCATCGAACAGGTGGCCCGCAGAGTGCGCCTAAAAGATCGAATCCCACGTGTTGCCGTATTGGCTCACGAGCGTGGGATCGGTCGCGGCCGAGAAGTGGAACCGGAAGTCGGCGGCGAAGAGCACCGAGTAACCGGCCAGGTTCTGCGCCCCGTAGGCCGTCTCGAAGCGGGCCATCGCCTCCTGCGGCGTCTCGACCACGGCCTGGATCGGGGGGTTCGTGCAACCACAACTCGCGGAGTCATCGCCGCATCCGGCGGCGGCCAGCGCGAGAATCAACAGGCATGCGGCGGTGAGCCGGTGTGCGGTTGTCACGGGGTCGGTCTCCGGAGGGCGGAAATGAACGGGGCCCGGACGCGATGTGCGCCGGACCCCGGAGTCCATGACAGGTCTGCGTCGTGCGCTACTTCGCGTAGGAACCCTTGAGATTGCCCCAGGACGTCTGGGCCGCACGATTACCGGGGACACTACCGAGCGACTGCAGCCGCGGCGCAACCGCACCCAGTGCCGCCGACA
>JANOEH010000013.1:0-10956 GCA_031413115.1 Candidatus Eiseniibacteriota bacterium | reverse complement strand
TTTGCAGCCGGCCGCCGACGCGGCGGCGACGATCAGGCAGTCGTAGAACCCGAAGCCCAGCTTGGCCTGCAAGCGCAGCGCCTCGTCGTACAGCGCCGCAGGGCCGTCGGGTTGTCGACCGTGAGGAGCTCGCCGCTGGTGAGCAGGACCTTGTACTCCACGCTCGGCACGGTGGCGATCAGGTCGACGCCTACTTGCGGCGCAGGCGTTCCTGCACGATCTCCATGTGGAGCAAGCCGAGGAAGCCGCAGCGGAAGCCGAATCCGAGCGCGACCGACGTCTCGGGCTCGTAGACCAGCGCGGCGTCGTTGAGCTTGAGCTTGGAGAGCGCGTCCTTGAGGTCCTCGTACTGCACGGAGTCGATCGGATAGAGCCCGCTGAACACCATGGGCTTCACCTCGCGGTAGCCCGGCAATTGCACCGGGTCGACGACGTTGCCCTCGCTCACCGTGTCGCCAACGCGCGCATCGTGCACGTCGCGCACGCCGGCGATGATGTAGCCGACCTGCCCCGCCTCGAGCCGATCCGTCGCCACGCGGCGCAGCTTGAACACGCCGACCTCGCCGACCTCGAACTTCTTGCGATTCGAGGCGAACTGGATCGTGTCCCCCGCCTTCACGTGTCCCTCGACCACGCGCACGTAGACCACCACACCGAGAAAGGTGTCGAACTGCGAGTCGAAGATCAACGCCTGGAGCGGTGCGCCCGGGGTGGCGGCCTTCGGCGGCGGCACGTGGGCGATGACGTGCTCCAGCAGGTCCTGTACGCCGATGCCCGCCTTGGCCGACACGCGCGGGATGTCGCCCGGGTTCACGTCGGTCAGGTGCGCGAGCTCGAGCCCGACCTCCTCGGGCCGGGCCGCGGGCATGTCGATCTTGTTCAGCGCCGGCACGATGGTCAGCCCGTTCTCGACCGCGAGGTAGAAGTTCGACAGCGTCTGCGCCTCGACCCCCTGCGACGCGTCGACCAGCAGGATCGCACCCTCGCACGCGGCGAGGCTGCGCGACACCTCGTAGGTGAAGTCGACATGGCCGGGCGTGTCGATCAGGTTGAGCTGGTAGAGGTTTCCATCGCGCGCGTTGTAGTCCATCGAGATCGGGTGCGACTTGATGGTGATGCCCTTCTCGCGCTCGAGATCCATGGCATCGAGCACCTGCGCCTTCATGTCCTTGCCCGAGACCGTGCCGGTGATCTCGAGCAGGCGGTCGGCGAGGGTCGACTTGCCATGATCGATGTGCGCGATGATGCAGAAGTTGCGGGTGTACGAGGGCGGAATCCGGCTCAAGTCGTCGTCCTTCGTTCGCGTGCGCGGGGCCTAGGGGCCCGTGAAAATCAGGCGGACACCGACCCGAAGGTCGGGAGGCCCACCGCGGGTGCGGCCCGCGGCCGCATCCAGGTCGGAGAGCGGTTCGGGATCGGGCCCGAAATCCGCGTCGAACTGCAGGAGGTGCGCGTCGACGTAGGCGTCGAGCATCGACAACGCCAGCGTCGTCCCGAGAATCCACGCCCACGTGCTGCGACGGTTGTACGCCGCGTCGTAGTCGGCAGTGGCCTGCGCGGCCGCCTCGTCATCGAGCGCCGCGTCGGCCGCATCCCGGCGCGCCAGTGCGTCGTTCGCATCCTGGTGCGCGGAGTAAGTCGCCCAGCCCGCGCCGACTTCCATCGCGGTGACGCCGATCGCTTTCCACGGGCGGCCGTTGGTCCACTGGCCCCAGCCGGGCAGGATCGCCGAGCGGGCCATGATCGACCACGGATGCCGATGCCACGGGCGCTCGAGCTCGCCATTTGCATTCCGGGCCGCCGGAGGCGACAGCGACGTCGGCGATGTCGGCGCCATCGAGAGCGGCGCCACCGGCGCCAACGCGACGGAGTCCGCCGGCGCGGAAACGATCTGCGCCCAGGCCACTGTGTGCGCCCCCAGCACGGCGATCATCAACCCCAGCGCAAGCGCAAGCGCTGGCAGAGCTGGCGGGAACGTGTGGGAATCGAACCCACCTCGGCCGCGATCCGCGACCGACCGAAGGATTTGAAGTCCCCGGGGACCACCAGATCCCATGCGCTCCCGCGTCTCGATCTCAGAGCCCCGCGCGAATCGCGATCGCCTCGATCTCGACCAGCGCGTCCTTTGGCAGGCCCTTCGCGGCGACCGTGCTGCGCGCCGGGTACGGGGCGACGAACAGGGCGCCGTACACCTTGTTCATCGCTTCGAAGTCATTCATGTCCGCGAGAAACACGGTCGTCTTCACCACGTCCCCGAGCGTGCAGCCCGCCGCAGCGAGCACCGCCTCGAGGTTGGCCAGCACCTGCTTCGTCTGCGCCGTGATCCCGTCGGCCAGCGCGCCGGTCTTCGGATCGAGGCCGACCTGGCCCGAGGTATAGACCAGGCGGTTCGCGCCCGAGAGGACCACCTGGGCCTGCGAGTAGGGGCCCAGCGCCTTCGGGGCGTCGGGCGAGGCGACGGCGGATCGGCTCACGTGCGGGGCTCCTTTCGCTGCGACACGAACGTCACTCGACGGTAACGGACTTGGCGAGGTTGCGCGGCTGGTCGACGTCGCAACCGCGCATGACCGCCATGAAGTACGACAGGAGCTGCAACGGCACGACCGAGAGCAGCGGCACGAACGCGTCATGTGTGGCCGGCACCGGAATCACGAAGTCGGCGAGCGCGTGGATGTCGGCGTCACCCTCGGTCGCGATCGCGAGGATCTTGCCGTGGCGGGCCCGCACCTCCTGCATGTTCGTCATCACCTTCTCGTACGCGCCGTCCTTGGGGCAGATGAAGACGACCGGCATGTTCTCGTCGATCAGCGCGATCGGGCCGTGTTTCATCTCGGCCGCGGGATACCCCTCGGCGTGGACGTAGGAGATCTCCTTGAGCTTGAGCGCACCCTCGAGCGCGACGGGAAAGTTTGCCCCGCGCCCCAGGTACAGGAAGTTGTTGTGGTGCTGGAGCTGCGCGGCGATCTCCTTGATGGCGGGGGCGGCGGCGAGGATGCGCTCGATCTTTCCCGGCAGCGCATCGAGCTCGGCGGCCATGCGCCGCCCCTGCTCCTGCGACATGACGCGCAAGCGCCCCAGATGCATGGTCAGCAGCGCGAGCACCGTGACCTGCGAGGTGAACGCCTTGGTCGAGGCGACGCCGATCTCCGGACCGGCGTGGATGTAGACGCCGCGGCCCGCCTCGCGCGCCACGGTCGAGCCGACCACGTTGACGATGCCCATCACGGTCGCGCCGCGCCGCCGTGCCTCGCGGAGCGCGGCGAGAGTGTCGGCGGTCTCGCCCGACTGCGAGATCGCGATGACCAGCGTGCCCTCGTCGAGGATCGGGTTCCGGTATCGGAACTCCGAGGCGTACTCGACCTCGACCGGGATGCGCGCGTGTTCCTCGAGCAGGTACTCCCCGATCAGTCCCGCGTAGTAGGACGTACCGCAGGCGGTGATGACGATGCGCTTGATGGCGCGCAGCTCGTCCTCGTCCAGGTTGAGGCCGCCCAGTTTGGCGGTACCCTCGTCCATGAGCAGCCGCCCGCGCATCGCATTGCGCACGGTGTCGGGCTGCTCGTGGATCTCCTTGAGCATGAAGTGCGGAAAGCCCGCCTTCTCGATCTGCTCGAGGTCCCAGTTGAGCTCGTCGACCTGCTTGTTGACCGCCACGCCCTCGATGGTGAAGGTGCGATAGCCGTCCTCGTCGATGACGACCATCTCCCCCTCGTCGAGGTAGACCACGCGCTGCGTGTGCTCGCGCAGCGGCGCGCCGTCCGAGGCGAGGAACGTCTCGCCGTCACCGACGCCGATGACCAGCGGCGAACCGTGGCGTGCACCGATCAGCACCCCCGGATGGTCGGCCGAGACGACCGCGATGCCGTACGTACCCTCGACCAGTTGCAGCGCGGTCGAGACCGCGTCGCCCAGCGAGCGGCCGGGCAGCGAGCGCTCGATCAGGTGGGCCAGGACCTCGGTGTCGGTCTCGGACTCGAAGCGGTGTCCCTCGGCGACGAGCAATTTCCTGAGCGCCACGTGATTCTCGATGACGCCGTTGTGCACCAGCGCGAGGCGGCCCTTGCAGTCGGTGTGCGGATGCGCGTTGCGGTCGCTGGGCTCGCCGTGGGTGGCCCAGCGCGTGTGCGCGATGCCGAGGCGGCCACCGAAGGCGCGTCCCTCGATGCGGTCC
Source organism: Candidatus Eiseniibacteriota bacterium (assembly GCA_031413115.1). Taxonomy (GTDB): domain Bacteria; phylum Eisenbacteria; class RBG-16-71-46; order RBG-16-71-46; family DASYSL01; genus JANPEF01. The sequence goes on along the minus strand of JANOEH010000013.1, from coordinate 6,785 downwards.
TTCAGGTTCTTGATCTTGCCCACGGACTTCACGATCGTCATGCCGCCGTCGACGATGGCCACACCGGACGAATCGTAGCCGCGATACTCCAGCCGCTCGAGCCCGCGAATGAGGAGCGGAACCACGTCCTTGTCCCCGAGGTACCCCACGATGCCGCACATGCCGAACTCCTTCGTCGAGGGATGCCGGTCAGGCCCCGAACGCCCGGCGGGCACGCTCGAGCAGGGCCCGGGTCGTGGGTTCGTCGGGGGATTCGGCGATGAGCCGGACGATCGGTTCCGTGCCCGACGGGCGGGCGTGCAGCCACGCCCGATCCCGCGCGAAACGCAGGCCGTCGGTGGTATCGAGGGCGTGGTCCGCGAACAACGTGGTCAGATCGCGGGCCCGCGCGGGCCAGTCCCGGACCCCTTCCAGCTTCTCCTTCATCATGACATAGCGGGGCAGGTCACGCACGGCCGCCGCGAGATCCCCACCGGCGTCGGCCCAGGCCTGGGCGATCAGCACGGCGGCGACCGTCCCGTCCCGGCCCAGGTGGGCCTCCGGCGCGATCACGCCGCCGTTGCCCTCCCCGCCGATCACCGCCCCGCAGCGGCGCATCTCCGTGACCACGTGGGCCTCGCCCACGGCCGTCCGGTAAAACGCCACGCCGGCCGCCGCAGCCAGGTCCTCGACCATGCGCGAGGTCGACAGGTTGGTCACCACGGGGCCCTTCGACCGCGCGAGGACGACGCGCACCGCCAGCGCCAGGGTTACCTCCTCGCCGAACGGGACGCCGTCGGGGCCAACCAGCGCGGCGCGGTCGGCATCGGGGTCGTGAGCGATCCCGAAGTCGGCGCCGTGGGCGAGGACGAGGCGCCCGAGTTCCCCGAGATTCTCGGGCACCGGCTCGAGCCCGCGAGTGAAACGGCCGTCGGGGATGCAATCGAGTTCGATCACGGTTGCGCCGAGGGTGCGTAGTGCCTGCGGCGTGGCGAGACCACCGACCGAGCGGCAACCGTCGACGACGACGATCGGCGCCCGCGGCCAGCCCGAGCGCGCGAGCGCCGGGTGCGCGAGCGCGCGGGCGACCTGCGCAGCGACCGCACCGTCGGCCGCGTGGAGCGTGCCGAGCCGCTCGTGGCCGACCCACGGGACGGTCGCGCCCACGCTTCGGCGATAGCGTGCCGAGGCCTCGGCGCCGAGAAACTCGCCGCGCGCATCGAGCAGCTTGAGCGCATTCCAGGGGGCGGGATTGTGGCTGGCCGAAAGGACGATGCCGCCGACCGCGCCGTGATCGAGCACTGCGACCTGGACGGCGGGCGTGGGCACGAGGCCCACGTCGACGACGTCGACACCGACGCCGCGCAGCGCCGAGGAGACCACCGCGAATACCCACTCGCCGCTCGGCCGCGAATCCCTGCCGATCACGACGGTGCCGGGCCCGACGAAACGGCCGAAGGCCGCCGCGTAGTCGACCAGCACCGGGACGGTGAGGGAATCGCCGACCACGCCCCGGATTCCCGAGACGCTGACCATGAGGGGAGACGTGGACACGGGGACCTTTCGCGCGCGGGCGGACCCGGGGGGGATGGAGCTGGTGAGCGGAATCGAACCGCTGACCTGCGCATTACGAGTGCGCTGCTCTACCAGCTGAGCTACACCAGCCCGTTTCCCGACCCGAAGGTGGTGCGACCCCCCGGAATCGAACCGGGGACACCTAGATTTTCAGTCTAGTGCTCTACCAACTGAGCTAGGGTCGCCCGTTTGCTCCACAACGGCAGAGGCCCGGGGTCGACCCCCGAGCCTTAGTCGTCCACGACAGGTTTATACCAGCGGCGACGCGGTCGCGTCAACCGCGCGCGTCACCCTCAACTAGGCCGCCGGAAAGCGGTTCCGCCGATCGTTCCGGACGCCGCGCCGGTCGTTGTCGCGCCGTCGATCCTGATTCTCGGACACAGGCAGTGTGAACGAGAAGATCACGCCCCAGTCCCCCTCCGAGCGCACCCGGATCTCGCCGCCGTGGCTCTGCACCACCTGCTGGGCGAGCGCCAGCCCGACCGACTCGCCGGAGCGGCGCGAGGTGGTGAAGGGCACGAACAGCTGCTCGAGCATCTCCCCCGCCAGCGGCGGACCCTCCCCCGCGATCTCGACCACGACGTAGCCCTGGGCGCGGCGCGACTCGACACGCAGGCGCCCGTTGCCGGGCACGTTGTCGAGCGCACTGTCGAGCATGTTGGCGACGACCTGCGAGATCTTCTCCGCGTCGAGCAGCAGCGCCGGCACGTCGGGGGCGAACTTTTTCAGCACCCGCACGCGCTTCTTCGCCAGCGCCTCGCCGCGACCGGTCAGCGCCGCGGTCAGGAGCTGGTTCACGCTCTCGATGGCGAGCCGCGGCCGCGACAGGCGGACGAACTGCATCTGTTCGGCGAGCAGGCGCTCGATCCGCTCGGATTCGCGCAGGATGATCTCGACGTACTCGCGCTGCGGATCGCCCTCGGCCAGTCCCTTGTGGACGCGGCGGGCGAACCCGCCGATCGAGGCGAGCGGCGCCTTCACCTCCTGCGCGGCGCGCGCCGCCAGCTCGCCGAGCGCCGCCAGGCGCTCGGCCGTTGCCAGCTGCTTGCGCGTGTCGCCCGCCCGCTCCTCGGCGCGACGCACGCGATCGGACAGCGCCGACTGCGCAAGCACCGCCCCGATCGTGCCAGCCATCGCCTCGGCGAAGCGCAGGTCGTCGCGATCGAAGCCGGCCGGCTCGCCCGGGCCGTGCGGCGCAGGGTTCCACAGCACCAGAAACCCGGCCGGCGCCGCCGTGCCCGGCGTCAGCACCGGCGCCAGGAGGGCCGGGCCGAAGCCGCGGGCCCGGTCGGCCTCGATCCGCGGATCGCGGCTGACGTCGCGCACGACGCGCGCCGTCCGCTCGCGCAACGCGTCGCGCACCAGGGGCTCGAGCGCATGCGCCTCGCGTAGCGGGTCACAGGTGTCGTCGGCAACGTGCACGCTCTCGAGCAGCAGCGTGGCGCGCTCGCCGGCCGTGCGCCAGAGGACGCCGCCGCGACAGGACAGGGTCTGCGTCGCGGCGCGAACCAGGAGCGCGAGTTCGGTGCGCAGGCTGGTCGCCTGGACGGCGCTCTTCCCCGCCTCGTCGAGCGTGGCGAGCTGGCCGCCGCGTTCGGCGAGCAGGCGCGACGTTCGCGCGCGTTCGACGCCCGCGCCCGCGAGCCGTGCCACGTGGCCCAGCCGTGCCACGTCGTCGTCGCTGACTCCCGCACCTGTGAACGCACGATCGGCGATCAACAGCGCGACCGGCTGGTCGGACGCTCGCACGAGCGCCGCCGCACAACCGCCGAGCGCGAGGCGATCGCCCCATGTCGTGGTCGCCCCCACGCCGGCTTGCCCCGCCGTGCTCGCGCCGAGGCGAGCGGCGCCCTTGGCGAGGCACTCGTCGAGCAGCGAATGCACACCGGGCTCGAGCGGCAACGCGAGGGTCCGCACGCGCGTTGTCGACTCGGGAGCGGCGGCTTCGAGCGCGTCGTCGTCGAGGTCGCGCAGCGCGGCGAGCAGCGCGGCTTCGTCGAGCCTCAGGTGGGCGACCCGCCGCGCTTCGTTCGCATCCGCGGGGCCGACCGCATGGCGCCCCACGAAGGTGCCCTGGGCCGCGTCATAGACGAACAGGAACGAGCGCGTGAATCCGAGGCCACCCGGCGCGGCCAGCGCCGCCACCGTGCGACGCAGAATCGCCCGTTCCTCCACGGGCTCGAGCAGGAGCGCGGAAAGGGCGAGGGTGCGCTGAGCGTCGGGCGCGGCCCAGCGGGACAGTGGATTCATCGGAGCGCGTGAACCGGGCATGCGGATCCCTCCTGGATCGGACCGTGACCAGGACGCTGAAGTGCAAGGGCCGGGCCACTTTGCCGGGCGTTTCCGGGCCCAGCGCCGGGATTAGAACGCACCTTCGATGGCGGCTTCAAACCGCTGCCGGTCCTACGTTTGAAGCGTCGCGTTGGACAAGCACCGGGAGCCGCCGTGCGGAATCAACGGCGCGCGGCGGGCCGGCAGCTGGGGCAATCTGCCGCACCTGTTGCAGAATGCCCGCAGGCTCAGGGGGCGGCGGTACCGCCCGGAAGGAAGGGCGGCCCCGCAAAGAACGGAATCCGCGACCGCTCCCAACGATCGAGCCGCTCGCGCAGGCGCGCCATGAGCCGGCGCTCGTCCGTCGAAAGTTTCTCCTCGCGGAAGTCGCGGACCGGCTTCCACCAGGCCTCGCCCGCGAGCACGGAGCCCGGTCCGGTGCCGGGCGGGGTCCCACCGCGCCGCGCCAGCAGCCAGGCCATGAAATAGCGCAACTCGTTCGCAGTCAGGCGCTCGAACCATTCCTCGCGTGCCTCGAGACTCAGGCTGAGCGGGCCCAGCTTCCGGTCGGTGAACGCACCGAGCGGATCCCCGAGCGGTCGCGCCCCGAGGGCGATGTCGGCCAGTTCCTCCCCCGCCGGGCGATGCCACAGCACGCAATCCGCGTACAGCCGGTAGCCCTTCGGGCGCAGCCAGCCGATGACCAGGTCGTCGGCCGACCACGCGCCGAGATCGACGCGCACGGTCGACTTGGGGCTTTCCCCTTCCCACAGCGATCCGGGGTTGCGGTAGTAGAACAGGAGCGCCTCCCTCGCGTCGGTGTGCGACTCCCCGACGCGGTAGACGAGCCGGATGCCGCGTTTCTCCCCGGCAGCAAAAGGCACACGGAAGCGAAGTATGCGCTCGATTCCGCCGAGGTCGGCGCCGGGCGCGGCGTTGCCGGGCAGCGCTTCGATCGCCATGGGCAATCCGTCGACGGTGACCTCGAGGTCGCGCAGGGTGCCGCGCACGATGCTCGTGTCGCCCGCCCCGGCGAGACTCGCCCGGTAGTCGGGCAACGCGAACACCGCTGTTGCCGGCGCCACGCCCGCCTCGAACCACTCGTCGGCAACGATCGACCAGCCCGCGTCGCCGCGCCGGATCCGCACGTCTTCGAACAGCCGCCGCACGCGCGCCCGCTCGAGCGGGAACACCGTGCTGCCGGCGCCATCGAACGTGCTCTCGGCGGGGCGCACGGCGAGCGCCGCGGCGGAGTCCGCGGGCACGGCCAGGGCTCCGCCCGGGGCGAGCGCGACCAGGCTTCCCAGTGCCACCACGCCAAGCCGAAGCACCGCCGACGGCAATGTCTTCCACCGGCGATGCGTCCACATCCACTGGGCCGGATACTCCCGGATGACGCGCTCGAGCGCCGCCGCGTGGCGGCGTGTGAGCTCGCGCACGTCGGCGGCGTGGTCCCCGCTCCGGGTTGGTGCGGGGATCGCTTCCACCACGCCGGCGTACCCTCCCCCGGGAGTCCGGTGCAGGACGGCGAAGAACAGCGGCGCCCCGGTGCGAAGCGCGAATTCGGCCGGGCCGGGCGGCGTCGAGGTGGCCTGTCCGAAGAACGGCACGAAGACTCCGTCCCTTCCCGCGTCCTGGTCAGCCATCACCGCCAGGCAGATACCACGGCGCAACTGGGTCAACGCCTCGCGCACGCCGCGCTCCCCGTGGCCGACGATCCCCGCACCGAGTGCGCGACGCCGCGCGGTGAGCAGGCCATCGACCAGCGCATTCGACTGCGCCCGCACGAAGAAGTGGATGGGGATGCCCGCATCGACCGCCTGCACGGCCATCAGCTCCGAGGCACCGAAGTGGGCGGACACGATCACCACTCCGGTCCCGTGCCGCAGCGCCTCCGTCACGAGTTCGACACCACGCATCGCCCCGACGAGCGCGGCGCGTTCACCCTCGCCCATGCGCCCGGCGCGCAGCAGCTCGACCACCGTCATGCCGGCGTGCCCGTAGGCCTCGCGCAGGATCGTCGCACGTTCTCCGGCGCTCTTCTCGGGGAACGCCCGCGCCAGGTTCGCCGCAGCAACACGACGTCGGATGCCGAGCCTCCACGCCCCCGTGCCGAGTCCTCGCCCCAGGGCGAGCGCGGCGCGCGGCGGCAACGCCCCAGCCAGCGCACTGAGCGCCAGCACCGCGGCGTATTCGAGACGGTGCGCGAAGCGCACGGGCGAGCCGCTCATCACCACCCCCGTCGATAGCGATCGCCCGGCATGCGCTGCGCGATGCCGGCCAGTTCCAGTTCGAGTGCGGCGACCGCAGCCTCGGCCGGTCCGAGCCCGGCGTTGCGGGCCAGGTCGTCGAGCGTGCGAGCCCGCGAACCGAGCGCCGCCTGCAGGCGCGCCGACGGTGCATCCGGCGCGCCGGGCAGCTTCGTGCGAACACACCGCGAGGGCTCTGCCGAGTCGAGCAGTGGTGCGACGCCCGCATCGCCGCGCGCGAGCCACGCCGCGTTTCCGGCGTAGCGCACGTCGTCGAGCGGCCACGGGGCGATCCTTGCCCAGGCGCCACCGGCCACCGCCGCGCGCACGGTGTGATGGGCGCCGCTGTTCGCGTCGGCCTGCACCAGTACGACGCCGTCGCACAGCGCGGCGAGCACGCGATTGCGCGCGGGAAAGTGGCCGCGGCGCGGCGGCGCGCCCGCCGGCAAGGCCGTGACCAGGGTTCCGTGCGCGCGCACAGCGGCGTAGAGGGGTGCGTGTTCCGGGGGATAGACGACGTCGATACCGGTGCCGAGGACCGCGACGGTCGCGCCCTGAGCGGCGAGGGCCCCCTCGTGCGCGGCGGCGTCGACGCCGCGGGCCAGCCCGCTCACCACGCAGACCCCGGCGCGCGCGCAGGCCTGCGCCACCTCGAAGGCAACGCGCCGGGCGTAGGCCGTCGCGGCGCGGGCACCGACGATGGCGACCGCC
>JANOEH010000012.1:0-10391 GCA_031413115.1 Candidatus Eiseniibacteriota bacterium | reverse complement strand
AGCCGACGTACATCGCATGGTAGACTCGGATTCGTGACCCGTCCACTTTACCTCGCGTGCGTCTTCGCCGGCCTCCTCCTGCTGGTCGCCCCGGCCGCAAGCGCCGCCCCGGCCCCGACCATCTCGGCCCGCCTCGATTCGCTCGCCCGCGCGGAGTGCCGCGTGCCCTGGGTCCCGGGCCCGCCCGACAGCGCGCTCGTTCGGGCCGCTGCGCGGCCCGTGTTTCTCGACTTCTACGCCGACTGGTGCGCGCCCTGCCGCTGGAGGGACCGCGCGGTCTATCCCGATCCGCTGCGCGCCGAGGCCTCGGCCGGCGTGGCCATGATCCGCGTCGACATCGAGACGCCGGCGGGCCGTGCCCTCGCGGTGCGCTACGACGTGCACCAGTACCCGACGCTCGTGTTCCTCGCTCCCGGCGGTCGCGAGACGCTGCGCTGGCCCGGGCCGCTGTCCCTGCGGGACACGCGCCTCAACCTGTCGCAGACCGCGCTGCCGTCGAGCGGGCGCTTTGCCGTCGAGTCGGCGCGTGCGGCGCATCCCCGCGACATGGCCGTGCATGCCGAGGCGATTGGCTGGTACGGCGGCCGCGGCGAGGTCGAGCGCGCGCGCGCGATCGGAGACTCTCTCGAGAAGACGCTCGCAGGAACGGCGGCGACCCCGCAGCGGCAGGCCGACCTCGCGCTGCTCCGTCTCAATCGCGCCAAGGCCGAGGAGATGGCCGGCCGCACGACGCAGGCGCGCATCGCCTACGAGTCCGCGCGCGACGCCGAGCCCGACGGCGCGCTCGCGTGGCGCGCCTGGCTCGGGCTCTCGACCACGGCCGAAGCGGCCCGCGATCGAGCCACCGCCACGACGGCCGCGCGCGAGGCCTACGCCCGCAACAAGCAATCCTGGCTCCAGGCGCGTGCCGAGCGGCTCGAGCTGTCGGCGAGCGCGCCCGCACTTCCGACGCCTCCCGGCGTCGATGACGGGGATGTCGGGACCCGCTGAGCCCGTCGGGCTCGACGCCGCGCGGGCGGCGTTCGACGAGCTGGCCCGGGCGCGTTTCCCCGCGCTCTACTCGCGCAACTTCCGGCTCTACTGGATCGGCCAGGGCATCTCGCTGATCGGGACGTGGATGCAGAGCGTCGCGGTGGGCTGGCTCGTCTGGCGGCTGTCGCACTCGCCGTTCCTGCTCGGGCTCGTCGGCGTAGCGATGACGCTGCCCATCCTCGCCTTCTCGCTGTACGCCGGCGTGCTGGCGGATCGCTTCGTGCGCCGCCGCGTGATCCTCACGACCCAGGTGCTGGCCATGATCCAATCGTTCACGCTGGCCGCGCTGGTCACGTTCGGCAATCCGCGGGTCGAGGTCGTGCTCGGGTTCGTGTTCGTCAGCGGGTTGATCAACGCCTTCGACCTGCCCGCCCGCCAGTCGTTCGTCGCCGAGACGGTGGACCGCGCGCACCTGCCGAACGCGATCGCGCTCCACTCGACGATCTTCAACTCGGCACGCCTGCTCGGTCCCGCGTTCGCGGGGATGGTGCTTGCCACGTTCGGCGAGGCGCTGTGCTTCTGGATCAATGCGTTCTCATTCGTCGCCGTGCTCACCGCACTCCTCCGCATGGACCTGCCGACCGCTGCGCCGAAGCGCGACGACGACTCGGCCCTGGCGCGCATGATCGAAGGCGTGCGCTACGCCTGGGGCGACAGCAGGCTGCGCAACCTGCTCGTGTTGCTGGGGACAGCCGGCTCGCTGGGCTTCCAGTACACCGTGCTCCTGCCGGTGTACGCCGGTTCGATCCTGAACGCGGGTGCGGCGGGTTACGGCGCGCTGATGTCAGCCGGCGGGATCGGTTCGTTGGCGGCTGCGCTGTACATGACCCGCAAGCAGGATCGCGCGGGGTTGCGGCGCAACCTGTTGATCGGTCTCTCGGCGTTCGGGCTCGCTCTGGCGGCGTTCTCGCAGTCGAAGATCTTCGGGCTCTCGGCCGCGATCAACGTGGTCGCGGGCTTCGGCATGATCCTGTACGCCGCGAGCACGAACACGCTGATCCAGCTTACGGTCAAGGAAGAGTTCCGCGGCCGTGTGATGAGCCTGTACACGCTAATGTTCATCGGCACAGCACCGGTCGGCTCGTTCCTGCTGGGCGCGATCGCCGAGCACTTTGGCACCCCGACCGCGACGCTCGCCTCGGGCACGGCCTGCGCGATCGGTGCGACGTGGGTGTTCCTGCGCCTGCGCGCCCTGGCACGCAGTGAAGCCGCCGTTGCCGCGGCGGGTGCTGGGGCTGCGACCGGCGGCTGAAGTCTGCTAGGCTTCGCCTGGACCCACCGCCGAAAGGAACCGCATGTCGCACCGCATCGAGAAGGACAGCATGGGGGAGATGCAGGTCCCCGCCGACGCGTACTACGGCGCGTCGACCCAGCGCGCGGTCGAGAACTTCCCGGTCTCGGGCGATCCGCTGCCACCGGAGTTCATCCACGCGCTCGGCCTGGTCAAGCTCGCCGCCGCCCGCGTCAACCGCACGCTCGGATTGCTCCCCGCCGAGACGGCCGACGTCATCGGGCGCGCCGCGCGCGAGGTCGCCGACGGCAAGCTCGACAGCGAGTTCCCGATCGACGTGTTCCAGACCGGCAGCGGCACCAGCACGAACATGAACGCGAACGAAGTGATCGCCACCCGCGCCGGCGAATTGATGGCCGGCGCGCGTGGCAAGCACCTCGTCCACCCGAACGATCACGTGAACCTGGGCCAGTCGTCGAACGACGTCATCCCGGCCGTGCTGCACGTCTCAGGCGTGCTCGCACTCGAGAAGGATCTGGTCCCCGCGCTCCACCACCTGCACGGCGCGCTGTCGGCGAAGGCGGTCGAGTTCGATCGCATCGTCAAGAGCGGGCGCACGCACCTCATGGATGCGACGCCGATCCGCCTGGGCCAGGAGTTCGGCGGCTGGGCGTCGCAGGTCGAGCACTCGATCGAGCGCGTCGAGGCCGTGCTGCCGCACCTGCGCGAGCTGGCGATCGGTGGCACGGCCGTCGGCACCGGGCTCAACACGCATCCAGAATTCGGCGGCCGCATGGCCACGGAGCTCTCCGCGCTCACCGGCACGAAGTTCTCCGAAGCCCGCAATCACTTCGAGGCGCAGGGTGCGCAGGACGGGGCGGCGTGGGCCTCGGGCGCGCTCAACTCGGTCGCTGCGAGCCTGATGAAGATCGCCAACGACCTGCGCCTGCTCAACTCGGGGCCGCGCACCGGTCTCGCCGAGATCCGGCTTCCGGCCATCCAACCCGGCAGCTCGATCATGCCCGGCAAGGTGAACCCCGTGATCTGCGAAGCGGTCATCCAGGTCGGCGCGCAGGTGATGGGCAACCACGTCGCCGTCACCGTCGGCGCGCAGTGGGGCCAGCTCGAGCTCAACACGATGCTCCCGATGATGGCGCGCAATCTCCTCGAGTCGTCGCGCCTGCTCGCCAACGTCTCGCGCCTGCTCGCCGATCGCGCCGTCATGGGAATCGAAGCCGACGAAGCCACCTGCAACGGCTACGTCGAGATCAGCCCGTCGATGGCCACCGCGCTCAACCCCCTCATCGGCTACGACAAAGCCGCGGAGATCGCGAAGCGCTCATTCAAGGAGCGCCGCCCCGTCCGCGAACTCGCGTCGGAGATGACCGATCTCACGCCGGAACAGATCGCCGAGGCGCTGGATCCGCGCCGCCAGACCGAGCCCGGGCTTACGGGGGACTCGGCGGGGGGCTAGTCAGGACGCCCGCCGGGCAGTCCTCCTCTCGCCGCGTCGTACCAGCAACATCCCGCATCCGTTCGAGTCCTATTTGGGGAGCCATAGCACGGGCACCTTCTATTGCGCCCCGCCATCCACAGGAGGTCTGTGATGCAAAGCAAGGTGACTGAGATCGCGGAAGATACCTATCGGATCTCCACGTTCCATCCTGAATATGGGATTCAGTTCAACCAATTCCTCATCAAGGATGAGGAGCCGTTCCTGATGCATACGGGCTTCAAGAGCATGTTTCCAGCAACGCTTGATGGATTGAGTTCGATCATCGATCCCGCCAAGCTGCACTGGATCGGATTCAGCCACTTTGAATCCGATGAGTGCGGCGCGTTGAACGAGTTGCTTGCAGTTGCTCCGCACGCACAGGCGGTTTGCGGTGTGGTTGGCGCGATGGTCATGATCAACGACTTCGCAGACCGCGCACCGCGGCCGCTTGCCGACAATGAAGTCCTGCAGACTGGAAAGCATCGGCTGCAATTCCTCGCCACGCCGCATGTGCCGCACTGCTGGGATGCCGGCCTGTTCTTCGACGAGAGCGAACAGACCCTGCTTTGCTCGGATCTCTTCTTTCAGCCGGGCGATCCCGAGCCGCTGACCGAGTCCGACATCGTCGGGCGGGCGAGAGATGCAATCCAGGACAGCCTCACGGGGCCCCTGGCGAAGGACATGCCCTACACCCCGTACACGGAGAGCACCCTGCATCGGCTTGCCGACTTGAAGCCAAAGAGCCTGGCGATCATGCACGGCTCCTCGTTCCGTGGCGACGGCGGGAAAGCCATCAACGACCTGGCGGCAGTGATCAAGGCTCTCCTGGGTGAACCCGGGAGCGGGTCCTGAACCTTGGAACTGCGACCTTCGAGGTCCGTCTTCCCATCCGACGCTTCGGGGGACGCGCCAGGGAACTCCTCGCCACACGACCGAGACTCTGATCTCACGGGAAGAGAGCACAGGATCGCATTGCGGATCAGGCTGCCCGGTCGTTTGCTTTCTGCTGGGGAGACCCGGCCCAGGAGTCTCCAATGGAGCCCGCCCGACTCGGGCAGCAGGGGCACTCCGTCCACGAACTCCGCGTAAGCGCATGGCGACGACGCCCGGACGAGAGTATGCTCGTCGACGCCGGCCGCATCGTATTGAAGGTCCGGTTTGACCTCGGATTCCTTCGGTGGTTCAGCCGCTCCCACCGCGGGGCTTTCCCCACGCGTGGCAGAGGCTGGCGATCATGAACCGCTTGGAGACCCCACCACCCGCGCGGCGTGGGTTCGCTCGCCGTGCCGCCGTCCTGACCTCCCTCATCCTGATCGGCTCTTCTGCGGTTGCCCCGAGGGTCGCCGCCGACCCGCGCTTTGCCGCACCGTTCCTCTCGTATGACGCGGGGCTCGATCCATTCTCCGTCGCGATCGGAGACCTGAACCAGGACGGGAAGCCCGATCTGGCAACGGCGAGTTCCACCGACAACTCGGTGTCGGTATTGCTCGGCAATGGGAACGGCAACTTCGGAGCAAAGACGGACTTCGGGGTGGGGGGTGGACCTCGCTTTGTGGCGATCGGAGACCTGAATGGGGACGGCATCCCCGACCTGGCAACGGCGAATTCCGGCGCCAGTACCGTTTCGGTCCTGCTCGGCATCGGAAACGGGACGTTCGAGGAGAAGACGGACTTCGGGGCCGGGGATTATCCGCAGTGCGTCGCGATCGGGGATCTGAACGGCGACGGGCTCCCCGACCTCGCGTCGGCGAACCTCTCGGCCAACACGGTGTCGGTGCTGCTTGGCAGGGGCGACGGGACACTCCGTCCGAAGACAGACTTCGGGACGGGGGAAGGACCCTATTCCGTGGCGATCGGGGACTTGAATGGGGACGGGCTCCCTGATCTGGCGACGGCGAACAACGACAACGGCACCGTATCGGTGTTGCCCGGCGACGGGGACGGAACCTTTCGGGCGAAGACGGACTTCGAAACGGGGGGTGGACCCCGCTCCATCGCGATCGGGGACTTGAACGGGGACGGGAGCCCCGATCTGGCGACCGCGAACGTGGGCTCCAACGCGGTGTCGGTGCTGCTCGCCGACGGCATCGGGAGTTTCGGGGCAAGCTCCGACTTCGCGACGAGTGTCTTTCCCAATTCCGTGGCCATCGGGGATCTGAATGGCGACGGAGTCCCCGACCTGGTGACGGCGAATTACAGCCGCAACACGGTGTCGGCGTTGCTCGGCGACGGCGGCGGAACCTTCGGGCCGAAGACGGACTTCGGGACGGGGCGTCGTCCCATCTCCGTGGCGATGTTGGACCTGAACGGGGACGGGAACCTCGACCTGGCGACGGCGAACAAGGAAGCCCGGACGGTGTCGGTGCTGCTCGGCAACGGCAACGGGGGCTTCGGGGCGAACACGGCCTTCGGGGCGGGGCGTGGACCCCGCGCCGTTGCGATCGGGGACATGAATGGGGACGGGAACCTCGACGTGGCGACGGCGAACTACGAAGCCAGGACGGCGTCGGTGTTGCTCGGGAGCGGCAACGGGACTCTTGGAGCGAACATGGACTTCGCGGCGGGTGGTCAACCCAACTCCATTGCGATGGGGGATCTGAACGGGGATGAAAAGCCTGATCTGGCGACGGCAAACTGGAACTTCAGCATGGGATCGGTCTGGCTCGGGAACGGCGACGGGTCCCTCGGCGCGGCGACGGATTTCGGGGCGGGGCTGACCTCCCACTCCGCGGCGATCGGAGACCTCAACGGGGACGGCATCCCCGATCTGGCAGTGGCGAACACCAACGTCGGCGTGATCTCGGTGTTGCTCGGCAATGGGGACGGGACCGTCGGGGCGGCAACGGACTTCGCGCCGGGCGCGAGGCCCGATTTCGTGGCGATCGGGGATCTGGACGGGGACGGGAACCTGGACCTAGCGACCGCCAGCATCGTCGACAGCACGGTGTCGGTGTTGCTGGGCAGAGGCGATGGAAGCTTCCCGACCTATCGGGAATACGGCGTGGGGAGGCGGCCCCGGTCCGTGGCGATCGGGGACCTGAACGGAGACGGGAGCCCAGAACTGGTGACGGCGAACCAACACGCCAACACGGTGTCCGTGCTGCCCGCTAACGGCGACGGGACCTTCAGGCCGAAGATGGACTTCGACGTGGGGTTATGGCCCCAGTCCCTGGCGATCAGTGACTTGAACGGGGACGCGATCCCCGACCTGGCCACGGCGAACTATCTCGCCAACACCGTCTCGGTGTTGCCCGGCAACGGCGACTTGACCTTCGGGAGGAAAACGGACTTCGGGACCGGGAGTGAACCCTACTCCGTGGCGATCGGCGACCTGAACGGGGACGGATATCCTGACGTGGTCACGGCGAACTCCTATGACAATGCGGTGTCGGTTCTGCTCAACCTTGCTTTCCTCGTCTCAGTTCCGGGAGAGGCCGACGTTCTTCCACGCCAGGTCGAGTTCGCTCCGCCTCGGCCGAATCCGGGCCGCGAGAACGTGCGGTTCGAGTTCGCGCTCCCGCGCGAATCCCAGGTGTCGCTTGTGGTCTTCGACGCGGCGGGGCGCATCGTGCGCAGGATCGCCGAGGCTCCGTTTGCCGCGGGGCGGCACGTGCTGGTGTGGGATCACCGCAATCGCGACGGGCAGCCGGTCCCGAGCGGCGTGTACTTCGTGCGCTTCCAAGTGCCGGGTGTGCTCCTCACGAGGAAGACCATTCTGATCCGGTGAGATCGGACGAACAGATGCGAATCGCCCCAGGAAATCCCTGGGCAGTTCTCGGTCTCGGTTCCGTGGTTCTACTGGAGCGACAGGACTTGGGTGATGCGAGCGCGGGACAGTCCTTCTCTGCGGGCGAGGGCGGCTCGCGAGGGGACGGCACCGCGGGCTAACTCGTGGCGCCACGCCGCCGCACGGGGGACCGAGTCGGCCCGAGTTCGACGAGGCGATCGACCGGTTGGCCACGGCTCGGACCACAATGGCGCCGGCCGCAGATCATGAAAGACGCGGAAAACGGCACATTCCTGGAAGGACGGTCGGTTCGCACACTGGGCAACTCGGGGAGCCATCTGTGGCTGTGTACGAACCGGACTCCCCCCGGGGTCCGGTTGAGGCAAGAAGTACCAGACCTCGACCGACATCCGCCCGTGCACCCGCGCCTCCTTCACCATCCGGTGGAGGAGGTGTTTTCGTTGGGGGTTGGTGCCCGACTCGAAGATCTCCTCGAAGTTGTCGAGCAGGGCGAGGATGTGCGCCCGGTCGAGCGGCAAGCGGGGGCAACTCAAGCAGCCTTCGCAATCGGGCTGCGAATTCGCGGCGAGCTCGGCGAATCGCGGCGCACGACCTCGGTGGCGCCGGCTCCCACATTAGGGTAAGCTCGTCCGCGCCATCCTTGGTGCCTCGCTGACTCGCTTCGAACTTGAACTCCCGCGGTGGTCCAGCCGCCCCCGCCGCGAAGGTTTTCCCACCCGTGGCAGAAGCAGGCGCTCATGGTTCGCTTGGACACCACCCCGCCCGGCCGGCGTGAGTTCGCTCGCTGGGCCGCAGGCTTCACCTCCATCATCGTCATCAGTGCCTCGGTTGCTGCCACGCGAGCCGCCGCCGACCCGTTCCTCGCCGCACCGTTCCTCTCGTACGATGCGGGGACGAAACCCAACTCCGTGGCGATCGGGGACCTCAACGGGGACGGGATCCCCGACCTGGCAGCGGCGAACTCTGGCGGCAGCACGGTGTCGGTGTTGCTCGGCAACGGGAACGGGACCTTCGGGGCGACGACGGACTTTGGGACGGGGAGTGGGCCCCCGGAACCTGTCAACGACTTTGAGACACCCGCTTCGCGAGATTACTGAGCCACGACGATGCTTTGCTCCTCCAGGGTGAGGTTTGGTTTCTCGCCGACGTTGCGGTCCTTCGGCGGGTTGATCCACACGGCGGTCGGGAGCGGCCTCGGCGCCGGTCGCCCGCGGGGGAACCGCTCCGGGTGCCGGGCGAACGCTTCGGCGAGCACCAGCGTGCGCTCTTCGCGCTTCGCCTCGGCGAGCCCATAGTGCACGTCGTGCGGCGTGAACAGCCCGAGGCCAACGTGATGATGCTCGGTGTTGTACCAGGGGAAGAAGTCGCCGCAGTGCGAACGCCCATGCTCCATCGAGCCGAAGCGTTCCGGGAAGTCGGGCCGGTACTTCATGGTCTTGAACTGCGACTCGGAGTACGGGTTGTCGTTGGAGACGTGCGGTCGGGAGTGGGTCTTGGTCACGCCGAGATCGGCCAGGAGGAGTGCCACCGGCTTCGACCGCATGGCCGCTCCCCGATCGGCGTGCACGGTGAGCTGGCGGGGCGCGATGTCCTGGCGCTCGCAGCACGTGGCGATCAGCTTCTCGGCGAGCACCGCCGACTCGCGGCGTGCCAGCATCCAGCCCACTGCGTAGCGGCTGAACACGTCGAGGATCACATAGAGGTAGAAGTAGGTCCACTTGGTGGGACCCAGGAGCCGGGTGATGTCCCAGCTCCACAGCTCGTTCGGCCGTGTGGCCAGGAGCTCGGGCGCGGCGTAGGGCGGATGCCGGAGTTGATCGCGTCGCTCGCGCACCGGAGCGTTCTCGGCCAGCACCCGGTAAAGCGTGCGCTCCGAGCACAGGTAGCGGCCCTCATCGAGCAGCGTGGCGTAGATCTCCGCCGGGGCCAGGTCCGCGAACCGGGGTTCATTGAGGAGCGTGAGCGCCGTCGTGCGCTCCTCCGACGACAGCGTCCGGGGCGGCGCCGGCCGCGGCCGCGGCGGGCCGAACCGCGGCTGACGGTTGCGGTAGTAGGTCGCCCGGGCAAACCCGAGCGCAGCGCAGGTGGGCGCAACGCCGAAGCGGGGTCCCTGTTCGCCGATGAGCGCCATCAGCGACGCTCGTCGAAGTCGGGGAGAAGCCGCAGGATCTCCGCCGCTTTTTTTTGGAGCTCAACCAGCCCCTCGGCGCGCTCGGCGCGCGCCGCGAGGCGACGGTTCTCACGTTCGAGTTCCGCCACGCGCTTGGCCAGCGGATCAACCGGCTTCGGCGTGGGGCCCCGTTTCTTCGCAGCACCGGCCAGTTCGCCCCGATCGCGGGCCTGACGCCATGCCGACAGGTGCGAGGAGTACAATCCCTCGCGACGGAGCAGCGCGCCGAGTTCCCCCGGCTTCGTGCAGCCGGCAGCTTCCTTGAGAACGCGGAGCTTCTCGGCGACGGTGAACCGTCGCCGCTTCGCCGTCGCCGTCACCTCGACCTCCGGGGTCGCCATGCGCTCAGACAGGCTCGTGGACATCTCGACTTCCCGACTCGCCCTCTACACTAAACTTCCGGGGGATCGGTGTCTCACGTACGTTGGCAGAGAGGGTTTGTCGCCAAGTTTAAGGATGGCAGGAAACTGCTAGCGACGACGGACAGCGGCACGTTTACGAAGTTGCAAGCTGCTGTCTTTTAGCCGACGGGCACCACCGAGGTCCAGTGCAGTCGCTGCGGTGACCTCGACCAGCAGCTGGTGAGGCTTGCAGCCAATCCAACTAAAGGTGTTGGGCGGATACGTCCCTGAGGGAGGGATTCATGGCGAAGAAGAACAAACGCGGGACCCGCTACACTTCCACCCAGAAGGCGAAGATTCTCGCAGTTGCCAAG
>JANOEH010000011.1:0-3319 GCA_031413115.1 Candidatus Eiseniibacteriota bacterium | reverse complement strand
GTCCGGACCTGGCTCAGTGCCGCTCCCCCGTCGGCCGTGGAGAGCAGCTCGAGCACGTGGAGCGCAGCGATGATTCCGGAGTCAGCGCGCCAGTTGCCACGGTGTTGAAGCTCTGCCCGGCCGCGGCGTGCACCCTGGTCTCGAGGGTCGCGATCTCGCCGCCCAGCTTCTTCGACATGACGGCGAGGAAGTCGACGTCGAGCAGCACGCCCTCCCACTCCATCGCGGCGAGCACGTTCGACAGCGGGATCTCGACGTCCTTGTACAGCGGCTCGAAGCCCTGGATCTCGAGCTGGGGCTGAAAGCGCTCGGCCAGCTCCCACGTGCAGTGCACGTCCTCGCCGCAGTACGCCGCGACGATCTCGACGGGCACCTGGTCCATGGTGCGCTGTTCCTTGCCGCGCTTGCCGATCAGCGCCGAGGTCGGAATCTTGGTCACGCCCAGGTGATTGGCCGACAGCCAGTCGAGGTTGTGCGGCGTCTCGGGATCGAGCAGGTACGAGGCGATCATCGTGTCGCCGGCGAGCCCCCGCGACGGCGTAGCCTTCGGTGCGGAAGACGAGCTGGTCGTACTTGAAGTTCTGTCCGGTCTTCTTCACCGCCGGATCGGCGAGCAGTGGCGCAATCGCCCGGTCGAACGCTTCCCGCGGTGCGTTCGTCCCCTCGTTGTGCGCCAGCGGCACGTACACGGGTGCCTCGCCCCAGGCGAAGCCGACGCCGACCAGCCGGGCACGCAGCGGATCCTCGGACGTCGTCTCGGTGTCGACGACGAAGCCGTGCGGGAGCGCGCGCAGCTGCTTCGCCAACGCATCGAGTTCCTGCGCGGTCGTGAGGATGCGCACCTTGGGGCCGTACGCCGGCGGCAGCGTGCCCTCTTCCCACGCCGGAGGCGTGATGTTCGCGGCCTTCACGGCGGGCGCCTCGGCGGGCACATCGAAGCCGAAGCCCAACTGACCTTCGTCGCCGGAGGCGACAGGTTGCGCCGCCTCCGGCGGCGTGGGCACTGCTTGCGCGCTTCGCGCGCGGCTGGCCGACACCGACACCTTCACCTCCCCGCCGGCGTCGGCCTGGTCTGCGTACTTGGCGAGGCGGTTGATGTCGAGCTCGGTGGCCAGCGCCCGCAGCTTCGCGCCGTCGATCGGACGCACGACCATCGTGTTCCAGTCCTCGGCGATGGCGAGATCATCGTCGACGGTCACGAGTTCCTGGGACAGGTACGCGGCATCGCGATTTTCGGCCAGCTTCCTGCGCACGCCGTCCTTCTTCACCTCGGACAGCCGCGCATAGACCTGGTCGAGTGTGCCGAACTGCGCGATCAGCTCGACGGCGGTCTTCTCGCCGACGCCGGGCACGCCGGGCACGTTGTCGCTGGCGTCGCCCATCAGGGCGAGCACGTCGCGGAGTCCCCCCGGCGGCACGCCCCACTTGGCCTGCACCGCCGCCTCGTCCATCCACGCGTCCTCGCGCGCGCCACCACCAGGGGCGAGCACCTTCACGTGCGGCGAGACCAGTTGCTGCAGGTCCTTGTCGTTGGTCACCAGCACGACGTCCATGCCATCGGCGACGGCGCGTTTCGTCAGCGTCGCCATCACGTCGTCGGCCTCGGTGCCGTCGACCTCGATCTTGGGCAGGCCGATCGCCTCGGCCAGCGCGAGAAGACGCGGCAGCTGGAAGACCAGGTCCTCGGGCATCGGTGGGCGGTGCGCCTTGTAGTCGGGATACTTCACATGGCGGCGGGTCGGCAGGATCGAATCCCAGGCCAGCGCCCAGTGCTCGGGCTTCTCCTCGTCGCGCAGCTTGATCACGGTGTTGGCGAAGGCGAACACCGCGCTCGTGTTCTCGCCACGCGAGTTGGTCAGCGGCCGGCGGATGAACGCGAAGTGGCTGCGATAGGCCAGCGCCAGCCCGTCGAGCAGGAACAGCCGCTCGCGCTTGTTCGCGCTCACGGGCGCCCCACGACGACGCGCCGGTACAGGCCCAGGCGCGCGATCGCGCGCTCGACCGCCGAAGGAACGAGGAAGCGGATCGAGCGCCCCGCGGCCACGCACGCGCGCAACCGCGTCGAGGACACGTCGACCGGGACGTTTCCGAGGTACTTGATGGCGGAGCGGTGCCGGGCGAGCGGTCCCCGCGCCAGGGCCGGGATCTTCGTACCCGGACGCACCGCGACGGCGAGCGTCGCCAGTTCGAGGATGCGGTCGGGATGCCGCCAGGCAGGAAGGTCATTCAGGCTGTCCGCGCCGATGAGGAGGAACAATCTTGTCCCGGGCTGCGCCCGGGCCAGGATTTCCAGAGTGTCGACCGTGTACGAGGGACCGGGGCGATCGAGCTCGATCGTCGACAGGCCGAAGCCCGTGCCACGCAACGCCGCGACGAGCAGCGCCCGCCGCGTGCGGGCCGGCGTGACCGGGCGGCCGCGCTTGTGCGGGGGAACGTGGGCGGGCACGAACAGGATGCGATCGAGGCGCAGTTGCTCGCGCGCCGCCTCGGCGAGCAGAAGGTGACCGACGTGCGGCGGATCGAACGTGCCGCCGAGGAGGCCAAGGCGGAGGCCGCCGGCCGCGCGGCGGCTCACCCCGCGGTCCCCGAATCGGAGTCGGCCGCCGCGGGCGCGGGCAACGGACTGCCGGCGGAAGACGGCGGCACGTACGGCAGCTTCTTCAGGCGATCCTCGGCGCGCTTGCGCACGGCGCCATCCTTGGCGGTGTCGCGCACGTCCTCGAGCTGGGCGCGCGCCTCGTCCTGGCGGCGCATGCCGCCCAGCGCCTCGCCACGACCCAGCCGCGCCCACTCGGTCCACTTGCTCTCGGGATACTCGCGCAGGATGTCCTCGAAGTAATAGAGCGCCGGCTGCCACTGGTGGAGCGTGATGTAGAGCTGGGCGTTCAGGAGCGTCTTCTCGGCGAGCCGATCGCGACCTTCCTGCTGCATGGCTCGCGCCTCGTCGGCGCGCGGATGTTCGGGATACAGCTGCAGGAAGCGGTTCCACTGGCCGAGCGCGCGCCGCGTGGGATCCTGGTCGTACTTCGGCAGGCGGGCCTGCTTCCAGTACGACACGCCGAGCCAGTAGTGCGCATCGGGCAGGCGCGGCGAGTCGGGATAGTCGCTGGTCACGACCACGAACTCCCCCGCCGCCAGCGGCCACGCCTTCTGCTGCACATGGCTCAGGGGGGCGTCGCCGAACTTGTGAATAGCCCCGGCGGGGATCGCTCCGGCGGAAAGGATAGCCGTAGCGTACTCTTCGCTATGTGTTCTATGTGGTAAAAATATTTTTTAACGCACAATCAAATAACCATAAACTTCTTCCCGTGCACATTGA
>JANOEH010000010.1:0-2598 GCA_031413115.1 Candidatus Eiseniibacteriota bacterium | reverse complement strand
CCGCCACGTCTGGAACATGAGCCGCCCGTTGATCCCCTGCACGGTCGCGCCCTTGAAGATGACCAGCCGCGTGACGTCGAGTTCGAACGGATCGGACGGCAGGCCCAGCAGCGAGACGCGGCCGGCGTTGCGCAGCGCCTCGAGGCCGTCGCGGATGGCCTGGGGGTGGCCGGACATCTCGAGCAGCACGTCGACTCCACGACCTTGCGTCGCGTCGCGCACCTTGTCGACGAACGACTCCCTGGCCACATTGACGACCACGTCGGCGCCGATCTTCTTCGCCAGCTCGAGGCGGTACGGGTTGACGTCGCTGGCGATGATCGGCCCGGCACCGCAGGCCCGCGCCACGGCGATCGAGAACAGCCCGATCGGTCCGCAGCCGGTGACTGCCGCCGAGCACCCGGCGATCTCCCCCGCAAGCACCGTGTGCACCGCGTTGCCCAGCGGCTCGAGCGCGGCGGCGTGGTCGATCGACATGCCCGTCGGGATCGGCCAGCAGTTGCGCGCCGGGACCGCGACGTATTCGGCGTACGCGCCGTCGCGATCGACGCCCAGGATCTGGACGCGCTCGCACACGTGCATGAGCCCGCGGCGGCACAGGTGGCAGGTCGTGCAGGCGACGTGGGTCTCGACGGCGACGAGGTCGCCCAGTTGCACTCCCTCGGCGCGGGCGCCCAGGGCCACGACCTCGCCGACGAACTCGTGTCCGAAGACGAGCGGCGGCTTGATCCGGGTCTGCGACCAGCGGTCCCAGCCGTAGATGTGGAGGTCGGTGCCGCAGACGGCGACCCGCTTGACCTTGAGGACGACTTCGTCGGCCAGAGGCGTGGGATCCGGGACGGTCAGGATCTCGGCCCCCGGGGCGGGACGCGACTTGACGAGCGCTTTCATTCGATCTCCGTCAGGCGAGCACGGGGGCCGCCGCGAGCACGGGGGCGAGGGCGCGGCCCGTATGGCTGCGGGTCACGCGCACGAGGTCTTCCGGCGTGCCGGACGCTACCACGGTTCCCCCGGCGTCGCCACCCTCGGGGCCGAGATCGACGAGCCAGTCGGCCGACTTGATGACGTCGAGGTTGTGCTCGATCACGAGCACCGAGTTGCCCCTCTCGACCAGGCGTTGCAGGACCGCGAGCAGCATGCGCACGTCCTCGAAATGGAGGCCGGTGGTCGGCTCGTCGAGCAGGTAGATGGTGCGCCCGGTTGCGACTTTCGACAGCTCGGTCGACAGCTTCACGCGCTGCGCCTCCCCGCCGGACAGCGTGGTCGCCGACTGTCCCAGGTGGATGTAGCCGAGGCCCACGTCGCGCAGGGTCTCGAGCTTGCGGCGGACGGTCGGGATCGCGTTCAGGAACTCGAGGCCCTCCTCGACCGTCATCTCGAGAACGTCGGCGATCGAGCGGCCCCGGTAGTGGACCTCGAGCGTCTCGCGATTGTAGCGCCGGCCGCGGCAGGTCTCGCAGCGCACGAACACGTCGGCGAGGAAGTGCATCTCGATCTTGCGCAGGCCGTCGCCTTCGCATGCCTCGCAGCGCCCGCCCTTGACGTTGAACGAGAAGCGGCCCGGTCCGTAGCCGCGCATCTTCGCCTCGGGCAACTGGGCGAACAGGTCGCGGATGAAGCCGAAGGCGCCCGTGTAGGTCGCCGGATTCGACCGCGGCGTCCGCCCGATCGGCGACTGGTCGATGGCGACGACCTTGTCGACGTACTCGAGACCGTGCAGCGCCTCGTGTGCGCCCGCGCGCTCGACCGTGCCGTGCAGTGCGCGGCCCAGGGCGTTGTGCAGGATGTCGTTCACCAGCGTGCTTTTCCCCGAGCCCGACACGCCGGTGACGCAGGTGAACGTGCCGAGCGGAAAGCGCACGCTGACGTTCTTCAGGTTGTTCTCGGTCGCGCCGACCACCTCGAGAAACGTGCCGTTGCCCCTGCGGCGGTTGGCCGGCACCGGGATCGTGAGCGCGCCCGACAGGTGCTGCCCGGTCAGCGAGCGCGGGTTGGCTGCGACCTGTGCGGGCGTGCCTGCAGCGATGATCTCGCCGCCGTGGCGGCCGGCGCCGGGCCCCAGGTCGACGAGCCAGTCGGCGGCGCGCATGGTCTCCAGATCGTGTTCGACGACGATGACCGTGTTCCCCAGGTCGCGCAGCGAGATCAGCGTGCGCAGCAGGCGCTCGTTGTCGCGCGGATGGAGGCCGATCGACGGCTCGTCGAGGATGTACAGCACACCGGTCAGGCGCGAGCCGATCTGGGTGGCGAGCCGGATGCGCTGTGCCTCGCCGCCGGCCAGCGTCTGCGCCGAGCGGTCGAGCGTGAGGTAGCCGAGGCCCACGTCGACGAGGAAGCCGAGCCGCGCGTCGATCTCCTTCAGGATCGGCTCGGCGATCAGCGCGCGCGAGGCCGTGAAGTCGAGCTTCTGCACGCGCGCGTGCGCGGACGCGACGCTCGAGCGCGTCCACTCGGCGATGCCGACGCCGTCGACGCGTACCGCGCGCGCCACCGGGTTGAGCCGGGCGCCGTCGCACTGCGGGCAGGCCGCGGTCGTCATGTAGCCGGCGATCTTCTGGCGCACCGAGTCCGACGCGGTGTCGACGTAGCGCCGCCGGA
>JANOEH010000009.1:0-11028 GCA_031413115.1 Candidatus Eiseniibacteriota bacterium | reverse complement strand
ACGACGCGCTGGCCCTGGTCTCGGTGCAGTACCACCCCGAAAGCGCACCGGGGCCGCATGACAGCACCGGATTGTTCGATCGTTTTGCCGAGCTGACGTCGACCCGTCCGGTCGCCGTGCCGGCATCCGCCCCCGTTCCGGCCTGACGCCGGCAGGAGAGGCACCACCCCCATGCCCCTGCGCTCCGACCTCAAGAAGGTGCTGCTCATCGGCTCCGGCCCGATCGTCATCGGGCAGGCGTGCGAGTTCGACTACTCGGGCACGCAGGCCTGCCGCGTGCTCAAGCAGCAGGGCCTCGAGGTCGTGCTGGTCAACTCGAACCCGGCGACGATCATGACCGACCCGGGCGTGGCCGATCGCACGTACGTCGAGCCGCTCACGGTCGAGATCCTCGAGCGCATCATCGAGAAGGAGAAGCCCGACGCGCTGCTCCCCACGGTGGGCGGGCAGACGGGGCTCAACCTCGCCATCGAGGCGGCCGAGAAGGGCGTGCTGGCGCGCCACGGCGTCGAGCTGATCGGCGCCTCGCTCGAGGCGATCAAGATGGCGGAGGATCGCGAGCTGTTCAAGCAGGCGGCGGCCCGCGCCGGGGTCGAGACGCCGCGCTCGGGGCGCGTGCGCTCGCTCGACGATGCGCGCGCCCTGGCCGTGACGCTGGGCTTCCCGCTGGTGGTGCGCGCCTCGTTCACGCTCGGCGGCCTGGGCTCGGGCACGGTGTTCGACCTGGCCGAGCTCGAGGAGACGGTGACGATCGGGATCGCCGCCTCGCCCATGAACGAGGTGCTGGTCGAGGAGTGCCTGACCGGCTGGTCGGAGTTCGAACTCGAGGTGATGCGCGACCGGAACGACAACGTGGTGGTCGTCTGTTCGATCGAGAACTTCGACCCGATGGGTGTGCACACCGGCGACTCGATCACGGTCGCGCCGGCGCAGACGCTGTCGGACAAGGCGTACCAGGTCATGCGCGACGCGGCGCAACGCATCATCCGCGAGATCAAGGTCGAGGCCGGCGGCTCGAACGTGCAGTTCGCGATCAATCCCAGGGACGGCCGCATGGTCGTCATCGAGATGAACCCGCGCGTCTCGCGCAGCTCGGCGCTGGCGTCGAAGGCGACCGGCTTCCCGATCGCCAAGATCGCCGCACTCCTGGCCGTGGGCTATACGCTCGACGAGATTCCCAACGACATCACGAAGGCGACGCCGGCGTGTTTCGAGCCCGCGCTCGACTACTGCGTGGTCAAGATCCCGCGCTGGGCGTTCGAGAAGTTCAAGGACACCGATCCGGTGCTGGGCACGCGCATGAAGTCGGTGGGCGAGATCATGGCCATCGGGCGCACGTTCCCCGAGGCGTTGATGAAGGGGCTGCGCTCGCTCGAGCTCGACGGCATCGCCATGGCGGCCGAGAAGGGCGAGGGCTTCGGCCGTCCCGAGGACGATCCGCGCACGCTGCGCGAGCACCTGCTGCGCCCGCACTGGCAGCGGCTGCAGCAGTTGTTCGCCTCGCTCGCCGTCGGCGAGACGCCCGAGGGCCTCGCCGAGGCGACCGGCATCGACCCATGGTTCCTGCACCAGATGAAGCGCATCACCGACACCGAGGCCGAGTGGCGCGAGCTGCCCGACCTGGCCGCCGTCACGCCACCGCGCCTGTGGCGCGCCAAGCGCCTCGGCATCTCCGACGCGCGCCTGGGAGCGCTGGTCGGCGCCACCGAGGCCGAGGTGCGCGCCCTGCGCCTGGGGATGGGCATGCGCCCGACGTACAAGGCGGTCGACACCTGCGCCGCGGAGTTCGAGGCGCAGACGCCGTACTTCTACTCGACGTACGAGGAGGAGGACGAGTCGCGCCATGGCACCGCACCGCGCATCGTGATCCTGGGCTCGGGGCCGAACCGCATCGGGCAGGGGATCGAGTTCGACTACTGCTGCGTGCAGGCGGCCGAGGCGCTGAAGGAAGACGGCTACGAGGTCATCCTCATCAACTCGAACCCCGAGACCGTGAGCACCGACTACGACACCTCGACGCGCCTGTACTTCGAGCCGCTGACGCTCGAGGACGTGATGAACGTGATCGAGCTCGAGCAGCCCGTCGGCGTCATCGTGCAGCTGGGCGGGCAGACGCCGCTCAAGCTGGCCCGCGGCCTGCACGAGGCCGGCGTGCCGCTGATGGGCACGCAGTTCGACGACATCGACCGCGCCGAGAATCGCCGGCGTTTCGCCGATCTGGTCGAGGAGCTGGGGCTGCTCCAGCCGGCGAGCGCGACGGCGACCAACCGCGACGACGCGTTCGTGGTCGCCGAGCGCCTGGGCTATCCGGTGTTGGTGCGGCCGTCGTACGTGCTGGGCGGCCGCGGTATGCGTACCGTGTACGACAAGGACGACCTCGCCTCGGTGCTCGACGGCGGCGTCGCGCTGTCGTCCGAAGAGCCGCTGCTGCTCGACAAATTCCTCGAGGACGCGATCGAGGTCGACGTCGACGCGCTGGGCGACGGCACGGACTTCGTCGTCGCCGCGGTGATGGAGCACATCGAGGAGGCCGGCATCCACTCGGGCGACAGCTCGTGCGTGATCCCCCCGTACGCGCTGGGCGACGAGTTGGTGGCGCGCATCAAGGAACAGACTCTGGCGCTGGCCCGGGCGCTGCGCGTGCGCGGCCTGCTCAACGTGCAGTTCGCCGTGCGCGGCGACCGCATCTACCTGATCGAGGCGAACCCGCGCGCATCGCGCACGGTGCCGTTCGTCGCCAAGGCGATCGACTGGCCGCTGGCGCGCCTGGCCGCGCTGGTCATCGGCGGCAAGACGCTCAAGGAGCTGGGTGTCACCGCCGCGCCCGAGCCGAAACTGGTCTCGATCAAGAAGCCGGTGCTGCCGTTCGCCCGCTTCCCCGGCGAGGATGCGCTGCTCGGTCCCGAGATGAAGTCGACCGGCGAGGTGATGGGCCGCGACGTCGACTTCGGCCGCGCCTTCGCCAAGGCGCAGCTCGGTTCGGGCGAGGGCCTGCCCGGCGGCGGCACGGCGTTCATCTCGATCAAGGACGACGACAAGCGCGCGGTCATCTTCATGGCCAAGCGGCTGGTCGACCTCGGGTTCAAGCTGATCGCCACGCGCGGCACGGCGCGCTTCTTCAAGCTCAACGGCCTCGAGTGCGAGACCGTGTTCAAGGTGCGCGAGGGCAAGCCCGACATCGTCGACCGCATCGCCACGGGCGAAGTCACGCTGGTGATCAACACGCCGCTCGGCCGCGCCTCGCAGTTCGACGACCGGGCGATCCGCTCCGCCGCGCTGCGCCATGGCGTGCCCACGGTGACCACGATCCCCGGCGCACTCGCCGCCGTCTCGGGCATCGAGGCGATGCTCAAGGGGCCGCTCGGCGTCCGCGCGCTGCAGGAGGACGCGTGCACGCCGGCGTGAAGCCGCACGGCGCGCTGGTCGCTTGCGTGCTGGCGCTCGCTGTCACCGGCGCCGGCTGCGCCTATTTCAACACCTTCCATTCGGCGCGGAAAAATTTCGCCGATGCCGAGCGACAGATGCTGCAGCAGCCCGATCCCGAGGCGCGGGCCACCGCGGCTGCGGCGGCGCTGTACGACAAGGCGATCCAGGGCAGCACCAAGGTCGTGCTCGAGTACTCCGACAGCAAGTGGGTCGACGACGCGGTGCTGATGATCGGCCGTTCGCTGCTGGGCAAGGGCGACTACCAGGGGGCACAGCTCAAGTTCTCCGAGCTGGGCCAGAACTTCCCCCAGAGCGATCTGCTCGACGAGGGCGTCTACTGGTCGGGGGTCGCGGCCGAGCGCGACCGCCGCCGTCCCGAGGCGATCGCCCTGTTCGACTCGCTGCTCACCACCCACCCCACGTCGAAGCGGCGCGACGAGGCGCTGCTGCGCCGCTCGAGCCTGTACCTGCTGGCGCGCCAGCCCGAGAAGGCCGAAGGCGACCTGCGCGAGCTCTCGCAGCGCAAGGACAAGCTGGGCTACGACGCCGGGCTCAAGCTCGCCGAGGCGCTGTTCGCGGGCAAGCGCTTCGCCGAGGCGCGCGTCGAGTTCGAGCGCGTCGCCGCGCGCGCCCACCGAGCAGCTGCGGCAGGACGCGCGGCTGCGCGCCGGCGATTGCGACGAGGCGCTCGGCGACCAGGCGGCCGCGGTGCGCACCTACCAGGCTCTGCTGCGCGACGCACGCACCGACGACGGCAGGGCGCGGGCGCGCCTGCGCTACGGAAGTTCGCTGGGCCTGTCGGGGAACGCCAACGAAGGGCTGGCCCAGCTCGACATCCTCATGATCGACCAGCCGCGCACCGCCTACGCGGCCGAGGCTGCATTCCGCGCCGGGTACCTGCACGAGGTGGTGAAGGACGATCCGGCGTCGGCGCGGCGCTTGTACGATGAGGTCGCCCAGCAGCAGCCCGGCTCGCCGTTCGTCGCCCAGGCGAAGACGCGGCGCGACAACCTCGACCGCCTCGATGTGTTCCGCGCGACGCAAGACGACTCGAGTGGCGCCGACGCAGCAGCACAGGCGTTGTTCCAGTCGGGAGAGCTGCTGCTGTTCCAGCTGGCCAAGCCCGAGCAGGCCGTCGAGGAATACGCGCGCCTCGAGAGGGAGCACCCCGACAGTCCCTATGCCCCGCGCGCCGCTTTCGCCCAGGGCTGGATCAAGGCCCGGCGCCTGGGCGACATCGCCGGTGCGCAGGCGGACTTCGCGCGCCTGATCGAGCGCTGGCCCGCCGCACCCGCCGCGGTCGAGGCGCAACGGCTGCTGGCCAACCCGGCCGACAGTTCGTTCGCGCTCGAGGCCCTGCCGCCGACCAGCTTCAAGGTCTCGCTCGTGCCCGGCAACGCCCTGTACGTTCCGCCACCGCCGGTGCCCGCCTCGCGCGGGGCCGCGAAGCCCGCGGCCGGCGCACCGGGGATCGTCAGGGCCTCGATCGACAGCCTGCACGCGCCCGCGTCGGGCGACAGCCTGGCGGCTGCCGCCCTGCGCACGGTGCCGATGGATGCGCTGCGGGATTCGCTTTACCGGGCGCGGGCCGATTCAATCCGTGCGGCGCAACGCGCACGCACCAACACACCCGCCGACACCACGGGGAGTTTCGAGAAGTGACCAGTCTCCGTCATGCGCCCGAGGCCGTCCGCACGCCGTTCGTCGAGGCGCCGGCCGAGGCGATCGCCAACGCGCCGCTGCCGGGTACCGGCCTCTGGTGGCTCGCGCTCGCCGTGTCGACGAGCGTGCCCGCGCCCGCCCCTGGCCAGTTCGCCATGATCACCCCGCCGGGCGCATCGACCGCCGGCCTGGTCCTCGCGCGACCGTTCTCGATTGCGCGCACGTGGGAGGAGGGTGGCCGCCGCATCTTCGGCATCCTCTACACGCGCGTGGGGCGCGGCACCGATCTCATGACCCGCTCGCCGCGCGAGGGCTGGACCGCGCTGGCGCCGCTGGGCCGCGGCTTTCCGCTGGAGGGGAGGGGCCCCGCGATCCTCATCGGCGGCGGCCGTGGCACCGCGCCGCTGGTGATGCTCGCCGAACAGCTCGAGGCGCGCGGGCGCACGGTGCACTTCCTGGTGGGTGCGCGCAGCCGCGCCGACTTCGCGGGCCCGGCCGAGATGGGCGCGACGCTTGCGCGCACGCGGGTGTGGGAGGCGACCGACGACGGCTCGCGTGGCCGCCGCGGTCGGGTGCTCGACCTGCTGGCCGAGGAGCCCGAGCTTGGCGCCGCCCTCACGGCGAACGGCGCCACGCTCCACGCCTGCGGCCCGCACGGGTTGCTCGCCGCGGTCGGCAACCTGGGCGCTGCGGGTGGCGTGCCCGCGTACACCTCGATCGAAGCGCACATGGCGTGCGGCACCGGCATCTGCCGTTCGTGCGTCGTTCCGCGCCCCGCGGGCGGACCGAAGCCCCGCCCCGGCGCCAACCCCGACTACCTGATCGCCTGCCTCGAGGGACCGGTCGTCCCGGCGCAGTGTGTCGATTGGTCCCGCGACCGCGAAGCGGTGGCGAGTCTTGCAGATTGCGACTCATGACCACGACCACGATGCCCGATCTCACCGTCCGGCTCGGCTCGCTCACGCTCGCGTCGCCGGTATTGGTCGCCTCCGGCACCTATGGCTACGGCGACGAATTCGGCGACCGCTACGCGCTGGCCACGCTGGGCGGCATCGTCACCAAGACCGTGACGCTCAAGCCGCGCGCGGGCAACCCGCCGCATCGCATGGTCGAGACGCCGTCGGGCATGCTCAACTCGATCGGGCTCGAGAACGTGGGCTTGCGCGTCTTCCGCGAGAAGAAACTGCCGAAGCTCGCGGCCGACGTGCCCACGGCGATCATCGCCTCGATCGGCGGCGAGACGCCGGGAGAGCTGGTGCGCCTCGTGCGCGCGCTCGAGTCGGCGCCGTGCGCGGCGTACGAGATCAACTTCTCGTGCCCGAACGTGGCGAAGGGTGGCGCGCGCTTCTGGGCCGATGCGCGGCGCCTCGAGTCGACGACGAAGAAGCTGCGGGCGCTCACCACCCGACCGTTGATCGCCAAGCTCACGCCGAACGCGACCGATCCGTCGATCCTGGCACGCGCCTGCGAGGCCGGCGGAGCCGACGCGGTGTCGCTGGTCAACACGTTCGTCGGTACTGCGATCGACCTCGCCACACGCACGTTCATGCTGGGTCGCGCCACCGGCGGGCTGTCGGGCCCCGCGATCAAGCCGCTGGCGCTGGCGCAGGTGCACGAGGTCTCGGGCGCCGTGGCGATCCCGGTTGTCGGCATGGGCGGCATCGTCACGGCGACGGACGCGCTCGAGTTCATCGTCGCGGGCGCATCGTGCGTGCAGGTGGGCACCGCGAACTTCGCGCGGCCGGACGCGCCCATGCGTGTTGCCGCGGGCGTGGCGGCCTGGTGCAGGGCGCAGGGCGTGACGCGGCTGGCGGACCTCGTGCGCACGGTCACGACGTGGAGTCCCGCGTGAGCCAACCGGGGATCGTGGCACTCGACCGGCCGGCCTGGCACGAGGCCGACCGCCTGGTGAGCGCGCTCGGCGACGACGTGGACTTCTACAAGGTGGGCCTCGAGTTGTTCGCCGCCGAGGGGCCGGCCGTCGTGCGGGAGCTCTCGGGTCGAGGCAAGCGCATGTTCCTCGACCTCAAGTTGCACGACATCCCCAACACGGTTGCCGGCGCGGCGCGCGCGGCGGGGCGGCTGGGCGTCGAGCTGCTCACCGTGCATGCCGGGGGAGGCGCCGCGATGGTGCAGGCCGCGGTCGAGGCGGCGCGGGAGGCCAGCGGCGGGCGCACGCGCATCCTCGCG
The DNA here is from genome assembly GCA_031413115.1 of Candidatus Eiseniibacteriota bacterium. Classification (GTDB taxonomy): domain Bacteria; phylum Eisenbacteria; class RBG-16-71-46; order RBG-16-71-46; family DASYSL01; genus JANPEF01. The sequence continues at coordinate 3,750 of JANOEH010000009.1, read as the reverse complement.
GTGACCGTGCTGACCAGCCATGCGCCCGAGCGCCTGCCCGCAAACTATCGGCGCGACGTGTCGCTCTCCGAGATCGTCACCGCGCTGGCCGCCGACGCGCTGGCCGCGGGCGCTGACGGTCTCGTCTGCTCGGGCGAGGAAGTGGCCGCACTGCGCGCGCGCTTCGGCGCCGCGCCGCTCCTGGTCGTGCCGGGCACGCGCCCGCCGGGCGCCGACGCGCAGGACCAGGCACGCGTCGTCACGCCGCGCGCGGCGCTGGCCGCCGGCGCGAGCTGGCTGATCGTCGGGCGCGCCGTGACCGCCGCCGCCGAGCCGCGCGCTGCGTGGGCCGGGTTCTGGCAGGGCGCGCGGGCGTGAGAAATCTGTGCGCGAAGCGCACATTCCTTGCCGGCCCGTCGGTCGCGCTCGCACTCGCCGTGCTCTCCGCCTCGCCCGCCCGTGCCGCCACGCACGTCACCGGCGTCGTGCGCAGCTCCCTGCGCCCGGTCGCGGGCGTGCACGTGGTCGTGCCCGCGCTCGCCGCGTACGCGACCACCGACTCGGCCGGGCGCTTCACGCTCGGCCCGCTCGCCCCCGGGCTGCACGACATCACGCTCGTCGCCATGGGCTACGCGACCACGACCACGACGGTGACGTTGCCGGCGGGGGGCGCCGACGGGTTCGACGCAGGTCCGTGGCTGCTCACGCCGCTGCGGCCCGACGACCCGCCCCTCGGCCTGGGTCTCGACTCGACCATCGCGCGGGCTCGGCTGGCGGACTCACTCGCGGCTTTGCCGCCGCCACCGCCGCTGGCGCCGCCGCTCGGGCTCTTTTTCACCGCCGAGGAGTCGCGCCGCCCGCCGCCGCCGCCGCTCGACGATCTCCTGCGCCGCATCACGATCGCCGATTCGATCACGGCCGACGCGCAGGGAACCGAGGCACCGGGCTGGGAGACGTGGCGGCTGTGGGGAGATCGCCTCGCGGTGGTGGCGAGCGATTCGGCGCGGGCGGCGAACCCCGGGCTGGCGCGCGATTCCTCGCTCAGCTTGCGCGCGCTCGCCTACGCGCGCACGCGCGCCGCGCTCGCGGCCGGGCCGACCTACGCCGGCTATGGCCTGGCCACGACGGCGCGCCGGGCGCTCGTGCGGGCGCGGGAGGCGGCCGGCGGGGAGGGGCTCGCGTTCCTCGGCCACCTGGGGGACCGGATCGACGCCGTTTTCGTTCCCGGGAGCTCGCCGCCGCCCGCCCCGAAAGCCGCGCCGGCGAAGAAGAAGTCGCGCCGGAAGCGAGGCCGTTGACCGGACGCGCGCCCGGCCCCTATTCTGGCCGTTCGGCCCGGTTTTTCGCGGCCCATCGCCTGGCAGCCCGCCCTCCTGAAAGGACCCCCTGATGCGTCGCGTTCTCGTCACCGGCGTGACCGGCTTCGTCGGCAGCCATCTCGTCGACTTCATGCTCGACCGCGGCGACGTCGAAATCTGGGGCCTGATCCGCTGGCGCAGCCGCACCGAGAACATCGAGCACTTCCGGGACCGCATTCAACTCGAGGAGTGCGACCTGCGCGACGCCGACTCGACGCGGGACACCATCGCCAAGATCAAGCCCGACTGGATTTTCCACCTCGCCGCGCAGTCGTTCGTGCCGACCTCGTGGCGCGCGCCCTCCGAGAGCCTGACCACCAACGTCCTCGGCCAGCTCAACATCTTCGAGGCCTGCCGCCGCGTCGGCATCAACCCGCGCATCCAGATCGCCTGCTCCTCCGAGGAGTACGGCATGGTCTACGCGAACGAGCTGCCCATCAAGGAGACGAACCCGCTGCGCCCGCTGTCGCCCTACGCCGTGAGCAAGGTCGGGCAGGACATGCTGGCCTATCAGTACTTCATGTCGTACGGCACGGATGCGGTGCGCACCCGCGGCTTCAACCACGAGGGGCCGCGACGCGGCCCGGTGTTCGTCGCCTCGGACTTCGCCAAGCAGGTGGCCGACATCGAGCGCGGGCTACGGCCGCCGGTCGTCTCGGTCGGCAATCTCGATGCGCGGCGCGACTTCACCGACGTGCGCGACATGGTGCGCGCCTACTGGCTGGCGCTCGAGAAGTGCGAGGGCGGCGAGGTCTACAACATCGCCTCGGGCAAGGACTGGAAGATCAAGGACATGCTCGATCTCCTGCTCACCATGACGAAGGTGAAGATCGAAGTGAAGCCCGACCCGGCGCGCATGCGCCCCTCCGACGTGCCCGTGCTGCTCGGCGACCATTCGAAGTTCACGGCCGCGACGGGCTGGCAGCCGACCATTCCCTTCGAGCGGACCCTCGCCGACATGCTCGAGTACTGGCGCCGCGCCGAACCGGCGCGGGTGCCCGTGTGATCCCGTCCTGAACGTCCTCGTCACCGGCGCAAACGGCTTCGTCGGGCCGCACCTGGCGCGGGCCCTGGCCGCCCGCGGGCACGCCACGTGGGCGAGCGGACTCGAGACCGCACCCGGCGCGACGCTCGCCGCCGAGCCCGGGTTGCGTGGCTGGACGCGCTGGGACGTCGGCGACGAGAGCGACGACGCGCTCGCGGGTGCGCTGCCGGGCATCGACGCGATCGTTCACCTGGCCGGACAATCGAGCGCGGCGCGCTCGTTCGTCGATCCGGTCGGCACGCTTCGCGTCAACGCCGGCGGCACGCTGCGCCTGCTCGAGGCGGCGCGGCAGGTGAAGTTCGGCGGGCCGATTCTGGTCATCGGCTCGTCCGAGGCCTACGGTCGGATCGCCGCGGGAACGCCGTGCGACGAGGCGACTCCGCTCGCGCCGGTCAGTCCCTACGGCGTCTCGAAAGCGGCGGCCGATCACGCGACGCGGCTCTATGCCGAGTCGTTCGGCCTGAAGGCGATGGTAGCGCGCTCGTTCTCGCACACCGGGCCGGGCCAGGCGCCGACGTTCGCGATCGCCTCGTGGGCGCGGCAGGTCGCCGGCTTCGAGGCGGACGCGAGCGCGGGCCCGGGCCCGCATCGCCTCGGCGTGGGGAACCTGGCGCCGGTGCGTGACTACGGCGACGTGCGCGACGTCGTGCGCGCCTACGCGCTGCTGCTCGAGCAGGGCGCGCCCGGCGCCGCCTACAACGTGGCGACCGGGCGCGGCGTGGCGCTGCGCGCGATCGTCGAGTTGCTGGTCGCGCGGGCGCGCGTGGCGATCGAGGTGACCGAGGAGGCTGCGCGACTGCGGCCCAACGACATTCCGTACCTGGTCGGCTCCCCGGCGCGCCTGATGGCCGCCACGGGATGGACGCCGGAGTACGCGCTAGAGGCGACGCTGTCCGATCTGCTCGACGCGGCGCGACAGGCGCACGCGACACCGGTCGAAGGAGGAGCATGAGCCGCATCGCGGTGGTGGGAACGGGGTACGTGGGCCTGGTGACGGGCGCATGCCTCGCCGATTTCGGGAACACGGTGCGTTGCATCGACGTCGACGCGACGAAGATCGCGCGCCTCACGGCGGGCGAGATCCCGTTCTACGAGCCGGGCCTCGAGGAGCTGGTGGCCCGCGCGTCGCAGAGCGGGCGGCTGCTCTTCCAGACCGACCTCGCAGACGCCGCGCGCTGGGCCGAGGTGATCTTCATCACCGTCGGCACGCCGCCGAAGCAGGATGGCTCGGCCGACCTGTCGGCGGTCTTTGCCGTCGGCGACGCAATTGCCCGCGCCGTCACGGGATCCAAGGTCGTCGTGCAGAAGTCGACGGCGCCGGTCGGCACGGCGCGCCGGCTGCAGGACGCGATGCGCAAGCGCGCCGGC
>JANOEH010000008.1:0-4402 GCA_031413115.1 Candidatus Eiseniibacteriota bacterium | reverse complement strand
AGGCGCTCAACTTCGCGGCCGTGCAGAAGCTCCCGGCCGTCTACATCATCCAGAACAACCTGTGGGCCGAATCGGTCCCGCTGCACATGTCGACCGCACTCACCGACCTGTCGGATCGCGCAAAGGCGTACGGCATGCCGGGGATCACCATCGACGGCAACGACGTGGTCGAGGTGTACGCCACGGCGTCGAAGGCGATCGAGCGTGCCCGCAATGGCGGCGGCCCGACGCTGATCGAGGGGAAGACCTATCGCTGGTACGGCCACTCCGAGATCGATCCGGCGAACTACCGGACCGACGAGGAAGTGAACGCCTGGAAGGCGAAGGATCCGCTGCCGCGCTTCGAGAAACTGCTCATCGAAGAGGGCGTTCTCGCCGCCGACGATCCGGCAAAGATCCAGGCCGACGTCGCCAGGGAGATCGAGGATGCACTCACGTGGGCCGAGGCGCAGCCGTACGCGACCGCCGAGGCCACGTACGAGGACGTCTTCGCGCCGGGCACCTTCGGCGGATACAAGTGATGGTCGGTTGACGCTCGCTGCGAAGTCCGCGCGGGATTCCGCGACCGACATGGTGCAGCTGGTGCTGCCCAACGACACCAACACGATCGGCAACGTGCTCGGCGGCACCGTGATGCACTGGATCGACATCGTCGCTGCGATCGCCGCCCATCGCCACGCGGGCCGGCTGTGCGTCACGGCGTCGATGGACGATTTGTCGTTCGAGGCGCCGATCAAGATGGGCCAGCTCGCGCATCTGACCGCGCGGGTGACGTACACGTCGAACACTTCGGTCGAGGTGCAGGTGCACGTCGAAGCCGAGAACCTGAACACCGGCAATCGTCGCCGGACGAGCACCGCGTTCCTGACCTTCGTCGCCATCGACGAGGCGGGGCGCCCCGTTCCCGTGCCGCCGCTCCTGGTCGGCCCCGAGGACGAAGAGGAACACGCCCGCGCCGTCGTTCGCCGACGGGAACGCCTGAACCGCCGCGCCGTGCGCGGCCCTCGCCCCGCCTGAACGGGGCCCGGAGGAAAGAGGAACCATGTCGACCCTGTTGAACGCAGTGAATCCCGGCACCGGCGCTCCGAAGACGATGATCGAAGCCATCACCGAGGCGATGTACGAGGAGATGGAAGCGGACGACCGCGTGTTCTGCATCGGCGAGGACATCGGCTTCTACGGCGGCGTGTTCAAGGCGACCAAGGGCCTGTTCGACAAGTTCGGCGGCGAGCGCGTGATCGATTCGCCGCTGTCCGAGTCGATGATCATCGGCGCCGGCGTCGGCGCCGCACTGGTCGGCATGCGGCCGATCCCCGAGATCCAGTTTGCGGACTTCATCACGTGTGGGATCGACCAGATCGTCGAGCAGGCTTCGCGGATTCGTTACAGGACCGGGGGATCGTGGACCTGCCCCGTGGTCATTCGCTGCCCCTACGGGGGAGATGTGTCGGGAGGCCTGTATCACTCGCAGTCCGTCGAAGCATGGTTCGTGCACACCCCGGGCATCAAGGTGTGCGTTCCGGCGTTTCCGTCCGATGCCAAGGGCATGCTCAAGGCCGCGATCCGCGATCCGGATCCGGTGCTGTTCTTCGAGCACAAGCGCCTGTACCGCTCGGTCAAGGAAGTGATCCCCGACGGCGACTACACGATCGAGATCGGCCCCGCGAAGGTTCGTCGCCAGGGCAAGCACGTCACCGCGATCTCCTATGGGCTCATGTTGATCCGCACGCTCGAGGCGGCGGAGCGCGTGGCCCAGGAGGGAATCGAGGTCGAGGTCGTCGACCTGCGCTGCCTGCAGCCGCTCGACCGCGACACGATCAACGAAGCGGCAAAGAAGACCGGCAAGGTCGTCATCATCCACGAGGACCAGAAGACGCTGGGCGTCGGCGCCGAGATCGCGGCGACGATCACCGAGACCGTGTTCGAGTACCTCGACGCGCCGATCTTCCGTGTCGCCGCGCCCGACGTGCCCGCCATGCCGTTCGCGCCCACGATGGAGCACGAGTTCATGCCCAACGTGGACAAGATCGCCGCCGCGCTGCGCCAGGCCGCGGCGTACTGACCCCGAGTCGAGGAGACCGACCGTGCCGATTTCGATCGTCGTCCCGCAGCTCGGCGAGTCCGTCGTCGAGGGCACCATCAGCAAGTGGTTGAAGAACGTCGGTGACTCCGTCAAGGAAGAGGAGCCGCTGGTCGAGATCATGACCGACAAGATCACGATCGAGGTGCCCTCGCCCGGCGCGGGCACACTGGGCAGGATCCTGGTCGAGTCGGGCACCGTGCCGATCGGCGAGAAGATCGCGATCCTGCTGAAGGCCGGCGAGACGCTGGCTGACGCCGACGCCGCGCCGAAGAGCTCCGCCGAGACGACCGCCGCCGCGAAGTACGGGTCGGGTGGGGGAACGGCAAGTGTGACGACGGCGACGGCGCCTGCCCCTGCCGTGGCCCCGCCTGCAGCGGCCCCTGCGCCTTCGGCGCAGGTACATGCACCTGCGGCGCAGGTCCATGGCAACGGCCGGGCCCGCTACTCGCCCGTCGTGCGTCGCCTGTCGAAGGAGCACCAGGTCGACCCGACGTGGGTCAAGGGCTCGGGCCTGGGCGGCCGCGTCACCCGCGACGACATGGTCGCCTACATCGCCGACTTGAAGGCCGGCAAGATTGCACCGCCGGCGGCAGCCGGCGGAGGGCGCACGGGCTCGGTCGGCCTGCCCATGGCCGGTCCGATCGAAGAGACGATCGCCATCGCCGGCATCAGGAAGGCGATCGCCGACAACATGGTGCGCAGCAAGTTCACGGCCGTGCACACGACGACGTTCGAAGAGGTCGACATGTCGGCCATCGTGCGCCTGCGCAACGAGTGGAAGGACAAGCTCGCGAAGCAGGGCGTGAAGCTCACGTTCACGCCGTTCTTCGTCAAGGCTGCGGTCGTGGCGCTGCGCGACTTCCCGACGATGAACGCGACGTGGAACGGTGCCGAGTCGGTCACCGTCAAGCGCTACTACAACGTCGGCGTGGCGGTGGGGCGCGACAAGGGGCTGATCGTCCCGGTGCTCAAGGACTGCGGTTCGAAGGCCCTGGTCGACATCGCCCGCGGCGTCGAGGACCTGGCGACCCGCGCGCACGGCGACAAGCTGACCATGGACGACCTGACGGGCGGCACCTTCTCGATCACCAACGCCGGCCTGTTCGGCTCGTTCGCGTCGACGCCGATCATCAACTTCCCCGAGGTCTGCATCCTCGGTGTGCACAAGATCACCGACCAGCCGATGGCCGTCGACGGCCAGGTCGTGATCCGTCCCAAGATGAACCTCGCGCTGACGTTCGATCACCGCTGGATCGACGGCCACACCGCCGTCCAGTACATCGTCCGCGTCAAGGACCTGCTGGAGAAGCCCGAGCTGCTCTGGTTCGCGGTCTGATGACGGGCGCGCACCCGTGAGCGTGCCGCTCGAGCCCTGGCTGCGCGGTCCGGTGCCGGGCGTGTCGCCGATGCTGCAACCCGCCGCGCACATCCTCCTGCAGGTCGGGGAGGAGGTGCGCGGAGTCGTCTCCGGCCTGTCGCCGGCACAGCTCTGGGCGCGCCCGGCGGGAGGCGCCCCGATCGGCTTCCACGTCCTGCACCTGGCCGGCTCGCTCGATCGCCTGCTCACCTACGCGCGCGGCGCAACCCTGAGCGAGGCCCAGCACGAGGCGATCGCCGCCGAGAAGGCAGCCGCAGAGACGCAGCCCGCTGCCGCCCTCCTCCTCGCCAGGCTCGACGACGCGATCGCCGCGGCGGTGGCGCAGATCGCGGCCACGACCGAGGCCGACGCGCTGACCCCCCGCGTTCTCGGCCGGGCGCAGATTTCGACGAATGCCCTCGGCCTCCTCATGCACGCCGTCGAGCACTCGGCGCGCCACGCGGGGCAGATCGCGACGCTCGCGCGGTTCGTCCGGGCCTCCTCCCCCTAGAGATTCCCGATTGCGCTCGCCGACCCTGGCCTTCGGCGCCACCCTCGTCGCGCTCGTCGCCTTCGCCGCGAATTCGCTTCTGTGTCGGCTTGCGCTCTCCGAGCGCTCGATCGATCCCGCGACCTTCACGGCCGTGCGGATCGCCAGCGGCGCGCTGGTCCTGGCGACGCTCGCCCTGCTGCGGCGTCGGGATGCAAGCGTGCTGCGCGCCGGCGACCTGGGCTCCGCCTCCGCGTTGTTCGCTTACGCCATCCTGTTCGCCGGCGCCTACGTCGTGCTGCCCACGGGCACGGGGGCGCTGCTGTTGTTCGGCGCCGTGCAGACGACCATGCTGACGGCGGCCGTCGTGCGCGGCGAGCGGCCCGGTGCGCTGCAGGCGCTCGGGATCGCGCTCGCGCTCGGCGGGCTCGTGGCGCTCGTCGCGCCGGGCCTCGGCGCGCCGCCGCTCCTG
>JANOEH010000007.1:0-4909 GCA_031413115.1 Candidatus Eiseniibacteriota bacterium | reverse complement strand
GCGCACCTCGACGATGCGGATGTCGTCCCACTTGATGAACTGCTCGCCGTCGCCGCGGCGGCTCGAGCGCGATCGGTCCGCCGCGGGCCACTTCCTCGGCCAGGATGCGACTGGCCTGGGCGGCCATCGTGCGCACGATCGTCTCGGCCGTCGTGGTCGGCAGGAATGCGTAGGTCTCGGGAAACAGGTAGCCCTCGAGCGTCGGGCCGGGGCACGCGAACTCGGCCCGAAGGGCCGAGTCGGCGACGGCGGCGAGAAAGACCTCGGGGTCGATCCCCAGACGGTCCGCGAACAGGCTCGCGAGGTCGCGCGCGGTCTGCCCCTCGCGGATCGTCACCAGGTTCTGGCCGCTCATGCCGCGCACCAGGGTGGTCAGGATCGACAGGACCGAGTCACCGCGATGAAACGTGTACTGCCCCGCCTTGAGCTGGCGGTCGGTCGCCGTCGCTCGCGCCAGGATCGAGAAGGCGAACGGGCTCTTGAGCAGGCCGACCTGCACCAGGTCGCGGGCGATCTCGTCGATCGTCGCGCCGGGGCGAATGAACAGCGTCGCGTCTTCGCCCGTGCGGCGGAAGCCGCTGGGGAAGAACACGTCGCGCACGACCAACCCGATCAGCACCAGCGCCAGGACGTAGACGAGCTGGCGCGGATGGAAGCCACGCCGACTCGGGGCCGGCCTCACGGATCGGACTCCGTGACCGGCGTGCTGTCGTCCCCCGCGCCGCCGGCCCCCGGGTGGGCGTCGAGCCACGACTGCAGCAGCAGCAGCGCCGCACGCTGGTCGATCCGCGCCTTGTCCTCCTGGCTCGCCCGCGTGCGTTCGCGGCCGCCGCCCTTGCGCGACCCGGCGGACCAGCCCTCCTCGCGCAGCGAACGCTCGGCCTGGACGCTGGTCAGGCGCTCGTCCCACGTCTCGACCGGCACGGCCGCTCCCAGTTTCGCCTCCAGCGCGGCGACGAGCACGGTGACGCGCTCGGCGGCCTCGCCGGCGCGTCCCGACAACTCGAGCGGCAGCCCGACCACGACGCGTTCGATGGCGTTCGCGACCACGGTCTCGGCGATGGCGTCGGCAGCAGCGCGGGTGGCACGACGCGCGGCGTCGCCGGGGTTGCCGGCGAAGGCGGGCAGGATCACGGGAGGCAGTGGCTGGGCGGTGATGCCGAGTTCGTCGGAACGCGCGAGGCCAAGGCGGCGGACGCCCCAGTCGACGGCGAGGATGCGGGCCACCGTGCCGGACCGGCCGCTCGTCAGGCGGCGCTCTGGTTGCCGTTCTTGCCGGCGGTGCGGCGCACCTTGACCAGCCGCACGGTCGTGCCCTCGGGGCCGAAGGCGAAGTCGACCGAATCCATGCAGGATCTCATCATGTAGATGCCGCGGCCGCGCAAGTCGAGCAGGTGCTCGGGCGACGTGATGTCGGTGAGCAGCTTCTCGACGTCGAAGCCCTTGCCCAGGTCATGGACGACGACCTCGAGCTTGTCGGGGTGGAGCAGGAACGACATGTCGACCTGCTTTGCCGGGTCGATGCGGTTGCCGTGCTGGATCGCATTCGTGCCGGCCTCGAGCACCGAGATCGAGATCTGCATCTTGCTCTCGTCGTCGAACTCCATCCGCTCGCTGATGCCCGCGGCGAGCTGATCGACCAGCGGCAACAGTTCGAGCCGACTGGGGATGGTCAGGTGGATCGTCTCGATGGCGACGGGCGACGAGGTGGGTGCGCTCACTGGGGGGACTCCTGGACGCGCGTCACGGTCAGGTCGGGCGGAACGAAAACCCGAGCGCCTCGAGCGCCCGGGCGATGTCGTCGGGCAGCGGCGAGGTGAACGACAACTCCTCGCCGGTGCCTGGATGGCGGAACGACAGGCGGACGGCATGTAAAGCCTGCCGACCCAGATCGGCCACCAATCGGGAGGCGAGTCTACGGTCGGCCGGAGGGAGGCTCAAGGTCTTTTTGGCACCGCCGCCGTAGGTCTCGTCCCCCACCACGGCGTGTCCCCGGTGACTCAGGTGCACCCGGATCTGGTGCGTGCGCCCGGTCTCGAGCGTGCACTCAACGAGCGCGAAGCGCGGCCTTTGGGCTTCTGCGGGGAGTCTGACCAGGACCCGCACGATCGTCGCCGCAGCTCTTGCCCCGGACTTCCCCGAGGCCACGACCGCCATGCGCAGGCGGTCCTTGCGGTCGCGGCCGATCGAGGCTTCGATCCGCTCCTTTTCGAAGCGCGGCGCGCCCCACACCAGCGCCAGGTAGGTGCGCCGGATCTCGCGCGCAGCCAGGGCCTCGGTGAGGGCCCGGTGGGCGGCCGTCGTCTTGGCGACCAGCAGCAGTCCGCTGGTGTCCTTGTCGAGCCGGTGGACGAGGCCGGGCCGCGACGCTCCCCCCACGCCCGCGATCATGGGCGCATGAGCGAGCAGCGCGTGGACGAGCGTGCCCGTGCGGACGCCTGCGCCCGGATGGACGACCAGCCCGGCGGGCTTGTCGACGACGAGCAAATCGGCGTCCTCGTGGACGATCGAGAGCGGTACGTCCTCGGGGATGAGGCCGCCCAGCGACGCCACCGGCATCTCGGCCACGACCACGGCGCCGGCGCGCGTCGCCTCGGAGGACTTGACGTTCCTGCCGTCGACCAGGATATGGCCGTCTTCGATCAGCGTCTGGATGCGACCGCGGGTGAGGTCGGGCCAGGCCTGTGCGAGCACGCGATCAAGCCGGACGCCCTGCTCCTCCAGCGTCACGTGGTGGGTCCGCCGGGATGCCTCAGGGACCGGGGTCGAGCTCATGCGGGGCCTCGTGGGCGTCGTGACCGAAGAGAAGCGTCCACGCGAACAGCCCGACGCCGATCGTGATCGCCGAGTCGGCGGCGTTGAACACGGGGAACATGTTCCGGCCGAAGCCGAAATCGAGGAAGTCGACGACCGAGCCCCAGCGCATGCGGTCGAGCAGGTTGCCTGCAGCGCCGCCGATGACGCAGCCGAGGGCGAGCGAGCGCACCCAGGTGCGGCTGCGCGACTGCAGGGCGAGCCCGACGACGAGGAGGAGCGCGGCGGCCGTGATCGCCGCGAACGGCAGGCCCTGCCCCGCGCCCAGACCGAAGGCCACGCCGGTGTTGCGCACGTAGGTCAGCCGCATCCAGTCGCCGAACAGCGGCTTCGAGTGGACCAGCGCCAGCTCGCTGACGGCCCACGCCTTGGTCCAGCGATCGAGCGCGAAGACGGCGAGAGCCGCGAGCCAGACGGCGAGAAACGTGGGATGACGCCAGGCGGCACGCATGCGTCAGCGGCGGCCCGCCTTTTCCTCCTTCTCCTTGCAGGTGATGCACAGGCGGGCGTACGGCACAACCTCGAGCCGCTGTGGCGCGATCGGCTTGTTGCACGTCTCGCACATCCCGTAGTCGCCGCCGTACAGGCGCCGCAGCGCCTCGTCGACATCGTACAGCGCGCGGCCCTCGGTCGAGGCGAAGAGGAACGCCTTCTCGCGCTCCATCGCGTCGGTGCCCGCGTCGGCCATGTGGAAGGAGTAGCCCGACAGGTCTCCCGACGAGTCGCGCGGATTCTTGTTGAGCACGTTGGCCTCGAGGTAACCGAGCTCCTTGAGCAGGCGCCCGCGCTCCTCGAGCAGGCGGCCCTCGAAGTGCTTGTGGTCTGCGGCACTCACGCGCTCGACGACGGCCGGCTGCTTCGCCACCGGCGCGGGCGCGGGACGCGCCGCGGGCGGCGCGAACTTCGCCACCGGGGCAGGCCGGACCGCGGGTGCCGGTGCCGACGCGCGCTTCGCAGGGCTGGCCGTCCTGGCTGTCCTGGCTGGCGTGGCGACCACGGCGGTCTTGGCGGACTTGGCCGCGGGCCGAGCGACCCGGGCCGGCTTCGCGGCGGGCGCGGGCCGGGCCTTCGCAGCCGCGGGCCGGACCTTCGCAGCCGAGGGCCGGACCTTCGCAGCCGCAGTCGCCTTCGCGGGCCGGGCCTTCGCCCTGGCCGCCGCGGGCTGCGCGGCCGCGACCTTCGTCCCCACCCGGGCGCGGGCGGACGAAGCCGCGGAAGAGGTCGTCGAGCTCTTGCGGGCAGGCATGGAGTCTCCTCGGTCGGGGGCTAGTGGCCGTGGACGCGCGGGCGCGGCGGCGCCTCGTCGAGCCGTTCGACGACGCGGCTCACCAGGCGATCGAGTCGCGGCGCCGCGGCTGCGGCGGCCGCCAGGATCCTTGGAATGTCGACCGGTTCGAGGGCGTCCGGCCAGCAGCGATCGGTGACCACGGCGAACGCGAGCGTGCGCAGCCCGCCGTGCACCGCGACCAGGTTCTCGGGCACGAGCGACATGCCGACCACGTCGGCGCCGATGCCGCGCAAGAAGCGGTACTCCGCGGCCGTTTCGAGGTTGGGCCCCGCGACGGCGACGAACACGCCCTTCCTGAGCGCGAGCTTCTGTTCCAGCGCGACGTCCTCGGCGAGCCGGACCAGTTCCCGGTCATACGGCTCGCTCATGTCGGGAAAGCGCGGACCGAGTGTCTCGTCGTTGGGCCCGAGCAGCGGGTTGTCCCCCATCAGGTTGATGTGATCGGTGACCACCATGATGTCGCCCACGCCGAACAGCGGGTTCATCCCGCCGACCGCGTTGGACACGATCAGCGTCTTCGCCCCGAGCGCCTGCAGCACGCGCACCGGGAACGAGACCTGGCGCATCGTGTAGCCCTCGTAGTAGTGCACGCGACCGTTCATGACCACGGTGGGCCGCCCCGCGAGGCGCCCGAAGACGAGCTCGCCGCGATGGCCCTCGACCGTCGAGGCGACGAAGTGCGGGATGTCGCCGTAGGCCACGCGGGCCTCGACCGTGAGGCTGTCCGACAGCGCGCCGAGCCCGGTCCCGAGGATGACCGCGACCTCGGGCGCGAGCGCCGTCCGGGTGTGGATCGCGGCGACCGCC
>JANOEH010000006.1:0-8363 GCA_031413115.1 Candidatus Eiseniibacteriota bacterium | reverse complement strand
GTTGCTGAGCGGTGAGCTCGTTCTGCATCTTCATCGCCTCGACGATCGCGACCGCGGCACCTGCGGGCACGACGTCGCCAACCTCGACCTTGAGCGCCACCACCAGGCCCGGGATCGGCGACTCGACCACCTCGCCGGTGGCCTTCGCGTCGGCGCGGCGCACCTCGCGTAGCGTCTTCTCGAGCGGATGACGCACCATGACCTTGTGGCGCTGGCCGTGGATGGTGACCCAGATCGCGCTTGCGTCCTCCTCGATGGCGACCTCGTGGACGCGGCCGTCGATCAACATCGAGTAGACCTCGCCGTCGGGCAGCGGCACGAAGTCGGCGGCCAGGAGGCGCTCGCCGGTGTCGACCTCGAGATGCCGCGCCTCGATCCGCACGTCGATGTCGAGTTCGCGTTCGCCGAGCTGCGACCAGAACTTCATCGGCCCTCCCCGGTGCGATCGGCAAACTTCCAGCGCGCGATGGCCACGCCGCCATCGTCGCCGCCCGGGGCGACCGGACGCACCGAGCGCGCCTTCTCGTGTGCGTGCAGCGACGCGGCGAGCAGCGCGATCTCCTCGGTCTCGGGCGTGGCCGCCAACGACGCGGCCGAGAACAGCTCGCCCAGCAGGCCCGTGTGCACGTCGCCGCGATCGAACTCGGGCAGCGCCATGAGCCAGCGGTGGAAGCCGACGTTCGAGGCGACGCCCTCGACGACGGTCTCCTCGAGCGCGCGACGCATGCGTGCCAGCGCCTGCGCGCGATCCTCGCCCCAGGCGATCACCTTGGCGATCAGCGGGTCGTATTCCATGGGCACGCGGAAGCCGTGGTACACGCCGGCGTCGGTGCGGATGCCCGGACCCTGCGGCAGGCGCAGCCGCTCGATCACCCCGGCGCTGGGCATGAAGTTGCGCAGCGGATCCTCGGCGTAGATGCGGCACTGGATCGCGGCGCCGCGCGGCGACATCGCGGCCGCCGGAAGCGAAAGGCGCTGCCCGTCGGCGATCTTCACCTGCTCGGCGACCAGGTCGAGGCCGGTGACGAGTTCCGTGACCGGATGCTCGACCTGCAGGCGCGTGTTCACCTCGAGGAAGTAGAAGTTGCCGTCCGGGTCGGCGATGAACTCGACCGTTCCCGCGTTGACATAGCCCGCCGTGCGCGCGATCGCGCAGGCGGCCTCGGCGAAGCGCGCTCGGATCTCGGGCGTGAACAGCGTCGACGGGGTCTCCTCGACCACCTTCTGGTGGCGGCGCTGGATCGAGCAGTCGCGCTCGCCGAGGAACACGATGTTCCCGTGCGCGTCGGCCAGGATCTGCGCCTCGACGTGCCGCGGGCGCTCGACGAAGCGCTCGAGGTAAACGCTGTCATCGCCGAACGCGGCTTTCGCCTCGCCGCGCACCAGCTCGAGCGCCGACTCGAGCTCGGCCGCGGTGCGCAGCACGCGCATGCCCTTGCCGCCGCCGCCGGCTGCGGCCTTGAGCATGAGCGGGTAGCCCAGGTCGCCCGCGACCTTCTGCGCTTCCTTCATGTCGGCGAGCGCGCCCTTGGAACCGGGCACGAGGGGTGCCCCGGCCTTGAGCGCGATCTCGCGCGCGGCGAGCTTGTTGCCCAGGCTCGCGATCACGCTCGGCGGCGGTCCGATGAACGTCATGCCCGCGTCGACGACGGCCTGCGCGAACTCGGCGTTCTCGGAGAGGAATCCGTAGCCGGGGTGGATCGCGTCGACGTGCGCCTGCTGTGCCACAGCGATCAGGCGCGGGATGCTGAGGTAACTCTCACGCGCCAGGCCGGGGCCCAGGCGGTACGCCTCGTCGGCGAGCAGCACGTGCAGCGCGGCGCGATCCGGATCCGAGTAGACCGCGATCGAGGTGAGGCCCAGGTCGCGCAGCGTGCGAATGACGCGAACGGCGATCTCGCCCCGGTTGGCGACGAGGACGCGCTTCACGCGGGATTTCCATCGGCTGGCGGCGGCGTGGCGGGTCGTGCTTCGAACGGCACGAACGGCGGCGCGTCGATCCCGATCGCGGTGCGGCCCGTGGTGAACGAGTGCACGTCGTGCTCGGGCCCGTCGCCCTCGATCGCGACCACGGCGGTGGCCACTCCGCCGTCATGCGCCAGCGAGATGGTCGCGTGCGTCGCGCCGATGGCGCGCGCGACCTCCGCGGCGCGGCCGGTGATGTAGAGCTGCGGTCGACCGTGCGGGTCATGGCGCACCTCGAAGTCCTTCCAGCCGACGCCGTTCGACCAGCCGGTGCCCAGCGCCTTCATGCCCGCTTCCTTCGCCGCGAAGCGCGCGGCGAAATGGCGCGCCGGCTCCTTGTGCCGCGTGCAGTACGCGGTCTCGCCGGCGGTGAACAGTCGGCGCGTGAAGCGCTCGCCCTTCGCCAGGGCGCCCTCGATGCGCGCCACCTCGACGAGGTCGATGCCGAGTCCGAGGATCACGCGCGAGGTCCTGCCAGCGCGGGCTCGGTCTCGAGCGTGGTGACCGGGAGCACATCCCACGTCAGGGGCACGTTCGAGACGACGGCACGGCGGCGGCCGTCGGCACGCCGCGGGATCGTGTCGACGGCCTGCAGCTCGAGGGACAGCGTCGGGTCGACCTCCTGCAGGCCGGCGACGAGCGCGGCCTGCAGGCGCGCCTGTGCGGCCTCGTTCCACTCCGCGACGGGGTGGACCTCGAACACCAGCGCATCCGGACGAGTCTGGAGCACGCGCCAGTCGGCGATCGCGGGGGCGTCGGGTACCTCGACGATCGTGTCGAGCAGCCACTCGAACCAATCGCCGTGGATGCGGCGGCCGGCGGGGGAGGTGACCAATTCATCGCTGCGGCCGTCGGTCAGGAGAAGCCGTTCGCTGGTGCGGCCGCAGGCGCACGTCGGCTCGGGGATGCGGCAGCCCACGTCCCCGGTCTTCACCCGAAACATCGGGTAGGATCGATTGTCGAGCACCGTGGCCACGAGTTCGCCGTCCTCGCCGTCGGGCATGGGCTGGCCGTCGCGCAGCACCTCGATCAGCACGCGCTCCATCGAGACGTGCAGCCCGTTGCGCGCATCGCATTCGTGCGCGGCCTCGCCCAGCTCGCGGGTGCGCCATGCATCGAAGACCGGTGCGCCCAGTGCGGCCTCGAGGCGGGCGCGGCGTTCCTCGCCCAGGCCCTCGCCGCTCGACTGCACGGCGCGTGGCTTCCAACCGTTGGCGGGTGCGTCCGCGGCGTAGCGCAGGAGCGCGCTCGGCGCACCGCACAGAAGCCCGGCACCGAGCTTCGCACCACGGGCGGCAAGCCCGGCGGCCGCGCCGTCGTCGGCGCCGGGCTCGAGCTGTGCCGGGTGCAGCCACGCGCCGCCGCGCAGCGCGCCGCGCAGCGTGCCTGCGGCGTGCGGGAGGAGCGTGCCGTGGTCGGCGCGGCCGGTCAACTCGAGACGGGGAAGGCGCCAGTCGAGGCCCATCCAGCCGACGTGGCGCAGCTCGTCGACCTGGCGTTCGCGGCGCGTGAGCGGATCGAGCCAGATCGGCGCGGCGGGGGCGTCGCCCGGCTGCCCGGGGAGAGGCGGGGCTTCGATCCAGTCGGTTCCCGGCGCTTCGCCGGCGACGAGGTCGCGGGCGAAGTCGCGGCGATCGCGCGCGTCGAGCGGCGGCAACGCGGCGAGGTCGCGGATCGAGCGCACCAGTTCCGGGTGGATGCCGAAGCGGGCGAAGCGACGCCGCCAGAACGACGTTGTGCCGCCGGCGTGGGCGAGGAGTGACTTCAGCCGCTCGACCTGCAACGCCCCGAGGGCGCGCCGATCGAGGCGCTCGTTCGCCGCGCAAGCACGGAAGAGCGCCGGGGCGCCGGCGCGGAAGGCGGCGAAGGATCGCAGGCTCTTGTCGAACAGGGGCATGGGCTTCGCGATCGTGGGTGGACGGGTCGATGCGACGGATTGCGCGCATGATGCCCCCCGCGGGCCGTTCGTGCAAGCGATCCGGCGGCCCGAGCGGTCCTTTGCTCCCGCCCTTGACAGCGTGCCGCCGTGGCCGCATCAATGATGCATTCCCCGCCCCGAACCGGCTCCCGGAGATCGCCCATGCCCCTTGTGCGCAGCGCTGCCGCCTCGCTCCTTGCCTTGCCGCTCCTGCTCGCGCCCGCGGTCGGCTCCGCCGCTCCGGCAAGAGCCGCACCGATCGCGCCCATCGAGGACGTGACCGACATCTACTGGGGCGTGAAGGTGGCCGACCCGTATCGGTCCCTGGAAAACCTGAAGGACCCCCGTGTGCTCACCTGGATCAAGGGTCAGGCCGATTACACGACCGCCGTGATGTCCGCCGTGCCGCACCGGGACGAACTGCGGGCGCGGCTTGCCGAGTACGACGCCGGGCGTCCGTGGAAGGTGTTCGACATCGAGCCGCAGGCCGACGGCGGCCTCTTCTACCTGAAGCAGAAGGCGGGCGAGAACCTGGCGAAGCTCTACGTAGTACGTCCTGCCGGCGGCACGAGCGAGCGCGTGGTGGTCGATCCGTCGACGCGCACGCCGGCCGACGGCGGCCACTACTCGATCAGCTGGGCGCAGGCTTCACCCGACGGGAAGCGCGTTGCGATCGGCCTGGCCCCCTCGGGCTCCGAGGAGGACATCCTCTATGTGATCGACGTCGCGAGCGGCGCGGCGCTCGGCGACTCGATCACGCGCATGGAGGCCGCCTACGTCGAGCCGATGTGGCTGCCCGACGGCAGCGGCTTCTTCTACTCCCGCTTGCGCGACCTGCCGCCCGACGCGCCCGAGACCGAGGGCTATCGCCTGTCCCGCGCCTTCCTGCATCGCCTCGGCACGCCGGTCGAGAGCGATCCGCAGGTGTTCGGCCACGGGGCGAACGCCGCGGTGGCGATGACGGCGGAGGACTTCCCGGCGATCGAACTGCCCGACGGCTCGCCGTTCGCGATTGGCCGGATCACACACGGCGACTCGAACCAGCTCACGCTCTACAGCGCGCGCCTCGAGGACCTCCTCACCAACGGCAAGGACGCGAGCTGGAAGCTGATCTGCGACGTGCCCGACTCGGTGACCGGATTCGCCGTCCACGGGACGATGATCGACCTGGTCACTTCGCGCGATGCGCCACGCTTCAAGGTGGTGCGCACCGATCTCGCCACGCCTGACTTCGCGCACGCGACGCTGGTCGTGCCGCCCGGGCACCTGGTCGTCGACGGAGTCCGCAGTGCGAAGGACGCGCTCTACGTGCAGTTCCAGCGCGGCGGCGCCGGCTCGATCGGGCGCGTGCCGCATGACGCAGTGCCGGCGGTCACGATGCTCGCGCTGCCCGACGACTTCCAGGCCGGCGTCCTCGTGGCCACGCATCCGAGCCTCGCCGGCGCGTTCGTCGAGACCAAGGCGTGGACGCGGGCCGGGAAGACGTACTGGTTCGATCCCGCCGCCGGCCGGTTCGCCGACACGAAGCTGAATCCGGTGGGCCGCTACGACGCGGTGCCGGGCTACGCTTCGATCGAGGTCGAGGCGCCGTCGCACGACGGCGTGATGGTGCCACTGTCGATCCTCTACAAGGTCGGCCTGAAGAAGAACGGCTCCAACCCCGCGTACCTCACCGGCTACGGTTCGTACGGCATCAATCACAGCGTGAACTTCGACCCGAAGCAGCTGGCATGGCTCGAGAAGGGCGGCATCATCGCGGTCGCCCACGTGCGCGGCGGCGGCGAGCTGGGGCAGGAATGGCACACCGCCGGGCAGAAGGCAAACAAGCCGAACACGTGGAAGGACTTCATCGCCTGCGGCGAGTACCTGGTGCGCGAGGGCTGGACGTCGCCGGCGAAGCTCGCCGGCCAGGGCGGCAGCGCCGGCGGGATCACGATCGGCCGGGCGATCACCGAGCGCCCCGACCTGTTCGCCGCGGCGTTGCTCGACGTGGGCTCCCTCGACGTCGTGCGGATGGAGACGACGACCAACGGCATCCCGAACATCATGGAGTTCGGGACCGTGAAGAAGGAGGACGAGTTCCACGGGCTGCTCGCGATGAGCGCATACCATCACGTGCAGGACGGTGTGAAGTACCCCGCCGTCATGCTCTCGCACGGGATCAACGATCCGCGCGTCGAGCCCTGGCAGTCGGCGAAGATGTGCGCCCGGCTGCAGGCCGCAACCGCCAGCGGCAAGCCCGTCCTGTTCCGCGTCGATTACCAGGCCGGCCACGGGATCGGTTCGACGCGCAATCAGCAGCAGGAGACGCTGGCGGACAAGTGGGCATTCCTGCTCTGGCAGATGGAAACCCCGAAGCCGCTGCCCTGACCTTGGACCCTTCCACGCAGGAGCCGCGCTTCCGGTTCCAGGTCGCCGTCGCCGTGGTCGCGCTGCTTGCGATCGCGGCGTCGCTGCTTCTGGGCGCCTTCGCGCCCGGCGTGCCGGCGCTCGCCGGCATACCCGCTGCCACGCTGCCGCTGTGGGTCGCGCTCGCGTTCGGTGGGGCGCCGCTGGTGATCGGCGTCGTGCGGCGGCTGGGGCGCGGCGAGTTCAGCGCCGACGTGCTGGCCGCGATCTCGATCGTGGCCTCGGCCGCCCTCGGGCAGTACCTCGCGGGCGTGCTCGTCGTGCTCATGCTCGCCGGCGGGCAGGCGCTCGAGTCGTTCGCAGCGCGACGGGCCTCGTCCGCCCTCAACGCGCTGGCGAAGCGGATGCCGACCGTCGCACATCGCCGGGGCGACGGCGGGCTCGTCGACGTCGCGATCGCTGCGGTCGCGGTGGGCGCCGAGTTGGTCGTCCTGCCGCACGAGACGTGTCCCGTCGACGGCATCGTGGTCGAGGGGCGCTCCACGATGAACGAGGCGTACCTCACCGGCGAGCCGTACTTCCAGGAGAAGATCCCGGGCTCGGCCGTGCTGTCCGGCGCCATCAACGGCGAGGGCGCGCTGGTGATCCGCGCGACGAGCCGCGCCGTCGACTCGCGCTACACGCAGATCATGCGCGTCATGCAGGACGCCGAGCAGCGCCGCCCGCGGCTGCGCCGGCTCGGCGATCGCCTCGGCGCGTGGTACACCCCGCTGGCTCTCGCCGTGGCGATCGCGGCCGGGATTGCTTCGGGCGATCCGGTGCGCTTCCTCGCCGTGCTTGTCATCGCCACGCCGTGTCCGCTGATCATTGCGATCCCCGTGGCGATCATCGGCGCGGTCTCGCTGGCGGCACGGCGCGGCATCATCGTCAAGGACCCGAGCGTCCTCGAGGAGATCGACACCTGCCGCACGGCGATCTTCGACAAGACCGGAACGCTGACCTACGGCGAGCCACGCGTGAGCGAGGTGATCCCGCTCGGCGGCCAGGCGAGTGATCGCATACTTGCGCGCGTGGCGAGCCTCGAGCGCTATTCGCGCCATCCGCTCGCCAACGCGATCCAGATTGCCGCCGATGCGTCGAGCCTCGCCATCGATCCGGCGACGGAGGTTTCCGAGCAGCCCGGGAAGGGCCTGCGCGGCACCGTCGACGGCGTCGTCGTGGAGGTGACGAGCCGGAAGGCCCTGGCCGGGCGTGGCACGGCCGCGCTCGCCTCGCTCCCCGAGTCGGGCGGCGGGCTCGAGAGCGTCGTCTTGTTCGATGGCGTCATCGCGGCGCTGGTGCGCTTCCGAGACGAGGTGCGCGCCGACGGCGGTTCGTTCGTCCGACACCTCGAGCCCAGCCACGGCTTCAGCCGCGTACTGCTGGTCTCGGGCGACCGTGAGAGCGAGGTGCGCCATCTCGCGGCGCAGGTCGGCATCACCGAGGTGTTTGCGGGTCAGACTCCGGAGCAGAAACTCGCGATCGTGCGCGCGGAAACCGCGCTGGCGCCCACGCTGTTCATGGGCGACGGGATCAACGACGCGCCGGCGCTGGCCGCCGCGACCGTGGGCGTCGCTTTCGGGCAGGGCAGCGATGTGACCGCCGAGGCGGCGGGGGCCGTGATCCTCGACAGCTCCCTCGGGCGCGTCGACGAGCTGCTGCACATCGGGCGGCGCATGCGCCGCATCGCGTTGCAGAGCGCCCTCGGCGGGATCGCGCTGTCGCTGCTGGGCATGCTCGCCGCGGCGCTCGGCTACCTGCCACCGGTCGCGGGCGCGCTGCTGCAGGAGGCGATCGACGTCTTCGCGGTGCTCAATGCGCTGCGCGCCTCGTTCGCGCCGGGATCGCTGGCCGACTACGAGGGCGCGGCCGCGGTGGCGCAACGAACCGTGGCGCCGTCGCGGGCGGACGGGTAGTCTCGACGCATGGAACGCCGCAGTGTCGAAGCCATCGTCCGGTCCCTCAACGATGCGAACGTGCGCTACCTCGTTGTCGGGGGCCTGGCGCTCGTAGCACACTGCCACGCGCGCTTAACCGGTGCATACTACCAGGTCATCCATCTCGACCCCAGCAATGTGTTGAGGGCGGTCCA
>JANOEH010000005.1:0-36366 GCA_031413115.1 Candidatus Eiseniibacteriota bacterium | reverse complement strand
TGGCAGAGCGTCACCATCGACACGCCGAAGCCAGCCAGCGCGTTGTTGGCGTCGTTCCACTCGGGCCGCTGCGTGTTCATCCAGATGCCGCCGTCGGGCACCAGGTTCGACAGCTTGGACAGCACCGGGACGAGCAGCTTCTCGAGCAGGTTGACGCGCAGCACCGCCCCGTCGCCGTCGGTGACCAGCTTGCCGTCGCTGCCCAGCGCCGCGACACGCGCGTCGACGCGCGCCGCGACGTCGGTGGCGAAAGTGATCGTCGCGCGCGGGTCCGCGACGATCGCGGCGTAGGGCTCAAGCCGGTAGGGCACGTCGGCATAGCTGAAGATCGCGCGATCGAGCAGTGCGGCGAGCGTGCCGGGCGCGAAGCGCTCCTGCGCCTCGAGCAGCCGTGACAGGTAGACGATCTGGTGGTCGCCCCAGTAGCCGAGGCCGCTCCACGGGTGGTGCGGATCGATCACCTCCCAGTCGATGCCGTCGCGCGTGATGCGGTACGGATTGAAGCCGTCGGTGGTCGATGCGTTGACGAAGCGCGCGATCATCCCCGGCAGGAAGCCCGGGAAGCTGAGGCCGAGCGCCTCCCAGTTCTGGAAGATGTCGCGCCAGTTGCCCTCGTAGCGCAGCGCGCGGCCGCCGGTTTCGTCACGGACCTCGATGCGGAAGCGATTCCACGGCCGGCTCGGATCGCCGTGGCGGCGGCCGAAGTAAAGCGGCAGGTACTCGAGGCTCGCGCGCTCCAGGTCGGCGTCGCCGCTCGCTGCGGACCACGCAGCGAGTTCGCGGATCGTGATCGTGGCCGGCAGCGTGCGCAGCCGCTCCTCGTGGCGCGCGGCCAGCGGCCGGTTGCGCGCGTGCAGGTAGGTTGCGAAGTCCGCCGCGGGCACGTCGTGGCCGTGATCGAAGACGCCCCCGCGCATGGTGTTGAACAGCACGTTCGCCTGGTGGTGCGCGGTCGACACGGCGTGGGCGGTGAGCTGGAGCCCGTCCGCGCTCGCGACGATGCGCCGCAGGTTCTCCATCGCGCGGTCGAGGCTCTCCTCGAGGACGCGGTCGAGATCCTCGCCCGAGGCGAGGCAGGCCCGCAGCGCGCCCAGCTCGACGTGGCCGAGGCCAACGTCGGCGACGAGGTGCCAGCGCCGCTGCGTGCGCGGGGCGAGCGTGAAGGAGGCGTGCGCGAGCACGTTGCCGCGCAGCCCGGTGAGAAGCGGCGGCTCGACTCGCGGCTCGCCGCGGCGGAAGGCCGCGATCGCGTCGAGCGACAGCGCGATGCGCGGGCGCGTCAGCCCGAACGTCCACGCGACGTTGGCACGCAGGTGCTCGGCGGCCTCCGGCCGGTCGGTGATCCGCGAGGTGAGCGAGAACAGCACGAGCCCCGTCTCCGGGTCGCGATCGGTCTGCTTGTAGGCGTCGACGAGCGAACTCGACTGCTGGTAGAGCGCGAGCGGAGCGCCGTGCGGCAGGACGTTGCGCAGTCCGTCGAGGACGTCGACGGAGACCTCGGCCGCACCCAGGTTCGACACGACCGCGGTGCGCACCCAGCCGAACTCGTCGCCGGCCGACCAGCGGTAGCGGAATCCGAGCTGGAGCCCGTGGTGGATCTCCTCGAACACGATGCGGTTGCCGAGGACGTTCTTGTAGAGGTTGCGCTCGAGTTGCTGGTTCTCGCCGGCGGGCTCGGCGAAGGGCTGCCACAGGACGCCCTCACCGGCGCCGTGTCGCACGCGCAGCAGCGTGATCGGGCCCGTATGGTGATGCGCATCGTGCAGGTGGTCGACGGTCTCGTACGGAAAGAGGCTGCCTTCGGGATCTACGCGTCCGGCCGCCAGTCCGCCGGCGGAGGAGAGGAACATCCACAGGTCGGTGTCGCTGGGGATGCTCATCAGGAACGGCGGCATCCGGTCGAAGCCGGCGATCCGGTAGTACGGCTCGCCATCGAGCGACGTGAAGGCACCGGCCGGCAGCGGCGGGGCCTCCGGGCGCTCCGTGCTCATGGCCGCGCCGTTCCGCCCAGTGCCGGCTTCGGCGTGCGGTCGGCGCGATAGAGGCCCCAGTGCTTCTCGACCTCGGCGGGATCGCCGCCGCCCTTCCAGTTCTCGTCGAAGGCCTCGAACACGAACGTCGGGATGCGCTCGCGCTCGACCCACGCGTTGAGCTCGTCGAAGAAGACCTTCTGCTCCGCCTCGCCGAGCCGGCCCTTCATCAACTTGCCCTGGTCGCCCAGGTCGTTCCGCTGCGTGGCCCAGCCGACCTCGCCCAGGACCACGGGCCGTTCCGGCTGCGCCGTGCGGATCGAGGCGAGGGTCCGCTCCGTCCACCCCACCGCGTCCTCGAGCTGGATCCCGTTCCACAGCGGATGCATGTGGGTCGTCACGAAGTCCACCTCGCGCGCCACGTCGCCGCTCTCTGGCTTGTTCCAGAAGTTGAAGTCGTCGGCCGTCGTCACGGGCAGGCTGGTGCGCGCGCGGACCTGGCGCAGGGCGGCGATCAGCGTGGCAGGCGGGCTGCGATGCCCGGACCAGGACACCTGTGTCTCGTTGCCGACGCAGACGGCGAGCACGATCGCCGGGTACTGCCGGGCCAGGCGCACCGCGGCGTCGATCTCGCGCTGGTTCGCCATCGAGTCCACGGGATCGATCCACAGGCCCAGCATCACCTTCATCGGGCGGCGCTCCGCATCGATGATCACCATCAGGCTCTCGGCAGGGCCCTGCGCCTGGTACACGCGGAGCAGACTCCAGTGCTTCGCCATCAGGTCGAGATCCTCGCGCAGATCGCGGCGCGATGGAGAGGCGCCGCCCGGGCGCTGCCCGTCGCGGTGGGGACCGTAGGCGACCGCGTTGCCGATCCAGCGTTCGCCGTCGAAGGGGCGGAATGGGCGCACCACGAACGGCTCCTCGCGGGCGAAGGCCGTCGCGCCGGCAGCCACGGAGGCGGGCACGACTGCGGGCACGGCTGTGGGCACGGAGGCGGAGGTGGCCGGCTTCGGTGCGCCGGCGCAGCCAGAGACGACGCCGAGCACGAGGACCGCACCGAGTGCCGCTCTCAGGTCGCGCGCGGGGCGCACGAGAAATGCGCCCCGGGAAACCCGGGGCGCATCCTCGATCCTCGTGGCGCAGGATGCCATGCAGTGGGCGTCCGTGCTCACGTCACGGCAGGAGCAGCATGTTGCGCGACTGCCGGCCGACGGGCGTCGTCACGACGTACTGGTAGATGCCCGTCGCCGCCGCGATTCCGCTCGACGTCCGGCCGTTCCACGACACCGCGTGCGGACCGGCTTCGAGCGATCCTTCGTACAGGTTCGCGATCCGTCGTCCGGCCAGGTCGTAGACCGAAACGTCCACCTTGCCCGCGCCGGCGAGCGTGAAGTCGATTCGCGTCGTGGCCGAGAACGGGTTCGGCACGTTCTGCGCGAGCTCGATGGCGCGCACCGGAGCCGACGCCACGTCGACCGTGCCGAGGTTGCGGAAGCCGACGTCGTCGATCCACATCGCGCCGCCCTGCAGCGTGGGCGAGAAGAAGAGGATGTAGGCGGACGCCGTCACAGTGCCGGCCGGGGCGACCGCCGTGACCGAGTGCCGGGTCCACGTCCCCAGGGGCGCGGTGTTGTCGAGGATCACCGTTTCGCCGGTGCCGATTTCCGCGTTCGAGGCATCCTTGTAGACGATGCGGGCAAGAACGTAGTTGTCGTTCGTTCCGGTGATGGGGTCGTTGTAGCGGCACGACGTGAGTGCGTTCACCTCGAGCTCCCAGAGCTGGTTCTCGGACCCCGCCGTCGTCTGGAACAGGCCCGACGGTGCGTCGGGAGAGAAGGTCGAGAACAGCTTGGCGCTGCCCGTCGGGGTGCGCACCACCGGCACCTGCGCCTCGGGGAAGACGTTGCCGAACGTGGTCCAACCGGTGAGGCCGGTGCCAAAGCTCGGATTGGCGAGCACGTTGGGCTGCACGACCGTCGCGGATTCGTCGAACGAGGTGTCGTCGACGAAGACCGCGCCGCCATCGCAGGCCGGCTGCAAGTAGAGGAACAGCGCTTCGACGCGGACCGCGGCGGCGGGGGCGAGGGCCGAGACGGAGAACGCATTCCACTGCTCGGTGATCGCGTTGCCGTCACCGATCACGACCTCGTTCGACGAGAGCTCGTTGCCGCCGACGGCGGCGTCGAAGAACGCGATCTTCGCGAGCATCCGGTTCTTCGTGCACGTGGTCGTGCCCGGGATGGGGTCGGCGGCGGCGATGTACGAGTGACCGCTGAGGGTGTACGTCCGGCCGGCCGTGGGGGTGAAGCCCTGGCCGAAGCCCCCGACGTTGAACTGGCCGCCCGGGCAGAGGACGAATCCGCCGAAAGTCTTCGACGCCGCGGCGCCGGTGCGGATGATGTTGTCGCCGCCGGGGAGCGAGAGTTGGACGCCGACTCCGAACGTGAACCAGCCGTCGTAGGAGCCCCCGCCGGTCTCGAAGCCGGGGTTGGCCAGCAGATTCGCGGCGGTTGCCGAGGATGCACCTGTGGCGGACGCGAGGACGATCGTCCCCAGGAGCGAAAGAGTTGCCGGAAACCGCTTCATCCCATCCTCCTCGGCCGACCCGTGGTCGCGCCGCAATCCATGTGCATACGGATACCTGATCTTCGGAATTGTGGGCGGGACCTGAGAGCTTCGCCCGGGACAGACGGAGGCTTGACAGGACCGAAGGCAGAATACACTATGTTCGGCAGGCGAACAAAGTCTCTTTCGGGGGAGGGAAATCGGTGCGGACAGATACTCGTGAGTCCCCTCGCCCGCCCCTGCTCGAACTGCGGGGAGTCGGCAAGACCTTCCCCCCGCGGGGCTACTTCGGCCGCGGCTCCAGGACCGTTGCCGCCCGCGATGTCTGCTTCCAAGTCGATCGGGGACAAGCTGTTGCGCTCGTCGGTGAGTCCGGGAGCGGCAAGAGCACCCTGGCCCGCCTGGTTCTCCGCCTGGATGCTCCCGACGGGGGCGAGATCCGATTGGACGGGGAAGATATGCTCGTCCGCGAGCCCCGGCAGGCCTCCCTTGGCTACCGCCGCCGGGTCCAGATGGTCTTCCAGGATCCCTTCGGATCGCTCAATCCCGCGCACACGGTGGGCCATCATCTGGCCCGCCCGCTGCTACGCCACCGCCGGGCGACAAAGGGCGACGTGCATGCCCGCGTGGCCGAGCTCCTGCGTACGGTCGAGCTCGAGCCGGCCGCGGAGTTCGCGGACCGGTACCCGTATGAGCTTTCGGGCGGGCAGCGGCAACGCGTCGCCATCGCGCGCGCGCTCGCCGTCGAACCCGACCTGCTCGTCGCCGACGAGCCGACCTCGATGCTCGACGTCTCGATCCGCATGGGAATCCTCAACCTCCTCCTGCGTCTCAAGCGCGAACGCGAACTCGCCATCCTGCTCATCACGCACGATCTCGCATCGGCGCGCTACCTGGCCGACCGCGTGCTCGTCCTCTATCGCGGTCGTGTCGTCGAGGACGGTTCGAGCAATGCGGTGGTGCAGGACCCGAAGCACCCGTACACCCGGGCTCTGCTGGCCTCGATCGCCGAGGTCGACGGAGTCGCGCCGACCACGGCGCGGGAGGTCGAGAATGTCGCCCCTGCGGGCGAGGTCGGGTGTCCTTTTGCGCCGCGCTGCTCCGAGGCGTTCGACTCCTGCCGGACCATCGAGCCCGCACCGCGTGACGTGGACGACCGGAGCGTGCGCTGCCACCTCTACCCAGCGAACGCTCCCGCGTCCGCCAACTGATCGGTCCGAGCATGCACGAGTTCCCGAAGGGCTTTCTCTGGGGCGTCGCCACCTCCGCCGCGCAGATCGAAGGCGGCGTCCACGAGGGCGCCCGCGGCGAGTCGATCTGGGACCGCTTCGCCGCGACGCCGGGGAAGATCACCGACGGCTCGGACCCGGGCGTCGCCTGTGATCACTTCCACCTGTGGCGCGACGACATCCGCCGCATGCAGTGGCTGGGGATCGGCGCCTACCGCTTCTCCATCGCCTGGCCGCGGATCCTGCCGACCGGCCGGGGCCGAGCCTCGGATGCCGGCCTCGACTTCTACGACGCACTGGTCGACGGATTGCTCGCCGCAGGAATCCGTCCCTTCGTCACCCTGAACCACTGGGACCTGCCGCAGGCGCTGCAGGACCTCGGTGGCTGGGGCTCGCGCAAGACTGCAGACGCGTTCGTCCACTACACGGACGCAGTGTCCCGGCGCCTCGGCGATCGCGTCCGCCACTGGGTCACGCACAACGAACCGTGGTGCATCGCGACGCTCGGCCACGAGGAAGGACACCACGCCCCGGGCCACCTCGATCCGGCGGAAGGTCTGCGCGCCGCGCACCACCTGCTGCTCTCGCACGGCCTTGCCGCGCAGGCGCTGCGCCGGAATGCAGCGGGGGCCGAGGTCGGGATCGTGCTCAACCTGACGCCGGCGCGGCCAGCGACGGAGTCCGCGGACGACGTCGACGCGGCGCGGCAGGTGGATGGCCTGCTCAATCGCTGGTTCCTCGATCCGCTGTTCCGTGGCGACTATCCCGCGGACGTGGTGGCCGACCGGGTTCGCCGGGGCCACCTGGCCGTCGGGGATCTGCCGTTCGTGCGTCCGGGGGACATGGCGACGATCGCCGCGCCGCTCGACTTCCTCGGCATCAACTACTACAGCCGCGTGACCGTGCGGGCCGGCGCCGACGGCGTGCCGGTCCAGGTGCGCACCGTGCCCGAGGGCGAACTCACCGACATGGGCTGGGAGGTTCAACCTGACGGGCTCCACGATCTCCTGGTCCGGATCGATCGCGAGTACCGTCCCGGGACGATCCACGTCACCGAGAATGGTGCGGCCTACGCCGACGGCCCGGATGCCACGGGACAGGTTGCGGACGTGCGGCGCATCGAGTTCCTGCGCAGCCATCTCCAGGCCGCGCAGAGGGCGCTGGCGGACGGTGTGCCGCTCGCGGGATACTTCGCCTGGTCGCTGCTCGATAACTTCGAGTGGGCGCACGGCTACAGCAAGCGATTCGGCCTGTACTGGGTCGACTTCGCAACACAGGAGCGCACTCCCAAGGAGAGCGCGTACTGGTATCGCGACGTCGTCGCCGCCGGCTCGCTCCGGGTCGCCGATCTGCCCCACGCCTCGAGGAGGATGCCGTGAGCTCGATTCGTTCCTTGATCTCCCGGGCGGGGCTGAACCTCGCCGTCGGGTTCACTCTGCTGGCCCTTGCCCCGCTGGCTGCGCGCGCCCAGGGCGCGCCCGCACCGGTCGCCGCCGTGTCCACGGTGCGCGTGGTGAACGACTCCGCAGGCTCGAGGTTGCAGGTGGATGGCCGCGACTTCATGATCCACGGCATGAACTGGGATTACGTTCCGATCGGCCAGAACTACTCCTATGACTTCTGGGGCCAGCCGGACGACCTGATCAAGGCCGGGCTCGCACGCGAGATGCCGCTGCTCAAGGCGATGGGCGTGAACGCGATCCGCATGTACGTCGGCATCCCCCCGCGCTGGGTGCGCTACATCTACGAGCAGTACGGCATCTACACCGTGCTCAACCACCCGATGGCGCGCTACGGCTACACGCTCGAAGGCACCTGGCTGCCGAACACCGACTATTCGAATCCGAAGCTGCGCGCCGCGGTGTCGGCCGAGATCTACGCCCTGGTCGACTCGTTCAAGGACACCCCGGGACTGCTCATGTGGCTGCTCGGCAACGAGAACAACTACGGGCTGACCTGGTCGTCGTTCGAGATCGAGGCGCTGCCCAAGGGGGAACGCGACACGGCGCGGGCCCGCTACCTGTACTCGCTGTACGGCGAGATCATCGACGGCGTCAAGGCGCGCGATCCCCGGCGCCCGGTGGCGATGGCCAACGGCGACCTCCAGTACATCGACCTCATCGCCGAGGAGTGCAAGGGTCTCGACGTGCTGGGCACCAACGTCTATCGCGGCATCTCGGCGCGCGACCTGTTCCAGGTCGTGAAGGAGAAGCTCGGCGTCCCCGTGCTCTTCACCGAGTTCGGCGCCGACGCGTGGAACGCCCGCGAGATGCGCGAGGACCAGGAGGCTCAGGCGCACTACCTCATTGGCCAGTGGCGCGAGATCTACGAGCAGTCGAGCGGCAAGGGCAAGGTGGGGAACGCGATCGGCGGCCTCGTCTTCCAGTGGAGCGACGGCTGGTGGAAGTACGGCCAGGAGAGCCGCCTCGACGTCCACGACACGCATGCCTCGTGGCCCAACGGCGGGTACGTCGAGGACTTCGTCGAGGGCGAGAACAACATGAACGAGGAGTGGTGGGGCATCTGCGCCAAGGGCCCGGTCGACAGCCGCGGGTTGTTCGAGCTCTACCCGCGTGCCGCCTACTTCGCGCTGCAGCGCGCCTTCCGCCTGCCGCCGTATGCGGCCACGACGGACCTCGCCGCCATCGCGGGGCATTTCGAAGCGATCCAGCCGGCGTCGGTCGCGCTCGAGGCGAAGGGCAGCAGTGCCAGCCGTGCCGTCGATGAACTGAAGCGCATCCGGGTCAAGAGCCTGCGCCTGCAGTTCGAGACCGTCAACACGGGTGGCGTGAACATCAGCACGCCCGAGACGGGAGCGCCGACCGACCCGCCACCGGCGTTCCTGGGCTTCGACCAGATGCAGTCGTACTACGCCGAGATCGAGGCCCGCCCGGCGCCCAACGTGACCGGCACGGTGACCATCAACGTGCTGGGCAGCGTGCCGGGAAACCCGATCAACGAGATCTTCTACGAGAACCGCGGCCGGCCGCGCACCGCGCAGATCGACGGCCAGCCGGTCCAGCTCAACGGCATCGAGCGCACGAAGGTCTACCAGGCCGGCATCTCGTGGGAAGAGCCGTGGTTCCAGCTCGATGCCTTCTATCGCACGGGCCACTACCACTGGGGTTACGAGGGCGACTTCTTCGGCCTGTACCGCGAGGCGAACTACGGCGAGAACGTCGACATCTACAACGGCGAGGCGCCGGTCGGCTTCGAGATCGCCGGACGCAAGTCGTTCGACGGGCTGAAGGTGGCGTTCGGCCCGCAGGTGTGGTGGGGCGCGAACCCGCTGGTCATGCTCAAGTATCGCCGTCGCATCGGCAACATCGATGCCACCGGCATGTACAGCAACGAGCTCGCTTCGCAATCGTCGGCCACCAGCTCCGCCGCGATTCCGATTCCGCCCACGCGGCGCGCCACGCTGGGCCTGGCCACGAAGCGCGGCCCCTGGGGCGTCGAGGTCGGCGGCATCTGGGCCGGCTCGACCAAGGTCGGCGACACCTTCCAGATCGCCGAGGAGAATCCCGACGGCAGCTATCGCGTCCTCGAGGACCGGATCATCGACGGCGACACGTTCGGCGCGAAGGCCAAGGTGACGATGCAGCAGGGTCGCTGGAACTGGTACGCGCAGGGCGCCCGCATGGGACTGGTGGCCGACGGCGGGCCGACGGCGACGATCACCTACACGGGGTGGCACCTGAAGGACACCGGCTCGGGCAACCAGACGAACTTCCTGACCGGCGCGGCCTACAATCTGGGCAAGTTCCAGGTCGGGCCGAATTTCCTGTGGCAGAAGCCGATCATCGGTCCGGTGCCGTCGACCGTGCCGTCGCCGGGGCGACCGCGCAACGTGCTCGAGGATCCGTTCGCCGTGCGCAGCAACCGAGAGACCGTGGCCGCCGAGATCCTGATCGGCTACGACCCGACGCCGGGCACGTGGATGTGGGCGTGGGACAACGACCTGCGCGAGGACTCGAAGGTGGCCGCCAGCCTCGGCTTCATCTTCCGCCACCTGCCGACCACGATGGACGCCTCCATCGGCATCCTGGGGGATGGCTCGACGACGTTCGCGTTCCCGGCCGCGACGCCGCCGCGCGACCTGTGGGAGCTGCGCGCCCGCGTCATCTCGAAGACGCAGCCGGACATGCGCATCGCGGCCACCGCCTACGCCGGCACCGGCGAGCCGAACGGCGACAGCCAGCGTCTCATCCACCGCTACGGACTCGATGGCCGCATCGCCTACAAGGAGATGGCGTTTGGGACCTACGCAAAGTTCAACGACTGGGGACCGTACGACTACCACCGTGACTTCAACCTCACGTTCCCCGTGCAGCTGATGGGCGACCTGTCGCACACCCTGGGGATGCCGCGCTGGTTCGGCAATCCGCAGACCCGCCTGGGCATGAAGGGGATCTGGCGCTCGCTGGATGTGAACTCGCCGCGCTACTGCCCGGGGACGATCGTCGATGCGGCGGGGAACACGGTGTGCGATCCGACTGCTCCGGGCGGGAACGGGCGCGAGTGGGAGATCCGGACCTACATCCACCTCGCGATGTAGTCGGCCGTGTGGCGGCTACTTCGCCACGTGACACGCCGCGACGTGACCCGGGGCGAGCTCGCGCAGCATCGGCTCCTCGCTGCGGCACCGGTCGATCGCCAGCGGGCAGCGCGGGTGGAAGCGGCAGCCGGAGGGCGGGTTCTCGAGGCTCGGCGGCGCGCCCGGAATGCCGAGCCGGTCGTGTCCCGTGTCGTGAACTCCCGGGAACGAGCGGAGCAGGCCCTGCGTGTAGGGGTGTCGTGCCGCATCCCGCATCCCGGCGACCGGCCCGAGTTCGGCGAGTCGCGCGCTGTAGAACACTGCCACCCGATCCGAGAACTGCAGCATGCGGGCGAGGTCGTGCGTGATGAACAGCACCGAGAAGCCGAGCCGCTGGTGGAGCGCGCGGATCTGGACCAGGATCTCCTGCTCGACGATCACGTCGAGCGCAGTCGTCGGCTCGTCGAGAATCAGCAGCGCGGGCTCGAGCGCGAGCGCCAGCGCGATGCACACGCGCTGCCGCATGCCTCCCGACAACTGGTGCGGGTAGCTGTCCAGGCGGTCGGGCGGCATGCCGACCATCGCGAGGAGCTCGCCGGCGCGGGCGCGCGCCGCGCCGCGCGACGCGAAGCCGTGCGCCAGCATCGTGTCGATGATCTGCTCCCCCACGGTGAGCACGGGATTCAGGGCGTCCATGGCGCTCTGGAACACGATCGCCACGCGCTTCCAGCGCAACTCGCGGAGTTCCGCCTCGTCGGCCGCGAGGAGGTCGCGGCCCTCGAGCAGGACCTGGCCGCGCGAGATCACCGCGGGGGATGGCAGGATGCGCAGGATCGCCTGCGCCAGCGTCGACTTGCCGCTGCCCGATTCGCCGGCGATGCCCACGATCTCGCCCCGTCCCACGTCGAACGAGACCTCGTCGACCGCCCGCACGAGGCCACGATCGGTGACGTAGTCGACGCAGAGGTCGCGAACGGAGAGCAGGGGCTCAGTCACGGTCGCGCACCACGGGCGTCGAACGCGTCGGTGTCCGACCCCGGGCCGTGAGGTGGGCGCGCCATGCCCGCTCCATCTGCAGCCGCGGATTCGTGATCTCGTCGAAGCCGGAGTTGAGCAGGGTCAGGCCGAAGCCCACGAGAGCGACGCAAAGCCCGGTGGGCACGAACGTCCACCACGCCCCGGTCAGGAGCGCGGAGTCGTTCTGCGACCAGTAGAGGTTCGTCCCCCAGGTGAACGCCGAGACGTCGCCGAGGCCGAGGAACTCGAGGCCCACCTGGGCGCCGATGGCGTAGACCGTGCTGCCGATCACCTGCGCGACGAGCAGCGACAGCATGTTCGGCAGGATCTCGCGCGTGATGATGCTGAACGGCGACTCGCCGGCGACGACCGCCGCCGCCACGAAGTCGCGCCGGCGCAGGGCCAGGGTCTGCGAGCGCAGCACGCGGGCGTTCCAGGCCCACCCCGTGACCACGAGCACGAACCCCAGCGTGAGCGGTCCCGACGGCAGGTAGGCGGCGATGACGATGGCCAGCGGGAGTCCCGGCAGGACCAGGAACACGTTGAAGATCACCGAGAGGAGCGCGTCCACGCGCCCGCCGAAGTAGCCGGCCGTGACGCCCACGAGCGCCCCGATGAGCACCACCGCAAGGCCGACCGCGAAGCCGATGGCGAGCGAGACACGGGTGCCGACGACAAGTTGGGTGAGCACGTCCTGGCCCTGCCCGTTCGTGCCGAGCCAGTGCGCCCCCGAGGGTGGTTGCAGCGGCACGCCGACCAGCGCGTCCGGGGCGCCGACGAGCCATGGGCCGACGATCCCGACGAGGACGAACCCGGCGAGCAGCGTCGCGCCGATCGACGCCTTGCGATCGCGCCGGATCGCGTCCCACCAGGCCGCGACGCCCGTGGCCCGGGCGGCACTCTGCGCGCTCATGACGACTCCCTGGTGCGCGGATCGAGCCACAGGAGCGCCAGGTCGACCAGCCAGTTCGCGCCCAGCACGGCGAGCGTGATGACGAGGAAGATGCCCTGCATGAGCGGGTAGTCCTGGTTGCGCACCGCCTGCACCAGCAAGTAGCCCTGGCCGGGATACGAGAACACGATCTCGGTGAGCAGCGATCCGCCGAGGACGAACCCGAGCGCCATGCCGAAGCCGGTGACGCTGGGCAGGAGGGCGTTGCGCGCGGCGTAGCGCAGCATGACGCGCGAGGGGGCAAGGCCCTTGGCGCGCGCCAGGTTGACGTAGTCCGAGCCGAGCACCGCGATCATCGTGTTGCGCATCGACAGCAGCCAGCCGCCGAGCGTCGCGAGCACCACCGTCCCGATGGGCAGCGCGGCGTGGCGAACCACGTCGGCGAGGAAGGTGAAGTTGAAGCCGGGGGTGAGGTCGTCGCCGTAGGCGTGCCCCAGCGGGAACCAGCGCAGCGTGAAGCCCAGGACGTAAAGTGCGAGCATGGCGAGCCAGAAATAGGGAAACGCGCCGATGAACACCAGCGTCGAGGGAAGCCACGTGTCGAGCCAGCCGCGGCGCTGCCAGGCGGCGACGACGCCGAGCAGCGTGCCGATCGCGAAGCTCATGACCAGCGCCGTGCCGGCGAGGAACACCGTCCACACGAGGCCGTTGCCGATGACCTGCGACACCGGCGACGGAAAGTAGGCGATCGAGATGCCGAAGTCGCCGCGCAGAACGTGGCCGAGGTAGGTGACGTACTGGACCAGGAGCGGCGCGTCGGTGAGCCCGAAGGTTTCGCGCAGGGCCAGCATGGCCTCGGGCGCGAGGCGGCCGCGAAAGCGGGCGAACAGAGCCGTCGCCGGATCGCCCGGCATGAGGCGCGGCAGGAAGAAGTTGAGCGTCAGCGCCGCCCACGCCGCGAACACGTAGAAGCCGAGTCGCTGGAGGATGTAGCGCAAGCTCGTCTCCTAGCGTGGCGTGAGGGTGGTGAGGACGAGCAGGAGCTCGCCGCGGTCGAACTTGTTCGGCGACGGATCCGCGTAGGGATTGTCCGCCGCGGGGAAGCCGGTGAACCGACTCGTGTTGTACTCCGCCCACGACGGGTTTGGATACAGCGGAATCGCAGGCGCCTCGCTGACGAAGACCCGCTGCAACTCGACGCACAGCGCCCGCTGTTTCGCCGGATCCGCTTCGCGCTCGAACGCGGCGAGCGCGCGGTCGGCCGCGGGGCTGCCGTAGCGGTGCCAGTTGCCCATCGCCGCGATGCCGACGGGGTTCACCGTGGCCGATGCCATCAGCCAGCGGTAGAACGAGTACGGCGTCGGGCCCTCGAACGACCACCCGAGCGTGAGGTCGAAGTTTCCCTCCTGCACGCGCTGGAACCAGGCGCTGAAGTCGTACGTGCGCACGGTCGCGTCGACGCCGATCTCCTGCAGGTCGCGCACGATCACCTGCGCGGCACGGACCCAGTCGGACCAGCCGGCGACCGACAGCACCTCGTAGCGCAGGGGCTTGCCGTCGGGGAGGCGGCGTACTCCGTCCGGGCCGCGCAAGAGACCCGCCGCGTCGAGCAGGCGCCCGGCGGCGGCCGGGTCGTGGCGAGTCCAGTCGCCGGCCGCGACGGCCGCGGAGTCGCGCCACGCGGCAAAGGCGTCGCTGAGGCCCGTGGCGTCGGCGGGTCGCGAGTAGTGATGCAACGCCACATCGACCATCAAGGACCGGTCGATCGCCATGCTGACCGCCTTGCGCACGCGCACGTCGTCGAACGGCGCGCGCCTCGTGTTGGCATACAGGAAGATGCTGCTGCCGGTGAGTGGGAACCAGTAGCGATGGTGTTCCGGGTTCCGGCCGACGAAGACGCGATCGACGGCGGGGATGAAGTTCCCGGCCCAGTCGGCCTCGTCGAAGACGAGGGCCAGGTTCGCGCGATCGTTCGTCGGATAGGCGGGACAGCGGATGGCGTCGAAGTGCGGCTCGCCGGCGCGCCAGTAGCGGGGATTCCGGCCGATCTCGTAGACCTGGTTCTGGAAGACGCGGACCTCGGTGAAGGGCCCGGTGGCGACCGGGTTCTCGTTGGCGAAGGCCACCGGATCCGCCACCGTGCTCCATACGTGGCGGGGCACGATCTGCTGGGCGACGATCTCGTCGAGACCGGGAATGAAGACGCGCTGGAAGCGGAAGTCGACGCTGCGCTCGTCGACTGCGTCGACCGACGAAAGAAAGCCCCAGAGGCCGCGCCGATCAAGGGCGGGATGGCGCTTGAGCAGGTCGAAGGTGAACGCCACGTCGCGCGCGTCGAACGGCCGGCCATCCGACCACGACACGCCATCGCGCGTCGTCAGGCGCAGCACGCGGTTGCCCTCGGTCCATGCGTGGCCGACGCCGAGCCACGGCACGTACTCGGAACGCAGACTGTTGAAGACGTAGAGAGGCTCGTAGATTCCGGCCAGCGTTGGCCAGCGGGCCGACGTCGCGGTGGTCAGTGGATTGAAGTTGCGGATCCACGAGGCCTGTTGCTCCTGCGAGACGACCAGCACACCGGCCGGGGCCCGCGGCACGTCGCGCGCGCAGGCGAGCGCCCCGAGCGCGGCGAGCACGAACGCGAGGCGCGCCCACGAGCGCGGCGGCGCAGCGGGCTTCACGACCCGGACCGGTACACCCGGACCCAGTCGACGAGCATCGTCTGGGGGAACACCGTGCTCTCATCCGGCGGGCCGACGAAGTTGCCGCCGACTGCGAGGTTCAGGATCAGGAAGAAGGGATGGTCGAACACCCAGCGCCCGCCCGCGGGGAGGTCGGCCGGCGTGAGCACTTGGTAGACGATGTCGTCGACGAACCAGGTGATTCGGCTCTCGCTCCACTCGACCGCGAAGACGTGGTAGTCGTCGTTGAAGTTCGCGCCGGGCAGCGTGTAGCGCGTTCCCACCGAGTTGCCGCCCGAGTAGCCGGGCCCGTGGATGGTGCCGAGGATGACGTTGGGCTCCTGGCCGCGGTATTCCATGATGTCGATCTCGCCGCAGTTGGGCCAGCCGACCGTGCCAAAGTCGTTGCCGAGGGCCCAGAACGCGGGCCAGATGCCCTGCCCGACCGGCAGCTTGATCCGCGCCTCGAAACGCCCGCGCGCCTGCTCGAAGCGCCCGCGCGTGTTGATCCGCGCCGACGTGTATTCGGACTCGAGGTAGTTCTCCTTGCGGGCGATGATCGCCAGGTTCCCCGCACCGTCGAGCGACGCGTTCTGCGCGCGCGCCGTGTCGTACTCGAGTTGCTGGTTGCCCCAGTCGGTGCCGATGTCGAAGCCCCAGCGGGTCGGGTCGGGGGACTGGCCTGCAGCACCCTCGAACTCGTCCGCCCAGGCGAGCGTCCATTCCAGCGGCACCGGGTCGGTGGCGCCGCTGCGGCAGCCCGTCAACGCGAGGAGGAGCGCGGCGAACACGAACCAGGTTCGGGCATTGCGCGTGCGCGGGGTCATGCGACTTCCGCGCTCGGTGTGGCGAGATTGAAGTGGCGTGAGTCGGCGAGCGCCGATTGGAGGACGAGCGTGGCCGCACCGATGGCCCCGGCGCGCGGGCCCAGCTCGCTGACCTGGATCGCCGAGTCGGCGAACGCGCTGAGCAACGTGCGGCGACTGACCGTCTCGCGCAGGGGCTCGAGCAGGATCTCGCCCAGCCGCGCCATGCCGCCGCCGAGGATGACGCGGGCGGGATTGAGGAGGTTGAGCACGTCGGCGACGGCGATGCCGAGGTTCTCCGCCGCCTCGACCACGACCTGCAGGGCGATCGGGTCGCCGGCCAGCGCGGCGTCCTCGATCGAGGTGATCGTGGGCTCCGTTCCGGCCAGCAGGCTGTCCGGATCGCGCGCCAGCAGTTCGCGGGCGCGGGCGACCAGCGCCGGGGCGCCGATCAGCGTGGCGAGGCAGCCGCGCAGGCCACAGATGCACAGCGCGCCGTGCGGGTCGATGGCAAGGTGGCCGATCTCGCCGGCGGTGCCTTTGGCGCCGCGGTAAATGCTGCCCGCGATGATGTGGCCCGAGCCGATGCCGGTCGCCAGCTTGATGTAGGCGAAGTCGTCGATGCCGCGGCCCGCGCCCCACCACTGCTCGGCGAGCGCCCCGAGGTTCGCGTCGTTGTCGACCAGAAGGGGCGCGCCGAAGCGCTGCGCGAGGACCTCGAGTCCGCCGCGTCCGTGCCATGCGGGAAGCACGAGCTCGGACAGGTGGTCGGGGTTGGTCGGGTCCACGGGGCTGGGAACGGCGACGCCGATGCCGACGAGGCGCTGCGAGTCGTCGCGGCCCGCGGCCAGCGCGCACTGGCATAGCTCGATCATCAGCGCGCGCGCTCCCGCGGGATCCGTGCGCACGGGATGGTAGCGGTGCTCCCATGCGAGCACGCGCCCCCGCAGGTCCGTGAGCGCGACTGCAATGTGCGTCGCACCCATCTCGACGCCCAGGATGACGCCCGCCCCGTCCTGAAAGCGCAAGACGATCGGCCGGCGGCCGCCGCGCGAGGGGCCGGTCCCCACCTCGGCGACCAGCCCGGTGACCAGCAGGCCGTCGACGATCTCGGAGACGGTCGAGCGGGAGAGCTCGGCCCGGCGGGCGATCTCGGCCCGCGAAATCTCGCGCTCCCGCCAGATGCGACGCAGCACCGAGTCGGAGAGGCGCCGCCGCCGCGCGGCACCGGAGTGCCGCGCTCGCTTGCCCGCGAGGACGGACTTCATCACTTGTGGAAGTAGACGTTGTCGACGTACACGGTGCTTGCGTCGCTGGAGAGGATGAGCTGCGCCACGTGACCCCGCGTGGTCAGGCCGGTGAAGCTCGCCAGGGGGATGTCGAGGTTGGACCAGACCCCGGTCCGGAACGCCGGTGTGGTCCCGCCGTTGAAGCTCAACTCCTGCTCCCGATCGTCACCGCCGCCGAAGACGCCGTCGGCCCCGAAGTCGACCAGCTTGACCCGGCAGATCGCCCCGCCCGACGCCCACACGTCGAGGTGGACGTGGGTCATCGTGGTGGCGTCGATGGGCTGCGAGGTGAACTCGATGCCGGCGTAGGTGAGGTTCGTGTAGGCCTTCGTGTCGTTGCCGGCGATCTGCACGTCCGATACGTCCGCCAGGTCCCACGTCGCCGACCAGGTGTCGACGGGCCGGTTCGCGTACGAGTTGCTGAACAGCGCGATCACGTCGGCAGCCGGCCGCGTCGGAACCGGCGCCGCGTCGGGGGGCAGCGCCGAGGCGTTCACGGTCAGCACCCCGACCGCGGGGATGCTTCCGAGGCGGGCCGTGATCTCGGTCCGGCCGGCCCTCCGGACGCGGACGATGCCCTCGTCGACCTGCGCCACGGAGTCGACTGACGTGGCGTAATCGAACCAGGCCGGCATGTGTTCGACGATCTGGTTCGCCCCGCCGACATCGAACGTCGTGCGCGTCCCCTGCACCGGAAAGGACGCACCGGCGAACGCGCCGACGAGCCGCGACTGCAGCCCGGGCCGAGGGTTCGAGATGGTGTCGATGTTCTCGAACATGATGTCATCAAACCACAACGTGTAGCCCGAGCCCGCCTCGGGACCCTCGGCGAAGAAGAACATGCCCCGCTCGGCGCGGAGCACTCCGGTCAGGGGGATCGGGATCGTGTACTTCGTCCATGCGGTCGTGAGGGGGATCGCGGCCCACCGCACCTCGTACTTCGACGTCCCGGTGTTGTCGTTGCCGAGTCCGGCCACGTCGAGTGTCGCCGTCCGGCTGGCCTTGGCCCAGAACGTCAGCGCGTTGTAGCCGGAGGGGTCGCGGGCCTGTACGGTCGTGAACGCGCCGCCGGCGTAGCCGCCCGCGGGATCGCTGGGCCCCGGGACGCTGACCTTGAGGGAGGAGGTGCCCAGGTGCGAGTTGGTCGCATCGACCGTCACCGCGGTCACCTTCGAGCCGGCAAACGCCTGGTAGCCGACACCATCGCCATAGGTGTCGAGGAAGACGATCGGGTCCGTGTTGCCCGGAGCGAGTCCGAGATCCGCGGTGTCGTGGCCGCAGCCGGCAGCGAGGGCGAGGAATGCCGCCGCGAGCGCTGCAGGCGGGGCGGTGTGTCTCGGTGTCACGACATGCCTCCGAATCGGGGTGCGAGTAGAGCCCCGGGGGACACGGGATACCATGAAAACAGATGGGAATTCCACTTTGTTCAGATAACGAACAAAGTATGCGCTGGGGGTGGGAGCCCTGTCAAGCGGGTCCGGGGGCCCGGTCGACGATCCAGTTTCGGCTTCGGTTCGGAACGAATCTCGGCTGGCCTTGCCCCGGGGGCCCTTTGGTTCCAGCCATGTCCCCACCTAAGTCCGTGTCGACGCGAGCCGCCGAGTGGATCCTGCTCGAGGGTCCGAACTCGCGTCGTCGGATGCCTGGCAGGCTGCACCATCGAGCTACCACACGAGCAGGAACCGATCTCCGTAACTCGACCGCTGCGTGACCTGCGAGCACTTCTTCGGGTGCAAGGTGCTGCGCATCAAGTGCTCGTACGGGTTCATCGCCTCGCCGGCCCCTCCGTCCTGATCGCCGACGAGGAGCTGACCACCCGCATGGGCGACGCTGCGCTCCGGTCGATCAACTACGGAAACGCGGACTTCGTGTAGTTCGCCGTCGTCCTCGCGCGGCTGTCGTGGAATTGACGCCGCGGACGTCCGCTCGGCGTCAAACCTCGCCTCGGCCACCTTGTCGCCGCCGTCGAGGCGAGCTTACCCTTGGCGGCGCGCGGGCATCCCCGTCCGCGGCCCGACCGGAGGGAGATGCGCCGATGCAGCCCGATCTCGATTCATCCCGCCTGGACTCCGCGACGCGCGTCGGCCTGCTGCTCGACGTCTCGCGCAGCGTGCACGGCACGCTCGAGCTCGACGAAGTGCTCGAACGATTGCTCTGCGCGGCCGGCCATGTCGTCGCGTTCGATGCGGGCGGCATCTTCGTGCTGCGCGACGGACTGGTGATCGACCGCGGCGTCCCGGCCGGGCCGATGATCGCCAGCTTCGCACGACGCGGCTACGACCCGATCCCCCGAGCCCGCGATCCCGTGCTGAACCACGGCGGTGGCATCACCGGGCATGCCATCCTTCAGGGCGAGGTGGTTCGTGCGCCCGACGTGCGCGCCGATGCGCGTTATGTCGAGGCTCGCGCTCGCACGTGCTCCGAGATCGCCGTGCCGATCGTGCGTGCAGGCCGGGTCATCGGTGCGCTCAACCTCGAGAGCGATCGGGTCGACGCGTTCGCCGACACGGACGTCGACACGCTGGGGTTCTTCGCCGAAGCGGCCGGCATTGCGATCGAGAACGCCGTCCTTCATGAGCGCCTGCTCGCGGGCGAGCGCTTCGAGTCGCAGATGCGGCTCGCCCAGGAGGTGCAGTCGCGCCTGTTGCCGACCGAGCCGCCCGTGGTCCCCGGCTACGACCTGGCGGGCCGCTGCATCCCGACGCTGCGCATCGGCGGCGACTACTATGATGCGATTCCGTCGAGCGACGGCCGGCTCACGCTCGTCGTGGCCGACGTGGCGGGCAAGGGCGTGGCCGCGGCCCTCGTGATGGCGGCGTTTCGCGCGCTGCTGCGCAGCCGGCTCGACGGAGGCGGGACGCTGGCCGAGGTCGTCGCCGACGTGAACCGCGCGCTGCCCGATTCGCTGGCCGGGATCGTGTTCGTCACGGCGTTCGTGGCGCGGCTCGATCCGGCGAGCGGCACGGTGGCCTACGTCAACGCGGGACACAATCCGCCGTTCGTCGTGCGCGATCCGGCGGGCAGTATCAGCGGCAGCGCGACGGAATGGCTGGAGCGCGGCGGGCCGTTGCTCGGCGTGTTCCCGGCCGCGCACTACGAGGAGGGGGTGACCAGGCTCGCCCCCGGGGAGCTGCTCGTGCTCTACACCGACGGCGTGGTCGAGTGCGCCGATCCCGCGCGCAGCGACTTCGGGGCCGAGCGCCTGGCGAGCGTCGCGGGTCGGCTGCGCGAGCGGACCGCGCCCCAGTTGATCCGCGACATCGTGCTGCTCACGCGCGAGTTCTCGGGAGCGGTCGAGTACGACGACGACTTCACGATCGTCGCGCTTCGGCGGGAGTGAACAAGGCCGCCCGGCGGGGGGAGCCAGTCGGACGGCCCGGTGCGGCGCCGACGAGGCGGGCCGCAGGTTCATCACTCACGTACGCGAGCAGAGTCGCCCACGGAACTCTCATCGAGCCAAGGCATCGTTTGGATCGCTGTGATAGTCTCAGACGATCATGAACCTGACCCCGATCGCGCTCACCCTGCGCCAGCTCCAGTACGCCGTGGCCGTCGCCGACGCGCGCAACTTCCGTCGCGCCGCCGAGCGCTGTGCCGTCTCGCAGCCCGCGCTGTCGGCCCAGCTCGCCGCGCTCGAGGCGACGCTTGGAGCCCGCTTGTTCGAGCGCGGCCGCAGCGGCGTGTTGATCACCGCGGCCGGCGAGGACCTGGTCGCCCGCGCCCGCCGCGTCCTGCTCGAGGTCTCCGACCTGGCCGCCGCCGCCGGGCGCCATCGCGACCCGCGCGCGGGCACCCTGCGCATCGGCGTCATCCCGACGATCGGGCCGTACATTCTCCCGCGGGCGGCTCCGCGGCTGCGGGCGGCGTTCCCGCGCGCATCGTTCGTGTGGGTCGAGGACAAGACGGACGTGCTGCTCGCCCGCCTGGCCCACGGCGAGTTGGAGGGCGCGCTGCTCGCCCGCGTGGCCGGCGTCGAGGCGTTCGCGTCGAGCCAGGTCGGCATCGATCGCTTCGTCCTCGCCCTGCCGCCCGGCCACGGGCTGGCACGCGGCAGGGCGCCGGTGAGGCCGGCGGACCTCGCCGGGGAACACGTGTTGCTGCTCGACGACGGTCATTGCTTCCGCGATCAGGCACTGGCCTACTGCGCGGGGGCCGGCGCACAGGAACTGGGTTACCGTGCCACCAGCCTGCCGACCCTGGTGCAGATGGTCGCCGGGGGCGCCGGCGTGACGTTGCTGCCCGAGATCGCGGTCGAGGCCGAGCGTGCCCACGCGGACCTGACCATCCGCAACTTCGCGCCGCGCGAACCCGCGCGCACAGTGGTCCTCGCGTGGCGCTCGAACTCGCCGGTGGCCTCGACGCTGGCCACGGTGGCCGATGAGATCCGCGGTGTGTGGCCAGTGCCGAGTGGCCCGCGACGCGCGGCGATCACGAGCGCGGTGTCCACGACTTGACCGCGCGATCCCGCGGACCGATCCTGCCGGGGACCGTCACTGGCCATCGCCCCACGTAGTCCTTCCGGGAGATTCCCCCATGCTCGTTCGTCGCCTCGGCAAGAGCGGCCTCAAGGTGTCCGCCCTGTCGCTCGGCTCGTGGACCACGTACGGCGGCTCGGTCGACGACGCCGCCACCACGCGCATCGTCCGCCACGCCTTCGAGCGCGGCATCCACACGTTCGACACCGCCGACGTGTACGTCCGCGGCGAGGCCGAGCGCGCCCTTGGCAAGGCGCTGGCCGGCGTGCCGCGCGAGCAGGTCGTGATCGCCACCAAGTGCATGGGGCGCGTGTGGGACGGCCCGCTGGGTGCGGGTCTGTCGCGCAAGCACATCTTCGACGCCTGCGACCAGAGCCTGCGCCGACTCGGCGTCGACTACATCGACCTCTACCAGTTGCACGCGCCCGACAAGGATGCACCGCTCGAGGAGACGCTGCGCGCGTTCGAGGACCTGGTGCGCGTCGGCAAGGTGCGTTACGTCGGCTACTCGAACTACGACCGCAGCGCGCCGCTCGATCGACAGGTCCTCGAGCTGCAGCAGAAGCGCGGCTGGGACGTCATGGTGTCGAGCCAGCCGCGATGGAGCCTGATCGATCGTCACGTCGAGAAGGCGCACGTTTCGCTGTGCCGCAAGTGGGGTGTGGGGCTGCTCGTCTACTCGCCGCTGGCCCAGGGCGTGCTGACCAACAAGTACGCCGGCGGCGCGAAGCCCGAAGGCAGCCGCGCGACGTCGAAGTTCGCGCACTTCCTGACCCAGGAGAAGGCGCTCACGCCCGAGAACGTGGCTGCCGCCGAGCGCCTCGCGGCGTGGTGCGCGAAGTCGGGCGCGGGCACGCCGGCGCAGGTCGCGCTGGCGTGGGTGCTGCGCCATCCCGAGGTGTCGAGCGCGATCATCGGCGCGACCAGCGAGGAGCAGATCGACGAGAACGTGAAGGCGTGCGAGCT
The DNA here is from genome assembly GCA_031413115.1 of Candidatus Eiseniibacteriota bacterium. Taxonomy (GTDB): domain Bacteria; phylum Eisenbacteria; class RBG-16-71-46; order RBG-16-71-46; family DASYSL01; genus JANPEF01. The sequence continues at coordinate 13,936 of JANOEH010000005.1, read as the reverse complement.
CGAGCTGCCGGCGGCCGCGTGGGGCGAGGTCGAGGCCGTGATCGCCGGGCCGGCCCGGCGGGGGGCGGCGGCGGCGAAGCCCGCGCGGCCCGCAAAGGCTACGGCGAAGCGATCGACGAAAGCGCGCGGCGGGCGCGCAACTGCACCTCGCCGGCCTTGATGCGCGCCTGGTCGTAGCTGCCCTCGTCGCGCGCCGCGATCGCCTGCGACCAGGCGACGCGCGCGGCGGCCAGCTCGGCCCGCGCGGCGGAGACGGCGTCCGCGGGCGGGGCGGGCGCCGCCGCGGCGCGGCGCTCGATCGTCGCGTCCACCTCTTGCAGGCGCGCGGCGAGCCCCGCGTTCGTCGAGTCCCACGCGGCCTGGGCCGCTTTCTCGCGCTCCCCGATCTCGTTCGACAGCTGCTCGATCTCGGCGGGCAGGGCGCTCGTCGCTGCCATCGCCGTGATCCAGTCGCCCTCGCGCGAGGCGAGGCGCGCCCGCTCGATCTGCCGCTCGATCTCGGCGGCGCGCTCGGGCGCCAGCGAGCGCACGCGCGGCCGGATCTTCACGTAGGCCTCCTCGATCCCCGCGAGCGCCTGCTCGGCCGGCCCGCGGTCGGAGGCGCAGGAGGCGAGCAGAGCGGCCAGCGCGAGTGCGGCCGCGCGGCGGACGAGGCGAAGGGGCGGGATCGGGGGGGACATTCCGCCATGGTGGAGCAAAGGGTGCAGGAGCGCACGCCACTTCTGCGTGCGTCCACGGCGGTTCGGCCGTTAGACTGGGGACGCGTCTCCCACCGCCCGCCTGCGGACCGGGGGGCAGGGTCCCAACCCCGGAGCTCCTCCTGATGGAACGAGGCACCGCGCTCGGGCCGTACGTCGTCGTCGACCGCCTGGGCTCGGGCGGCATGGGTGACGTCTACCGGGCGCACGACCCACGGCTCAATCGCGATGTCGCGCTCAAGCTCCTGCCCAGGGAGTTCGCGCGCGACCCGGACCGCCTGATCCGCTTCCGCCAGGAGGCGCTGCACCTGGCGGCGCTCAACCATCCCAACATCGCCACCATCCACGGCTTCGAGGAGGGCGAGGGCGAGACGAAGTTCCTCGTTCTCGAGCTGGTCGAGGGGCGCTCGCTGGCCGACCGCATCGCCGAAGGCCCGCTCCCGCCCGAGGAAGCGCTCGCCGTCGCGGCGCAGATCGCCGAGGCGCTCGAGGCGGCACACGAGCGCGACGTCATCCACCGCGACCTCAAGCCGGCGAACGTCATGCTCGGCCCGCGCGGGCGGGTCAAGGTGCTGGACTTCGGCCTCGCCATGGGGCGCCGCGCGGGCGCCGCGGCGAAGCAGGTGGAGAAGGCCGGCGGGGTCGTCGATCTCGACGCGCTGACGCAGTCGCCCGACGGCGCGACCATGGCGCCGCTGGCCCCCGTGACGATGGTCGGCGGCTCGAACGCCGGCAGCTCGGACTCGGCCGAGGGCACGCCGGGCTACATGTCGCCCGAGCAGATCGTCGCCGGCGCGCAGGACGCGCGCACCGACGTGTTCGCCTTCGGCGCCGTGCTCTTCGAGGCGCTCTCGGGCGCGCCGGCGTTCGCGGGGGCGAACGTGGGCGAGATGCTGCGCGCCACGCTGGAGAAGGAGCCGGACTGGAACCGGCTGCCGCCGAATCTGTCGCCGCGCATTCGCGCGCTGCTGACGACCGCGCTCGAGAAGAACATGGCGAAGCGGACGGCCTCGATCCAGGCCATGCGCGCCGAGATCGAGGACGTCCTCGGCATCCGCCGCGCGTCGGCGCTGCGTGAGGGGCAGGTCGCGACGGTCAGCAACAACCTGCCGCAGCTGCTCACCAGCTTCGTCGGCCGCGACGGCGAGCTCGCCGCCTGCGCCGCCCAGCTGGCGCGCACGCGCATCCTGACGCTCACGGGCTTCGGCGGCAGCGGCAAGACGCGCCTCGCGCTCGAGCTGGCGGCGCGCTCGCTGGCCGACCATCCGGACGGCGTGTGGTTCGTCGACCTGGCCCCGCTGCGCGACGCATCGCGCATCGAGGCCACGGTCGCAGCCGCGATCGACGTGCGCGAGGAGCCCGGGCGGTCGCTGACCGAGGCCCTGCTCGAGCGCCTGCGCGGCCGGCGCGTGCTGCTCCTGCTCGACAACTGCGAACACCTGCTGGCGCCGAGCGCCGCGCTCGTCACCGTGCTGCTGCGCGCCTGCGCCGAACTCAAGGTGCTGGTGACCAGCCGCGAGGCGCTCGGGGTCGACGGCGAGACGGTTCACCCGGTCCCGACGCTGTCGCTGCCCGAGGAGGGGCGGACCGGCGGCGCGGCCGCGTTCGAGGGTTTCGAGGCGGTGCGGCTCTACGTCGAGCGCGCCCGCCAGGTCGCTCCCGAGTTCGCGCTGACCGACGCCAACGCGGCGACGGTCGGCGAGATCTGCCGCCGCCTCGACGGCATCCCGCTGGCGCTCGAGCTGGCGGCGGCGCGCGCCCGCGTGCTCGGCGTCGAGCAGATCCTGGCCAAGCTCGACGACCGCTTCCGCCTGCTCACCGGCGGCAGCAAGAGTGCGCTACCGCGGCAGCAGACGCTGCGGGCCACGATCGAGTGGAGCTACGAGATGCTCGCGCCGCACGAGCAGGCGTTCTTCCGCCGCCTCGCCGTGTTCGCCGGCGGCTGGTCGCTCGAGGGCGCCGTGGCGGTGGTCGAGGAGAATGCCGACGAATTCGAGGTGCTCGACCTGTTGACGCTGCTCGCCGACAAGTCCCTCGCCGTGGTCGACCGCAGCGTGCCCGATCGTCCGCGCTACCGCTTCCTCGAGTCGGTGCGCCAGTTCGCCCTCGAGCGCCTGCGCGAGACGACCGAGGAACCGGCGCTGCGCGAGCGGCACCTCGCCCACTTTCTTGCGCTCGCCGAGGAAGCCGAGAGCCAGCTGATGGGGCCGCGCCAGGCGTCGTGGTTCGCGCGGCTCGACGCCGATGGCGAGAACCTGCTGGGAGCGCTGGGCGCCTCGCGGAACCTCCCGGATGGTCCCGACCGCGGAGTACGCTTGGCTGGCGCGGTGGCGCGCTTCTGGTCGGCGCGCGGGCGTTACGTCGTCGGCCTGCGGGCCCTGACGAGTGCCCTCGCCGTCCAGGCCGAGACGAAGGCCCGGGCCGGGGATACCTCGCCCGACCCGGCTCGCGGCAAGGCGCTGGTTCGGGCCGGGGGCCTGGCGCTGTACCTCTGCGACCTCGAGGCGGCCGGTCCGCCGATCGAGGAGAGCCTGGCGATCTACCGCCAGCTCGGCGACAAGAAGGGCGTGGCCAGGGCCTTCGCGGCCCTGGCCACCCTGGCGGCCTACCGGGGCGAACTCGTGGAGTCCCGCCAGTTCGGCCTCTCCAGCCTCGAGATCTATCGCGAGATCGGGGAGTCGCGGGGGATCGCGGCCACGCTGCACAACCTCGGGTACCTCGCCCTGTTGCAGGGCTCCTGGGCGGAGGCGGCCCCGCTCTACGAAGAGGCCATCGCCGTCTTCCGGTCGGCCGTGGGCGACAAGGAGGCCATGGCCATGACGCTGGCGGACCTGGCCGTCGCCACCCGGGGGCTGGGGCGCGAGGACGCCGCGCGGGCCGAGCTCGCCGAGGCCTTCGAGCTGGTCGAGGAACTGGCGGCCAAGCGGTCGGGGGCTTATGCCCTCGAGGCCGCGGCGTCACTGGCGGAGACGGCCGGCGATGCCGTCCGATCGGCTCGCTACCTGCTTGCCGCACAGGCGCTTCGGGACTCGATCGGTTCGCCCCTGGTGCCCCTCGAACAGCGCGAGCGCGACGCCCGGCTGGCCCGGATCGCGGCCGTACTGGGGGCTCCGGCGTTCGCCGAGGCCTCCGAGGCGGGGCGGGCGCTGGGATTCGAGGCCGCCGTTGCCGAGGCGCGGGCCTGGCTGGCGGGGGCGCCGGCCGGCGCCTGAGGCAGCAACCGCATGCCCGGAAGCAAGTTTCAGTTGAAACCGAGCCCACGCCATGCCATTATTCCTGCGGCTCCCCGATCCGGAGTTACCGTCACCCGGATGTGACGTCGACCGCATCCAGGGGTGGGCTCCGTGGTGCTGGGCTCCCTTCCTTGTCGGGCCGTCGTTTCTCAACAGGTTGATCCTCCTTTCATCCGCGTCGTGTGCGCGCCGGGATGCTCCGTCGCGACCGGCCATCGAGGTGCTTCATGAAGAAAAAGGCGATCGCGTTCCTCCTCGGAATGTTCGCCCTGAACGCCGGGTTCACCCCGGCGGCCGGCGCCGCGCAGCTCCTTTTCGACTATGTCGGGTACGACTACGAGTCGCCGGACCCGAACCCGAACCAGTTCGGGGAGGTCGGCAGCGGATACGTCAGCCTCGGGGAGGTGCCGGTTCTCTACGCGCCCCTCGTGTTCAATACCGTGGCGAACCAGTATACGTACGTGATCTCGGGTCTCACCGCGATCAATCAGCAGGTTGTCGGACCCTTCATCATCGTCGACTACGCCGGCGGCGCCCTCGACGTCTACGAGGACGACCGCACTCTGGGCACGGACTACGACTTCGGTGTCAATCCGCCGAACGCGACCGCGCCCCCGACCTTCGTCGACGGCACGCACTTCCTGGGCGGAGCGCTCACCAACTTCCGCTTCGTGTTCAATACCATCGACAACTCGGGCAGCTTCGAGGCCAATTATCAGGTCGTCGGTGGCTCGCAGCTCGACAACGTTGACGTGACCCGCCGGACGGGTTGGACGTTCGCCGGTGTGACCTCGAACGAGATCAACATGCCGGAAGGCTACGCACACCAGGTCGACGGCCAGGTGCTCGTGGAACAGGTCGTTCCTGCGAAGGACAAGTCGTGGGGCGCGCTGAAGGCCAACTATCGCTAGGGCAGTGTTCGGAGCAATCCGAACCTCATGGGGGTGCAGCCGATGAATCAGAGGAAAACGCGAATCATCGCCGGGCTGGCCGCTCTCGCCTTCGCAGCGACGGCGGAAGCCGGGCCCATCATCGACTGGGATCCGATCTATTTCTACGGACCGGCCAGCTCGACATTCAACAACCAGCCGCTCGGCAACCCGCTCGCGGGTGTCGGGACGGTCAGTGACTTCAATGCTCCGTTCGATTTCCTCGATGCGAGCGACCCGACGAAGGAATACACGATCGTCATCTCCGGCCTGACTTCGCTGGGCACGGGGACGATCGGCGCGCCGGGACTCCAGTTCTACTCGACGAACTACTCGGGCGGTACGATCCAGATCTACGAGGATCTCACGCCGGATCACGACTACGGCGTCAATCCGCCGAACGCCACGGCGCCGTCGACGTTTGCCGACGGGACTCTGCTCCTGTCCGGCGTCTTCACGCGCTTCGTGGTCCAGACGAACGACTTCACGCAGTTCCAGGTCGGAAATGCGGAAGGCGACATCAACTGGAACGGCGGGTCGCTCATCGACCTGACCGTCACCGGCGGCGCGCCTTGCCCGGGCCTGTTCACGGGCGGTCTCACCTGGCGTCCGGTCGGCGACGTCCTCATCCCGGGCTACCTCTTCCGGCATGATGGCAAGATCGACCTGAACTGCCCGGTCCCGGCGGAAACGTCGTCCTGGGGCAAGGTGAAGGCCCAGTACCGATAACAGCGCGAAGCGCTGGGGTGCGCAGCTGCTTGCGTGCCACATGAGATCGATCAGGGGCGGCTCCGGCAACGGGGCCGCCCCTTCGTTTGTCGGGTGCGTATACTGTGGGGCCGCGGCGGGAGCCGCCCGGGTCATCCTCGATCGGAAGCTGTGGCCACCGGGATCGCCGCCGCCGGGCTGACCTCCGGCGCCCTCCGCCGCGCCTCGTTCGCCGCGATCAACTCGGCGAGCACGGCTTTCTGCAGGTGCAGGCGGTTCTCGGCCTGGGCGAGGATCACGCTCTGCGGGCCGTCCATCACCGCGTCGGTCACTTCCTCGCCGCGGTGCGCCGGCAGGCAGTGCATGAACAGTGCATCGGGCGCGGCCAGCGCCATCAGCGCCTCGTTCACCTGGTAGCCCGCGAACGACACGCGCCGCCACGCCGCCTCGTCCTCCTGGCCCATGCTCGTCCACGTGTCGGTGTAGACCACGTCGGCGCCGCGTGCGGCTTCCTTCGGGTCGCGCACGCGGCGGATGCCGCCCCGGGCCCGCGACTCGGCGGCGAGAAACAGGCCGCCGTCGGGCTCGAAACCGTCGGGGGTGGCGAACGTCAGCCCGAACCCGAAGATCGTCGCCGCCTCGATCCACGAGTGGAGCACGTTGTTGCCGTCACCCACCCATGCGACCTTGAGCGTGTCGAGGTCACGCCCCGCGCGCCACAGTGTGTAGAGATCGGCCAGGATCTGGCACGGGTGCGAGTGGTCGGTGAGCGCGTTGATCACCGGGACGCTCGAGTGCTGCGCCAGGTCGGTGACCAGTCGGTGCGTGAACGTGCGGATGACGATCGCGTCGCACATCCCCGAGATCACGTGCGCCACGTCGGGAACGCTCTCGCGGCCGTGCGCCGAGACCTCGGCCATGCCCAGGTCGATCGCATCGCCGCCCAGCTCGTGCATGCCGACGGTGAACGACACGCGCGTGCGCAGCGATGGCTTGTGGAACACGAGTGCGGCCGTGCGGCCGGCCAGCGGCCTGGGCGCATGGCGCGTGCGGCGGTGGGCGCGCAGCAGCTCGGCCTGCTGGAAGAGCGTCAGGACGAATGCACGGTCCAGGCCGATGAGGTCGATCAGGTGCGGCGGGACGACGTGGTTCACGCAGGCTCCTTCATGAGCGGCACGCTCCACGCGCGCACGGTCTCGCGGGCGCGCTCGATTGCGCCCGGCGCCAGCTCGATCTCGACCGCGATCTCGTCGCAGGCGTGGCGGCGCGGGCAGGCCACGCAGTCGGTCCACACCTTGCGCGGCATCGACTCCCGCTGGGCGAGCGAGAAGCCCACGCGCTCGAAGAACGTCACCTCGCGGGTCAGCGCGATGACGCGGCCCAGCCCCAGTTCGCGCGCGTCGTCGAGCACGCGCTCGACGAGGATGCGCCCCAGGCCCTGCCCGTGCGCCTCGGGGCGGACCGCCAGCGAGCGCACCTCGCCCAGGTCGTCCCACAGCACGCGCAGGGCGGCGCAGGCGACGACGCGATTCTCCGCGTCGAGCGCGACGTGGAACTCGCGCACCGAGCGATAGAGCTCGCCGGTCGAGCGGGGCAGCAGCGACCCGTCCTCGACGTAGCCGGCCATCACGCCGGCGATGCCGGGGATGTCGGCCACCGTGGCGCGCCGGACGCGGGGAGTGACGGAGGTCTCAGCCAACGTTCGTTCTCCCCGACTCGCTCTCCGCCACGCGGACGGCCTTCGCCAGCGGCTGGCCGAGGATGCGGATGAAGCCCTCGGCGTGCTTCGGCTCGTAGCCGGTCATGTCGAACGACGCCAGGCCCGCGTCGTACAGCGAGCGCGGGCTCGAGCGGCCGACGGCGCGGGCGCGGCCCTGGTGCAGCTCGACCAGCACCGCGCCGGTGACCGGCCCGAGCGCCTTGTCGACGAACGCGGTCAGCGCCTCGCGCACGGGCGCAAACCACTCGCCGCGGTACACGAGGTCGGCGAAGCGCGGCGCGAGCTCGGCGCGGGTGCGCAGCACGTCGTGCGTCAGCGTCAGCCGGCACAGGTCCTCGAGCGCCTCGGCCAGCACCGTGCCACCCGGCGTCTCGTAGACGCCGCGCGACTTCATGCCCACGACACGCGACTCGACGATGTCGTCGCGGCCCACGCCGTGGTGCCCGGCGATGACGTTGAGCTCGGCCACGAGCGCGGCGGGGCCCAGCGTGCGGCCGTCGAGGGACACGGGCCAGCCCTGCTCGAAGCCGATGGTGACGAGCTCGGGCGACGCCGGTCGCGCCTCGGGCGCGGCGGTGAGCCGGTACATGCTCTCGGGCGCCGGCTGGGCCGGATCCTCGAGCGGACCGCCCTCGTGCGACAGGTGCCACAGGTTGCCGTCACGCGAGAACAGGTCGGACTTCTTCATCGGCACGGGGAGCCCGTGCTGCGTCGCGTAGTCGAGCGCGTCCTCGCGCGAGACGATGCCCCAGTCGGGATCGCGCCACGGGGCGAGCACGGTGAGGTCGGGCGCCAGCGCCATGTACGTGAGCTCGAAGCGCACCTGGTCGTTGCCCTTGCCCGTGCAGCCGTGGGCCAGCGCGTCGCAGCCGAACTGCCGCGCCGCGGCGACCTGCCGCGCGGCGATCAGCGGCCGCGCGATCGACGTGCCGAGGCGGTACACGCCCTCGTAGAGCGCGCCGGCGCGCAGCGTCGGAAACGCGTAGTCGCGGGCGAACGTGTCGTTCAGGTCCTCGACCACGACCTCGCTCGCGCCCAGCGCACGGGCCCGTGGCTCGAGTCCATCGAGTTCGCCGCCCTGGCCGACGTCGCAGCAGTAGGCGACGACCTCGCAGCCGTAGCGGGCCTTGAGCCAGTGCACGATGACGCTCGTATCGAGCCCGCCGCTGTAGGCGAGGGCGACCTTCTTCACAGGCTTGGTGGTCATGAGGTCTTCGTCTCCTCGAGGCGGGTGAGGGCACGGTCGAGGCAGGCGATCGCCTCGGCGATCGTCGCTTCATCGACGTCCAGGGGCGGCAGGACGCGCAGCGCTCGGTCCCCGCCGCGCACCAGCAGGAGGCCCTCCGCGCGCGCCGCCTCGACCACGTCCTTTGGGCCGAACGCGGCGTCGGGTGCGACCTCGATCGCGGCAAGCAGGCCGAGGCCGCGGGACGCGAACAGGCTCTTCGGATGCGCGGCGACGACCGCGGCCAGCGCGGCCCTCAGCGTCTTGCCGCGACGGCGCACCCGGGCGAGGAACGACTTCTTGAGCACGCGCTCGACCACCCACAGCCCCGCGGTCGTGGCGATCGGGTTACCGCCGAACGTCGTGCCATGGACGCCGGGGGCGAGGCCTTCGGCCGCCTTCGCGTCGAGCAGCACGGCGGCGAGCGGCAGCCCGCCGCCCAGCGCCTTCGACAGCACCGTGATGTCGGAGCGCACACCGAAGTGCTCGGCGGCGAGGAAGCGCCCGGTGCGACCGGTGCCGCACTGGACCTCGTCGAAGACCAGCAGCGCGCCCACGTCGTCGCAGCGCTTTCGCAGCGCGGCGAGGAAGCCCTTCGGAGCGACGATCGCGCCCGCCTCGCCCTGCACCGGCTCGACCAGCACCGCGCAGGTGCCCTCGTCGATGCCCTCGGCCAGCGCCTTCGCGTCGCCGAACGGCAGGAAGCGCACGCCCGGGATCAAGGGCTCGAACGGCGCGCGGTACGCCGGGTTCCACGTCGTCGACAGCGCGAAGCCGGTGCGGCCGTGGAAGCCTCCGGTGAAGGCGACGATGCCACGTCCCGGCTTCTCCGCGACGTGGGCGCGCACGCGCGCGAACTTGAGCGCCGCCTCGATGCCCTCGGTGCCCGAGTTGCAGAAGAACACGTGCGCGTAGCCCGTGGCTTCCTGCAGCCGGCGGGCGAGCGCGATCCCCGGCTCGTGGGCGAAGAGATTCGAGACGTGACCCAGCGTCTTCATCTGCTTCGCCACCGCGCTGGCGAGCCCGCGCGGCGCGTGGCCGAAAGCGTTGACGGCGATGCCGCAGGTGAAGTCGATGTAGGTGCGCCCGGCGCGATCCTCGACGCGCGCGCCCTGGCCGCGCGCGAGCGCGAGGCGGGGGAGCGGGTAGACCGGGGCAAGGAGTCCCGGCTCCTCGTTCGCCATTGCCAGGTTCGGCGCCGCGGAGGCTGCGGCCGGCGCGGTCGTCGTCGTCGCTTCGTGCTCAGCGGCCATGGGCCGTTTCCTCCTTGGATCCGTTCGCTGTCTTCGGTTCGCCGGGTGGCACGGCAGCGACGACGCGCGTCCCGTAGGGTCCCTCTTTGCCCGCAATCAGGCGCGCCAGCGTGCCGGCGCCGGTCCATTCCGCAATCCACGCGCTCGGCGTGCCGCCGTCGACGGCCGCCACGGCGGCCTCCAGCTTGGGCTGCATCCCGCCGGTCACCTCGCCTCCGGCGAGTGCATGATCGAGCGCCGCACGGTCGAGGGAGCGCACGACCCGGCCGCCGAGCACGAGGCCCGGCGTATCCGAAAGAAGCACAAGCGTCGAAGCCCCAAGCGCCGGCGCCAGCGCGGCAGCGACGTCGTCGGCGTTCAGATTGAGCAAGGCACCGTCGGCCGCCCCGATGCTCGAGACGACCGGCGTGCGGCCCGCCGCGAGCAGCGCAGTCAGCAACGCGGCATCGACGCCCGTCACCGTGCCCACCGCGCCCAGCGCCGCCGCGTCGGCGTGGCGCACGACGCGCACGATGCCGCCGTCGAGTGCGGCGAGGCCCACCGCGTCGACGCCGCGGGCGCGCAGGCCGGCGACCAGGCGCTTGTTCGCCAGGCCGGCGAGCACGGCGGTCGCCACCTCGAGCGTCGCCGCGTCGGTGACGCGCCGGCCCTCGTGGAAGCTCGCCTTGAGGCCCAGGCGGGCACTCCACGCCGTGACCTCGGCCCCGCCGCCGTGGACGATGACCGCCCGGCCGGCCAGCTTTACAAGGTCTGCGGCGAGCCCGTCGATCGCGCCGGCAGCCTCGAGTGCGCGGCCGCCCAGCTTGACGACGACCGGTGCGGTCGCGGTGTTCACCACGCCCTCCCGTGGCGCGGCAGCGCCGTCGTCTCGGGCCAGCCGAGCATGAGGTTCAGGTTCTGCAGTGCCTGGGTCGCCGCGCCCTTCGATAGGTTGTCGATCGCCGCGGTGGCGAGCAGTGTCGTGCCGTCGAACAGCGTGGTCACCTGCACGTCCACCCGATTGGAGCCGCGCACGGCGCGCGTCTCGGGCCACGTCTTGGCGGGCAGCAGGCGCACGAACGGCTCGGCATCGTAGCGCGCGGCATAGAGCGCACGAATCTCGGCCTCGCTCGTCGCGCGCACCAGCGGGGCCTGGGCGGTGAGCAGGATACCGCGCGCCATCGGCACCAGCTGCGGCGCGAACCCGACGCGCGCCGCCTTCGCGCCGAACGCCGCGAGCGTGCGCGCCATCTCGGCAACGTGGGCGTGCTCCGTGCCCACCTTGTAGAACGCGGCGCCGCCGTCGAGTTCGACGAACTGCGTGCGCGGCGACGGGGCCCGGCCCGCGCCGCTCGCGCCCGAGATCGCGACGACCATGACGTCGCCGGCGAGCAGGCCCGCGGCGGCGGCCGGAAGCAGCGCCAGCGCGGCGCCGGTCGGGTAGCATCCGGGGTTGGCGATCCGTGTCGCACCGGTCAGTTGCTGCCGAAACGCCTCGGGCAGGCCGTAGACGTAGCCCGCCGAGCCGTCCCGGTGATCGGACGACAGGTCGACGATGCGCACGGGGGTGGCGGCAAGCGCGGGCCGTTCTGCGGCGAGCGTGCGCCATGCCCCGTGCGGCAAGGAGGTGACGAGCGTATCGGCGGCCCCGTCCTCGAGCAGGGTCGCGATCCCGTCGAGGTCGACGACGGGGGCGAGCCCTTCTGCGCGGGGATCGAGGCCGGGATCGAAGTCCCCGGCCGCGCGACCGACCGCATCGCGCGAGCCGAGGGCGACGACGGTCACGCCCGGGTGTGACTCGGCCAGGCGCACGAACTCGGCGCCGGCATAGCCGGATGCGCCGAGGACGGCGACCGTGGCGTGGACGGGCGGGGCGCTCATCCTCCAGCCACGCCGTTCGTCGCGGCGAAGCCTTCGAGATGCTTCTTCAGCCGCCGCGCGCACGCGGCGTCCTTGAGGACCACGAGCAGCGTATCGTCCCCGGCGACCGAACCGAGCATGCCGTCGAAGCCGAGCAGGTCGATCGCCCGCCCCACGCCGTTGGCGTGCCCCGGCGGCGTGCGCACGATCGCCAGGTTCTGCGCCACCTCAACCCCGTTGACGAAGGCCTGCAGGTCGAGCCGCTGGCGTGCGCGGTCGAACGCCTCGACCGCCGGCGTCGGCAGCTCGTAGGCGGCCTGGCCGTCCGCGCCCGGGCGCTTGCCGGCGCCCAGGTTGCGGAGGTCACGCGACAGCGTGGCCTGGGTCACGGGCATCCCCTCCTTGGCGAGGGCCCTGGCCAGCGCCTCCTGGCTCGTGTACCGGCGCTCCGAGAGCAGCCGGGCGAGCACGGTGAGGCGGCGAGTCCTGGTCAAGCGGACGACCTCCGTGGGGGCGGCGAGACCGCCGGTCCCCGAGACGACGACGGCCGGCGCCGCTGCGCCAGCCGAGTGCATTTAAATGCATCGAAGTGAATAATCGGTCACTGCCACCAGGGGTGCAACGGAAAAATGCACCCCGCTGGCGGTGGCGGCAGCCACCGCGTAGGATGCCCGGGAGCGACCCGCGACGTGACACCCCCGAGGAGGCAAGACGCCATGGAAGCCCAGCCGACGCGTGACTTCGAGCCCACGACCTACCGCGGCGCCGGCGCCGGCGCCGGGCGGATCCTGGTGGTCGACGACGATGAACAGGTGCGCTACCTGCTGCGCTACCTGCTGTCCCACGAGGGGTTCGAAGTCGACGACGCCGCGACCGCCGACGAGGCGTTCGACCGCCTCTCGGCCGACGTGCCCGACGTCATCCTGCTCGACCTGCACCTGTCAGGCCGCTCGGGGCATGACGTCGTCCCGCGCCTGCGCAGCGACCCGCGCACGCGCTTCGTGCCGGTGGTCATGATCACCGGCGGCGCCACGCGCAAGGACAAGCTCGACGCGATCTCGGCCGGGGTGACCGACTTCCTGGGCAAGCCTTTCGACGGCGAGGAGCTGGTGGCGCGCGTGCGGAACCTGGTTCGCCTCAAGCGATTCACCGATGCGTTCGAGGAGGCGCAGGAGGTGATCGTCGCCCTGGCCGGCACGATCGACGCTCGCGATCCCTACACCGCGGGCCACAGCGAGCGCGTCTCGTACTACGCGGAGATGCTGGGCAAGACGATCGGCCTGTCGTTCGAGGAGCAGAAGGTGCTCCACTTCGGCGGGCTGTTCCACGACATCGGCAAGATCGCCATTCGCGACGACGTGCTGCTCAAGCCCGGCAAGCTCACGCCCGAGGAGTTCAAGGAGATCCAGCGCCACCCGGTGGCCGGCCGTGAGCTGCTCAAGGGCATGCGCACGATCGAGGCGGCGATGCCCATCGTGTATCACCACCACGAGCGCTTCGACGGGTCGGGCTATCCCGAGGGGCGGATGGGGGACAACATCCCGCTCCTCGCCCGCGTCGCCTCGGTGGCCGACGTGTACGACGCGTTGACGACGAGCCGGCCCTACCGCGCGGCGATGACGCGCAGCGAGGCGCTCGAGGTCATGGAGACAGAGAAGGCGAAGGGCTGGTGGGATCCGACCCTGTTCGACGAGTTCCGGGCCGCGCTCCAGGCGCTGCCCGAGGGCTTCCTTCCGGGCGGCGAGGAGGCGTGACGCACCGCCGTCGCCCCGCGCGTTGCATTCCGCACGCTGTTGCGGCGCGAGGCGGCGCCCGCAGGCCTGATGCAATCCGTTCGGTGGGACGGTAGACTGGAGGACGCAAGGCCGGCCCTGGGGAGGCCGATCACCTTCTCAGGGAGGACCTTCGCTCATGAGCCTGCTGCGCCGCATCCCTCGTTCGCCCATCCTGTTCGCGCTCGCTGCCATCGCGGTCTTCGCCGTGCCCGCCAATGCAACGACCGCCCTGTCCGTCCAGCGCATCGCCACCGGCCTGATCCGGCCGGTGGTCGTGACCTCGCCCCCGGGGGACTCGCGGCTGTTCATCGTCGAGCAGCGCGGCACCGACCAGCGCGGGCGGATCAGGATCTTCAAGAACGGCGCTCTGTTGCCGACGCCGTTCCTCACCACAACACCGCTGGCGACCGGCAACGAGCAGGGCCTGCTGGGCCTCGCGTTCCCGCCCGACTTCGCCCTTCGCGGAGGGTAAATCCAACATCGATAGCCCGATTGAAATCCTCCGGCTCATCCGCGAGCAGGATGCGCCGAAACCCTCCGCGCGTCTCGGTGCGCT
>JANOEH010000004.1:0-11259 GCA_031413115.1 Candidatus Eiseniibacteriota bacterium | reverse complement strand
TGGCGCCCGGGCTGATCGCCGCGGCGCGACGGCGCGCCCGCGCGCTGCCAGCGGCAGAGCGGGCACGGCTCCACTTCGAGACGGGGGACCTGGGCGCGGGCGGATTGCTCGAGCGCGGCGTTCTCGACGGCGTGCTGTGCGTGCTGGCGCTCATGCACGTCGCACGCGAGCGGCCGGTGCTGGCCGCCTGGGCGCGGGCGTTGCGCCCGGGCGGACGGCTCGTGCTGGTGCTGCCGCACCCGTGTTTCATGGGACCGGACACGACGTGGGGGGCGACCCTGCCCCAGGTGCCGCGTGGCACGCCGACGCTCGATCACCTGCGTGTCGCGTCGTATCCCGGACGCGGCCGGCAGGTCTTTCGTTTCTCGCCCTCGTTTCCCGCCACCACGGTGAATCACCATCGCTCGCTGGCGACGCTGTCGGCGGGGCTGGCCGCGCACGGCTTCCTGACGCGGCGGCTGTTCGAGCCACGCCCGGCCGGGCGGGGGACGCCGTCGGCCCCCGGGGCCGACCCCGCGTGGGCGGCGCGGCGGCGCATCCCGTTCTTTCTCGTCTGGGAAGCGGTGCGCGTGAGTGGCGCTCCGTTGTGAGGCCCCGCAGCGTTTGCTAGACTGCGCCCGGCCGCACCCGAGCGCCGCCCGTCCATTCCCCGCACCTGAGTTCATTCCATGGCCGAATCCACTCCGACCGCTGCCGGCACCCCCGTCGCAATCACGCCCGTCGCGCTCGACGTGGCGCTGTCGCGCTACGTGCGGTTGCCGACCTTTCCGCTCGCGGTCTCGTGGGTGGCGCGCATGGAAGACGTGCCGGCGAAGCTCAAGCGCCCGAAGCGGGACCTGGGGATCGAGGTCGCCGTCTGCCAGACGTTCGCGTTGGCGCGGCGCTACGGGTGGGGCCTGGCGGTGGGACGCGAGGACCTGTCGTGCCCGCTCGCGGCCGTCGCATTCGGCTACGAGCAGGCACTGCCGTTCTACGACGAGGGCAACCTCTGCGTCGAGATGTACACGAAGGATGCTGCCGCCGGCGCGCGATCCGAGGCCGCCATCCCGAAGTTCGCCGTCGGCCATCACGCCGCGCTGCTCGTCGCACCACTGGCCCGCGCATCGTTCACGCCCGACGTGGTCGTCGTCTACGCCAACGGGGCGCAGGTCATGCGGCTGCTCGCCGCCGCGCTCTACTCGCGGGGCGGAACGCTGGCCAGCCACCACGCCGCGCGCGTCGACTGCGCCGAGCTGGTGATCCGCACGCACCAGGCGGGCGAGCCGCAGGTCGTGCTGCCGTGCTATGGCGATCGAGTCTTCGGCCAGACCGGCGACGACGAGATGGGTTTCGCCTGGCCGTGGTCGTGGACGCCGGCGATCGTGGAAGGATTGGAAGGTACGCAGAAGGGCGGTGTGCGCTACCCGGTGCCGTCGTTCCTGCGCTACACCGGCGAGTATCCCGAGACCTACGAGCGTCTGAAGGCGATGTGGAAGGAGAACGCGTGAGCGGCGTGGCGCGCGCCGATGCGCTCATCGTCGGAGCCGGCTGCATCGGCGCCTCGATCGCCTATCACCTCGCGGTGCGCGGCCTGCGCCCCCTCGTCCTCGAGAAGGAGAACGCATCTGGCCTGGGGTCGACCGGTCGCTGTGCGGGCGGCGTGCGCCAGCAGTTCTCGACGCCGGTGAACGTGCGCGTGAGCAAGCTGTCGATCGAGGCGTTCGCGCGCATGAACGACGAGCTCGCTTACGAGGGCGACCTGTACTGGCCCGTCGGCTACCTGTTCGTGCTGTCGGATGCCGGACGCTGGGCCGCCTTCCAGGCGGGGGCCGCGATGCAGCGCGAGCTCGGCGTTCCCGTCGAGTTGCTCACCCCGGCGGACGTGGCGCGGTGCTGGCCGCTGCTGGCGACCGCAGACCTGGTCGGCGCGACGTTCTGCCCCAGCGACGGCCTGGCCGATCCGCACGGTGTCACCGCCGCCTACTGCGCCGCGGCGAAGCGCCTGGGCGCGCGCTTCGAGTACGAGCGCGAGGTGACCGCGATCCACGTCGAGTCCGGTCGCGTCGTCGGCGTGTCGACGGCCGCGGGTCGCATCGACGCGCCGATCGTGATCGACGCAGCCGGGCCGCACGCCGCGGCCGTCGCCGCGCTGGCCGGCGTCGAGCTGCCGGTCGTGCCGGTGCGGCGCCAGATCTTCACGACGCAGCCGCTCGACTGGGTGCCCGCCGACTTCCCGATGGTCGTCGACATGGCCACCGGCCTGTACATGCACAAGGAGAGCGGCGGCCTGCTGCTGGGGCTCGCCGACAAGGCCGAGCCGCCGTCGTTCGACCTGCACGTCGACCTCGACTTCCGCGACCGCGTGTTCCTCGCCGGCATGGAGCGCATGCCGCGCCTCGAGGACGCTTCCTATCGCGCCGGCTGGGGCGGGAGCTACGAGGTCACGCCCGACCACAACGCCATCCTCGGGCCCTCGGGCGTCGAGGGCTTCCTGCTCGCCAACGGCTTCTCGGGCCACGGGTTCATGCACGCGCCCGGCGTGGGCATGCTGCTCGCCGACTGGGTGCTCGACGGCCGCCCGCGCTTCGCCGTGACCGAGCTCGGGCTGGCGCGCTTCGCCGGCCGGCCGCTCGAAGCCGAAGCCAACGTGATCTGACGATGCGTCCCGACGATCCCTCGCATTTGCTCCAGGAAGGCCTCGAGCTCGATCCCACCGCGTTCGTCGCCCCCGGCGCCACGGTCGTCGGCCGCGCGACCCTGCGCGCCCGCTCGTCGGTGTGGTTCTCGGCGGTCATCCGCGCCGACATGGACACTGTCGTGCTGGGCGAGGAATCGAACCTGCAGGACGGTGCGGTCATCCACGTCGACCACGGGTTTCCGACCACGATCGGGCGCCGCGTCACGATCGGCCACCGCGCGATCGTGCATGCGGCGACGATCGAGGACGGGTGTCTCATCGGCATGGGCTCGATCGTGCTCACCGGGGCGCGCGTGGGGGCCGGCTCGCTGGTCGCCGCCGGCGCGCTCGTGCGCGAGGGCCAGCAGATCCCGCCCGGCTCGCTCGTCGTCGGCGCGCCCGCGCGCGTGCTGGGCCCGGTCAAACCCGAGCACACCGCCGCGATCACGAGCGGGGTCGATCACTACGTGGCGCTCGGCGCGGCGTACCGCGCGAAGGGCTACGCCGCGAGCTTCCCCGCGGGCCCCGACGGACTGGTGCAGAAGCCGCTGGCGCGCGAAGGGGAGGTCGCCTGGTTCGGCCTCCTGTCGCTGCTCGAGTTGTCGCCCGCGCGCCTTGCGCAGGACCTCGAGTCCGTGCCACGGGAGCGCCTGGCGAAGCGTCCCGCCGACGGCGGCTGGAGCGCGCTCGACGTGCTGGGGCACCTGCGCGAGGCCGAGGTCGAGGTCTTCACGCCGCGCCTCCTGGCCCTGCTCGATCCAGCCGCCGACGGCACGACGATCCTCGCGGGCGTCCGGGATGTCGATGCCCGCAACGCCTCGCGCGACTACGTCGGAACCGACCCGGCCGCGGCGCTCGCGGCGTTCGCCCGCGCCCGCGGCGAGAACCTCGCCCGCCTCGAGCTGTTGCCGCCCGCGGCGCGCAGCCGCGCGGCGATCCACCCGTCGCGCGGCCCGATCACGCTGTTCGAGCAGGTCGAGCGCATGGCCGAGCACGATCTGGGGCACACGCGCCAGATCGAGCGCGCGCTCGCGGGCGCGTGAACGCGCCCGAACGCGTGCTCGTCGCCGGAGCCACCGGCTACCTGGGCCGTCGGCTCGTCCCGCGCCTGCGGGCTTCGGGCCGCACGGTCCGTGTGCTCGTGCGCGGCGGGGCGGCGCGCGCCGCTTCCTTTCCGCACCTGGCCGGCTGCGAGATCGCCGCGGGCGACCTGGGCGACGCCGCCTCGTGTCGTCGCGCCGCCGAGGACGTGGACACGGTGATGAACCTGGTGGGCATCATTCGCGAGGCCGGCGGCGCGACGTTCGAGACGATCCATGTCGGCGGTACCGTCGTGCTCGTCCAGGCCGCGCGCCATGCTGGCGCACGGCGATTTCTCTACGTGAGCGCGATCGGCGCGCGGCCCGACGCGCCGACCGCGTACTGGCGCACCAAGGCCGAGGCCGAGCGCATCGTCGCGACGAGCGGCCTGACGTGGCTCGTCCTGCGACCGTCGCTGGTGCTGGCGCGCGACGGGGAGTTCTACGGCGTGATGAAGCAGCTCACCGCCATTCCGCTGGTGCCGCTGCTGGGGGGCGGGACGACCCGCATCCAGGCCGTCCACGCCGACGACCTCGCGCTCGTCGAGGCGAGTGCCCTCGACCATCCCGCGGCGTGGAACCGCGTGATCGACGTCGTGGGCCCGGAGGCGATTCCGTTCAAGGTGCTGCTGGCGCGCACGGCGAAGGGGCTGCGCCGACCGGTCCTGTTCGTGCCGGTGCCGATCGTCCTGGCCCGGCCGTTCGTCCACCTGGCCGCCGCGCTGTTGCCCGTGCCGCCGATCACGCCGGGGCAACTGGCGATGCTGGCGGAGGACTCGGTCGGCGATGCCGGCGAGGTGCTGCGCCACTTCGGCGTGCGGGTGCGCCCGATCGACGACGTGCTCGGCGATCGCGTGGCGGGGGCGGCATGACGCCGCGTCGTGCCGGGCTGCGCCCGGCCGTGCCGGCGAGCCCGGCGGCGGGCCACCGCGCCGACGCCGTGGGTCCGCCGTTGCGTGCGGTCGTGATCACCGCGAGCGACACGCGCGGGGCGCTCGACGATCCGAGCGGCGACCTGGTGGCCACGCGCCTGGCCGCCGCCGGGCTCGAGGTGGTGGACCGGGCCTGGGTGCACGACGAGCGCACCGCGCTCGAGGCCGCGCTGCGCGGCGCGATCGCCGTGCGCCACGCCGACGTCGTCGTCGTCACGGGCGGCACGGGCGTGGCGCCGCGCGACGTGTCGCCCGAGGCCGCGCGCGCCGTCGGCGACCGCGAGCTGCCCGGATTCGGCGAACTCTTCCGCCTGCTCTCTTTTGCCGAAGTCGGCCCGGCCGCCCAGTTGTCGCGCGCGCTGTGCGTCACCGCCGGCGCGAGCGTGATCTACGTGCTGCCCGGCTCGCCGGCGGCCTGTGTGCTGGCGCTCGAGCGCCTGATCGTTCCCGAAGTCCGTCACCTGCTCGGGCAGCTCCGCCGCCCGGCGCAACCACCGCCGTCGAGGATCCCATGATCAAGTCCGACAAGTGGATCGAACGCATGTGCCGCGAGAAGAAGATGATCGAACCCTACGAAACCGCGCAGGTGCGCGATGGCGTCATCTCGTACGGGATCTCGTCGTACGGCTACGACATCCGGATCGCCGACGAGTTCAAGATCTTCTCCAACCTGACCGGTGCGGTGGTCGATCCGAAGAACTTCGACTCCTCGCTGTTGTTCGACTTCAAGGGGCCGTCGTGCCTGATCCCGCCCAATTCGTTCGCGCTCGGGCGCACGGTCGAGTACTTCCGCATCCCGCGCAACGTGCTCACCATCTGCGTCGGGAAGTCGTCCTACGCGCGCTGCGGCATCATCACCAACGTGACGCCGTTCGAGCCCGAGTGGGAGGGCTTTGCCACGCTCGAAATCTCCAACACGACGACACTGCCGGCGCGGATCTACGCCAACGAGGGTATCGCCCAGCTGATCTTCTTCGAGTCCGACGAGGCGTGCGCGATTTCCTATGCCGACAAGAAGGGCAAGTACCAGGCCCAGGTCGGGGTGACGCTGCCGCGGCTGTAGGCCCGCGGCTCTAGGCGAGGCCCTCCGGCACGCCCGCGCCCAGCCCGAGCTGGACGAGCAGCTTCGCCGCCAGGCGGGACCAATCGTGCCGCTCCATCTCGGCGCGGCCCGCGGTCGCCAGGCGCGCCCGCAGCGCGTCGTCGCCCAGCGCGCGGGCCATTGCCAGCGCGAGAAACCACGGGTGCCGCACGGGGACGACGAGCGCCGTCTTCCCGTTGCGCGCGAAGTCGCCGGTGCCGCTCGGCGTGCACACGACGCATGCGCCCGAGGCCATCGCCTCGGCTGCCGTGTTGCACCAGCCGGCGCGCCTCTCGGCCGCCACGAACACGGTCGTCTCCGCGTACAGCGTGGCCAGCTCGTCGGCCGTCGGATTGAGCACGAAGCGCGTCTTCACGCCGGGCACGAGCCCGTCGCGCGGATCCTGCTCGTTGCCCGGCCCGACGTGATCGAACAGCACCAGCTCGAGGTCCGGGTAGCGCAGGGCCACAAGTCGCGCCGCGCGAATGACCAGGTCCGTGCCCTTGCGCAGACGTGAGCGGCGGCCGTAGGCCGTGACGATGCGGCGTGCCGGGTCGCGGACTCCGCGCTCGGGACGGAAGAAGTCGACGTCCACCGCACCCGAGCCGTCGAGCACGGGGCGGCGCGCGCGGCGGGCCAGTCGCTTCGCGAGCGCAGTCGAGACCGCGGCGAGTCCGAGGTTGCGATCGCGGATCGCCAGCGCCTCGCCGGGCTCGTTCTCGGCCGCGCAGTACCAGATGCGCCGCGTCGCGATGAGCCCGCGCAGCTCGGGCAGGAGCGTGGGCTGCGGGGTGAAGGCGACGTCGTGGCTGCCGGTCGAGAGTGCCGCGAAGGGCCGGATTCGCCCGGGGAACGGCAGCCAATCCGAGGGCGCGCCCTCGGGCGTGTACAGCGCGACGTCATGGCCCCAGGAGTGCCAGACGCTCCCCAGGGACAGGTAGCGACGGATGCCCCCGAAGACTCGCAGGTGGGGAAGCACAGCGCCGATCGAGTAGTGTTCCATATTAGAACGCAAGTTTCATATTGTGACTCCGCATTGTGCTAATATGAAACATCCATTCGAAAACCGACGGGGATTCAGTCCCGAACCCATCTGTAACAGATTGCCTCGCAGGCGACTAGAGGCTTGCTTCCCATCCGGGCAAGACTGGCACGGGGATTGCGCCATGCATTCGTGTCACCAGACAGGGCGGTGCTCCCGCCCATCACCCCCTCAAGGAGGATTCCCCTCATGACGATCCTGCGCTCCCTTCCCACTGGCAACCTGCTCGACGTGCATGGCGACGTCAACCGCCTGTTCGACGGGCTGCTTGCTCCCTCGGTTCGTCCCGTCGATGCCGTCCAGCCGATGGCGGTCGACGTCCACGAGTCCGACGCCGGGTACACCCTGCAGTTCGACCTGCCGGGGATCAAGTCCGAGGACGTGAGGATTCGCGTCCACGAAGGCCAGCTCTCCGTGAGCGCCGAGCGCGCCGCGAACCCGCCCGCCGGCGACGGTGTGCGCACGCACCGCAGCGAGCGCGTGCACGGTTCGTTCGCCCGCTCGTTCGCGTTGCGCCGCCCGGTCGACACCGCGCGCATCACGGCCACGTCGCAGGACGGCGTGCTGACGCTGTTCGTGCCGCGCGCCGAAGAGGCGAAGCCGCGCGAGATCAAGATCGACGTCGTGAAGTAAGGCGCTTCGGCGCGGCAAGACCATCGACCGCCCGCACGGGCCGGAGCACGAGGCTCCGGTCCGCCGCAGGGCGGACCTCGGCAGTTCGGGAAGGAGATCCACCATGGGCAAGGTCATCGGGATCGATCTGGGAACCACCAACTCGTGCGTCGCGGTGATGGACGGCGGCGAGCCGAAGGTCATCGCCAACGCAGAGGGCTTCCGCACGACGCCCTCGGTGGTCGCGTTCGCGAAGAACGGCGAGCGCCTGGTCGGCCTCGTCGCCAAGCGCCAGGCGGTCACCAATCCGAAGAACACGGTCTACTCGATCAAGCGCTTCATGGGCCGCCGTTTCGACGAGACCGACTCGGAGCGCAAGAACGTGCCGTACACGGTGAAGCCGGGCACCAATGACCTCGCGGTCGTCGAGGCCGATGGCAAGGAGTACTCGCCGCCCGAGATCTCGGCGCTCATCCTGCAGAAGATGAAGCAGACCGCCGAGGATTACCTCGGGGAGCGCGTCACCGAGGCCGTGATCACGGTTCCGGCGTACTTCAACGACGCCCAGCGCCAGGCGACGAAGGACGCGGGTCGCATCGCCGGTCTCGACGTCAAGCGCATCGTCAACGAGCCGACCGCGGCCGCGCTGGCCTACGGCCTCGACAAGAAGAACAACGAGAAGATCGCGGTCTACGACCTGTGCGGCGGCACGTTCGACATCTCGATCCTCGAGATCGGCGACGGCGTCTTCGAGGTCAAGTCGACCAACGGCGACACGCACCTCGGCGGCGACGACTACGACCAGCGCCTGATCGACTGGCTGGCCGACGAGTTCCGCAAGAACGAGGGCATCGACCTGCGCAAGGACCCGATGGCACTCCAGCGCCTGAAGGAAGCGGCGGAGAAGGCCAAGTGCGAGCTGTCGACCACGGCGCAGACCGAGGTGAACCTGCCCTTCATCACGGCCGACGCGGCGGGTCCCAAGCACATGAACATCAGCGTCACGCGCGCGAAGTTCGAGCAACTCGTCGACGACCTGGTCGAGCGCACGGTCGGTCCCTGCACGCAGGCGCTGGCCGATGCCGGGCTCAAGGCGTCCGACATCGACGAGGTGGTGCTCGTCGGCGGTTCGACGCGCATGCCCAAGGTGCAGGAGCGGGTCAAGGCGCTGTTCGGCAAGGAGCCCCACAAGGGCGTCAACCCGGACGAGGTCGTCGCCATCGGCGCCGCGATCCAGGGTGGCGTGCTCGCGGGTGACGTCAAGGACGTGGTGCTGCTCGACGTGACGCCGCTGTCGCTGGGCGTCGAGACGCTGGGCGGGGTGACGACCAAGCTGATCGAGCGGAACACCACGATCCCGACCAAAAAGAGCGAGACGTTCTCGACGCCGACGGACAACCAGACGACGGTCGAGATCCACATCCTGCAGGGCGAACGGGACCTGGCGCGTGACAACCGCTCGCTCGGCCGCTTCCACCTGGATGGCATCCCGCCGGCACCGCGCGGCATCCCGCAGGTCGAGGTGACGTTCGACATCGATGCCAACGGCATCCTCCATGTCGCGGCCAAGGACAAGGCCAGCGGCAAGGAGCAGTCGATCCGCATCGAGGCGTCGAGCGGCCTCAAGGAAGACGAGATCAAGCGGATGGTCAAGGAGGCCGAGCAGAACGCCTCCGCCGACAAGACGCGTCGCGAGGAGATCGAGGCGCGCAACCGCGCGGACCAGCGCGTCTACGAGACCGAGAAGGGCCTCAAGGAGCACGGCGACAAGATTCCGGCCGAGCTCAAGGGCAAGGTCGAGGCCGCCGTGGGCCGGGTCAAGGAAGCGCTGACCAAGGACGACGCGGTGGAACTCAAGTCCGCGACGGACGACCTGGACACGCTGTGGAACGAGGCGTCGCAGGCCATGTACCAGGCGGCTGCGGCGGCGAACGCGGGCCCGAGCGGCGACCCCGCTGGGGATGGCGCCGGCGAGGCGCCGAGCGGCGACGGCAAGGGCAAGAAGCCGGGCGACGGCGCCGTCGACGCGGACTTCGAGGTGGTGAACTAGGACTGCACGAGTCGTGGACGAGAACTTGACATGCACCGGACACGGAGTCGGGGGTGGCGGCGCATCCTAGATGCGTTCGCCACCGCTGTCCGGAACTTGAATGGTGGCCCGGCTGTAGAAGACACAGGACGCGGCGAAGCGTCCGAAGATCGAAAGTCCCCTGCGGTTCACGTGCGAGGCTCCTTCGGGAGCACGCCCCGTCCTTCGGTGTACGGGTCGACCCTCCACGGCTCCAGTGGGGGACTTTTTTTTGCGCAGAACTGGTTTCGAATTCCCCCGCGACCACGCGGGATCCCGAAACCCGCATGAGCCCCCGAGCAAGGTCTTCGCAGATCACAGTTTGAACGGCTTCCGAGGTCGATGGGCGGTCAGTGAGTGGCACGCGGGGCCAGCAATGCCCGCCAGACTGTCGCCATGACCGTCGCCAGTGGTATCGCCCGCGTCGGCTCGATGCGGCTTGGGGGAACTCCTGAGTCGTACGGTCTCGCAGCTCTCCGCCACCGACCCTCCGTCGCAGGCAGAGAGTCGCTGGCTTCCAAGCGGTCCAATCGGTTACGCCGTTTGGGCGTTCACTTTGAGGGGCCTGCAAGGGTCTGGAAGGGTCTGGAAGGGACCGCTGCAGATCGGACTGTATCACCCACTCGTCACCCACTTCTGCCAGTCGAGCAATCTCCGGCCGAAATGCTGATTGACCTCCTTGGCGAATGCCGCAACCATGGCGGGACAGGATTCATCGGCAGAGTCGGGTGAACCGAAGTGGAGTCCTCGGATGAAGCGATCGCACAGGGCGAGCACATCGACGATTCTGAGCCTTGCGCTCGTGCTGTCGACGATCGTTTGCACTCAGAGCTCGGTGCGGCCTGCGTCGACCGGTCGATCCCTTGGAATGACTGGCCTCGAGCAGTCCGCAGAGACATCGACATCCTCGTCCGGGTGTTCTCATCCAGGCTGTGAGGACCAGGGAACAGGGATGCCCGCCCCGAGCGCTTGCTGCCTCACGTGGGCGCCGGCCCCGATGGTCACGCGGGCGGAGTTCTTGCCATCAAAACCATCCTCGTACGACGTGGTGTCCACGCGGATTTCCGGCTGGATCTTGATGTTGGGCACCGGCTTCCAGTTGAGCGTCAGCGTCAGGCTGGCGAGATCGCCATCCGAATCTGTTGACACGATGCCTGCCCCCGGCCGCACGGCCGGCCCGAGAACGCCATCAGCGTTGTAGATGTAATCGCCGCGGAACGCGAGGCCGACCTTGGGCGTGAAGTCATACCAAATCCAGCCGCCCACCGAGTAGAGGTCGGAGGAGTTGGCGGAGTTCCAGAAGTTGAAGTAATCCACCTCGAAACCGGTGCCGAGCTTCTCGGTGACCTGGAATCCACCGATGGATCCGAAGCCGCGCGTCTCATTGTCGTCGGGTTGGAAGTCGTAAAAGCCGTAAACATTCGCCCAGAATTTGCTCGTGGGCTTCATGTTGAGGCTGAAGCTGTAGGCCTTGCCCTTGTTGTTGTCCACCGGGCCTTGGAACAGGCCGTTGTCAATACGCGCGGTCAAGCCCACCTTTTCGGTGAAGTTATAGGTCGCCTGCACGCCGGCGGAGGGGCCGTTGCCAGTGAACCACCATTGGTTGCCCTGCGAGAAGTTCACGTTGGCCGCGCCGCCGTCGCCCGACTCGTAGTTGAGCAGCGAAATCATTTCGCCCGCCTTGATGTTCAAGCCGGTGCCGATCGGGACATTCAGTTCCACGTAGGCTTCGCGCACGTCGTCGAAGGTCCCGTTACTGCCGGGGGTATTGAGTTGCGGTGCGTCCTCG
>JANOEH010000003.1:0-17950 GCA_031413115.1 Candidatus Eiseniibacteriota bacterium | reverse complement strand
CTCACCCGCTTCAGGGCCTTCAAAGCCCAGGTCAATCTGTTTTTCAAGGGCGTTTCCGCTGTGGTGCCTGCAGGAGGTCGAGAAGTTCCGCAAGGACGTCCGCG
Source organism: Candidatus Eiseniibacteriota bacterium (assembly GCA_031413115.1). GTDB lineage: Bacteria > Eisenbacteria > RBG-16-71-46 > RBG-16-71-46 > DASYSL01 > JANPEF01. Next base: position 17,846 of record JANOEH010000003.1, on the reverse strand, counting down.
TCGTCAACCTGTCGCTGCTCAACACCGACTGGTACATCAAGCAGCTGCGTGACGAGGAGCCCCGGGTGCCGATGAGGGTCTCGGACCAGGAGCTCGAGGTCATCCGCACGCAGGGCTACATGATCGACCCGGCGGGCCAGCCCGAACAGGTCGCGACGTGGATGGTGCGCAACATCATCGCGTCGAACTTCGCGACGGGCGCGGCCCGGCAGCCTGCATACCTCGCAGTCACGGTGCCGAACCATCACGGCCTCGATCCACGGCTGACGCTCGAAGGCCTCGTCTACCGCGTCGCGCCCGACTCCGTCGCCAGCCGCATGGATACGACGGCGACGCGCAGGAATCTCTACCAGGTGTTCCGCTACGGCGGACTCTACGCCGCCGACGGCACGTACCTCGAGCATCCGTACAAGGACGAGAACGCGTATCGCCTGACGCAGAACTACGCGGCGGCTCACCTGCAACTCGGCTTCCGCTACCGCCAGGACGGCCGCCGCGCCGAGGCGATCGCCGAGCTGGAGCGCATCCTTCGCATGTATCCCACGTTCCCGGCAGTGCGGCCGGCGCTCGGGATGTTCTACCTCGAGAACTCCGACACGACGAAGGCGCTCGCCTTCTTCGAGCAGTCGCAGGCGCTGGCGCCGAACGACAAGGATCTCGCCTACTACCACGCGGTCACGCTCGGACTGTCCGGGCGGCTGGACGAGTCGGTGGCGCGTTTCGCCGACGCGATCCGGATCGATCCCGACGACGGGCAGTCGTACTACGCGGCGTACTCGCTGCTGACCGACGGCGGCCGACATGCCGAGGCGGCGGGCGTGCTGCGCCAGTGGCTGGCGCGCCACCCCGACGACGCCCAGGCGGGAGCGCTGCTCCGGGATGCCCAGCGCCAGAGTGGGGTCGTCCCTCCGGGTTCCGACGCCCCGCCGGGCTCGATCGCGCCGCCCGGCGGCCCCGGCGTGCCGGGCGTCATCGGTGGGTCGCGGTGAGCGGACGGCGATGAGCGCCGGTCTCTGTGTCGTCACCGGCGTCGGCGGCTTCATCGGCTCGCACCTGGCCGAGGCGCTGGTCACGCGCGGGCACGAGGTCGTGGGCGTCGACTGCTTCACCGACTACTACGATCCCGCGATCAAGCGAGCGAACCTGGCGGGGCTGGCGCGAGAGCCGCGCTTCCGGCTGGTCGAGCTCGACCTGGCCGCGGCCGACCTCGCGACGCTGCCCGATCGGCCGCGCCACGTCTACCACCTCGCCGCGCAGGCCGGCGTCCGCGCGTCGTGGGGGACCGAGTTCGCGTCGTACGTGCACCACAACGTGCTCGCCACGCAGCGCGTTCTCGAGCGCTGGCGCGAGGCGGGCTGCGAGCGCGTCGTCGTCGCGTCGTCGTCCTCGATCTACGGCGATGCGGAACGGATGCCGACGGTCGAGGCCGATCGCCCGCGTCCGTACTCGCCGTACGGCGTGACCAAGCTCGCGGCGGAGCACCTGGCGCTGCTCTACGCGCGAAACTTCGGCGTGCCCGCGGTGGCGATGCGCTACTTCACCGTCTACGGCCCCCGGCAACGCCCGGACATGGGGTTCCACCGTTTCGTCCGCGCGCTGCTCGCGGGGGACGCGGTGACGCTCTACGGGGACGGTGAGCAGACGCGCGACTTCACCTTCGTCGCCGACGCCGTCGCCGCGAACCTGGCCGCCGCCGAGCGCGGCGTGCCCGGCACGGCGTACAACGTCGGCGGCGGATCACGCGTCTCCGTGAACGACGTGCTGGCGCGGCTGGCCCGGATCACGGAGCGTCCGCTGACGCTCGACCGCCGGCCGCAGCAGCCCGGGGACCCGCGCGACACCGGCGCCGATATCGCACTCGCCGGGCGCGACCTGGGCTGGAGTCCGCAGGTGACGCTCGACGAGGGGTTGGCCCGCCAGGTCGCCTGGCAGAGGGGGAATGCGTGACCGACCTGTTCTCGTCGCTGCCCGATCGGGCGCCCGATCCGGTTCCCGCGCCGCCGCCCGCGCCGCTCCCTCCGCCGCCGGCCCGCGGCATCGACCTGACCGCGGTCGTGCCCGTGCTCGACGAGGCGCCGAGCCTGCCCGAGCTCTACAACCGCCTGCGCGCCGCCGTCGCCTCGCAGGGCATGACCTACGAGTTCATCTTCATCGACGACGGCTCGACCGACGACACGCCGCGCGTGCTCGAGAAGCTCGCCGCGTCGGATCCCAACGTGCGGGTCGCCTCATTCCGCCGCAACTTCGGCAAATCGGCCGCGCTGGCGGTGGCGTTCGCGCGGGCGCGCGGAAGGTACGTTCTCACGCTCGACGGCGACCTGCAGGACGACCCGGCCGAGCTGCCGCGGATGCTCGATGCCCTCGAGCAGCGGGGACTCGACCTGGTCTCGGGCTGGAAGGCGAAGCGCCACGATCCATGGACCAAGACGCTGCCGTCGAAGCTGTTCAACGCCGTCACCGGGGCGGTGGCGGGCGTGAAGCTGCACGACTTCAACTGCGGGCTCAAGCTCTACCGTCGCGAGGTCGTCGAGTCGATCGAGGTCTACGGCGAGTTCCACCGCTTCCTGCCGGCGCTCGCGCACTGGCGCGGTTTCCGCGTCGGCGAGATCCCGGTGCAGCATCACGCGCGACGCTTCGGGAAGAGCAAGTTCGGCGCTGCGCGGTTCGTCAACGGATTCCTCGACCTGATCGCCGCGATGTTCCTGTCGACCAGCTTCCTCAAGCCGCTGCACGTGTTCGGTCGCATGGCGATCCTGCTCGGCGGGATCGGCATGCTGCTCAACCTCTACTTCGTCTGGATGGCCATCGCCGGCGAGCCGGTGCGGGTCCGCCCGCTGCTGGTGCTCGGGCTCGTGCTCGTCGTGGTCGCGATCCAGTTCGTGCTCATGGGCCTGCTCGGCGAGATGATCGCCGCCGGCCGGATCAAGACCGACTGGCCGATGCGCTTCACCGCGAACTTCGATCCGCCGGCGGAGGGCGGGAAAGAGCGATGACCGTCTTCGTCCTGACCGGCGGCCTGGGCACGCGGATCGCGGGGCTGTATCCCGACCGCCCCAAGGCGCTCGTCCCGGTGGCGGGGCGGCCGTTCATCGACCGCCAGCTCGGCTGGCTCGCGGCGCACGGGCTGACCGATGTCGTCCTCTGCGCCGGGCACGGCGCCGGAGCGCTGGCGGCGCACGTCGGCGACGGGACCGCCTTCGGCGTTCACGTGCGCGTCGTCGTCGAGGATGCGCCGCGGGGCACCGCCGGTGCGATCGCCCATGCGCTGGCTGCGATCGCGCACGCGGACGACACATTCTTCGCGGTGAATGGCGACACCTGGGCCGAGTTCGCACCTTCCGACCTGCTCCTGCTGCACCGGGAGACCGGCGCCGATGCGACGCTGGCATGCTACCCGGTCGATGACGCGGCCGAGCGCGGCGTCGTCGAGTTCGACGCGCACGGGCGCCTGCGCGCGTTCCGCGAGAAAGCGCAGGCGGGGCCCGGCTGGGTGAGCGGCGGTGTCTACGCGCTCGAGTCGCGCGCGTTCGCCGCCGTGCCGACCGACCGCGCCACGTCGCTCGAGCGCGACCTGTTCCCGCGCCTGCTGGCGGCGGGCCGGACGATCGCCGCGTGGCGCGGCGGCGGCCGGTTCTGGGACATGGGCACGCCCGAAGGGCTGGCCCGCGCCGAGGCCGCACTCGCCGGCGGCGAGGCGTCGCGATGAGCATCCTCGTGCGCGCCCGGGCGCCGTTGCGCCTGTCGTTCGGCGGCGGCGGGACCGATGTGTCGCCGTATCCCGAGGAGCGGGGTGGCGTCGTGCTCTCGACCACGATCGACAAGTTCGCCTACGCCACCGTCCAGCCACGCCGCGACACGAAGTTCGCGATCCACTCGATCGACTTCGACCGCACCGCGCGCTACGCCCACGTGCGGCGCCTGCCGTTCGACGGCGACCTCGACCTGATCAAGGCGGTGGTCCGGCGCTTCAAGCCGAAGCACGGTGCGTCGCTGGTCATCCACTCGGATGCGCCCCCGGGGTCGGGCCTGGGCTCGTCGTCGACGCTGGTGGTGGCCCTGGTCGCGGCGCTGCGCGAGTGGCTGGGCACCCCGCTCACCGCGTACGAGATGGCCGAACTGGCCTACGCCATCGAACGCGTCGACCTGGGGATCGCCGGCGGGCGACAGGACCAGTACGCGGCGGCGTTCGGCGGCTTCAACTTCATCGAGTTCCAGAAGGACGCGACGATCGTCAACCCGCTGCGCGTGCCGGAGGCGGCGCTGCGCGAGCTCGAGTATCGCCTGTTGCTCTGCTACCTGAAGCAGACGCGCTCGAGCGCCGACATCATCACCCGCCAGCGGGCCAGCTACGTGGCGCGCAAGAAGAAGGTCGTGCAGGCTCTCGACGCCCTCAAGGCGAGCACCTACGAGATGAAGCGCGCGCTGCTGCTCGGCGACATCGACGGCTTCGGCGCGATCCTGCACGAGGCCTGGATGTCCAAGAAGAAGCTCGACGCGGGCATCTCGACGGACCCGGTCGATGCGCTGTACGAGAAGGCGCGGCGGGCCGGTGCGATCGGCGGCAAGATGCCGGGCGCGGGCGGCGGCGGCTACTTCCTCGTCCTCTGCAAGGCGGACAAGCGCCACGCCGTGGCGAAGGCGCTCGAGGGGGCAGGGGGGCAGCTGGTGCCGTTCGCCTTCACCCACGAGGGCGTGACCGCGTGGACGGCCGGCAGCGGCCGATCGGGCGCGGCGCGACGCACGCGCGCGTGAGGATCGGCCTCCTCGGCCCGGCCCACCCGCTGCGCGGCGGCATCGCCCAGTACCTGGCGCTTCTCGCCGGGGAACTCGCGCGCGAGCACGAGGTGCATTCCTTGTCCCTGATCCGCCAGTACCCGTCGTTCCTGTTTCCGGGGAAGAGCCAGGTCGACCCGAGCGCGACGCCGCTCGTCGTGCCCAACGAGCGCGTCCTCGATCCGATGAATCCGCTCACCTGGGCGCGCGCCGCCCGTCGCGCGCGGGAGCTGGCGCTCGATGCGATCGTCTACAAGTGGTGGATCCCGTTCTTCGGGCCGGCCTACGCTCCGGTGCTCGCCGGGGCTCGCAGGGGGGGCGCAGTGTCGATCATGATCGCCGACAACCTGGTGCCGCACGAGAAACGTCCGTTCGACGACCTGCTCACGAAGCTCGTCACCGACCGCACCGACGGAATCCTCGTCATGTCGCAATCGGTCGAGGACGACGTGCGGCGATTGTTGCCGGGGATGCCGGTGCGCCGCGTGCCACACCCGGTGTACGCGCAGTTCGGCGCGGCCGCCGGCTCGCGCGACGAAGCGAAGTCGCGACTGGGGCTGACGGGGGACGTGCTGCTGTTCTTCGGGCTGGTGCGCCACTACAAGGGCCTCGATGTGCTGATCGAGGCGCTGCCGCGCGTGTGTGCCGCCCGCCCGCTGACGCTCATCGTCGCCGGCGAGTTCTACGAGCCGGTCGAACCCGTGCGCGCGCGGATCGCCGCGCTGGGGCTCTCCGTCCACGTGCGGCTCTTCGATCGCTACATTCCGGACGAGGAAGTGGGCGACCTGTTCGCCGCCGCCGACGCCGTCGTGTTGCCGTACCGCTCGGCGACGCAGAGCGGCGTGGCGCTCGTCGCCTACGCAGCCGGCTGCCCCGTCATCTCGACGTCCGTCGGCGGACTGCCCGAGGTCGTCACCGAGGGCGGGACGGGCCACCTGGTGCCGCCCGAGGACCCGGCGGCGCTGGCTGATGCGATCCTCCACTTCTACGCGCAAGGGGGTCGCGCCGCGTACGAGCCGGCGGTGCACGAAGCGGCGCGCGCGTACTCGTGGGGCGCGGTCACGACCGGCCTGACCGATCTCGTGGCCGAGGTGAAGGCGCGATGAGCGGATCCGTGCACCAGCGCGCCGGCGAGCGCGCCGCGACGCCGCGTGGCGTGGCGTGGGCGCTGGGCGTTGCCGTGACGCTGCTCTGCCTCGCCACGGCAGGAGGGCGCATCACCTCCAGCGACGAGTACACGATGTATCGACTCACCGAGTCGCTGGTCACGCGCGGGGTGGTGTGGGTCGAAGCGGGCAACGCCGAGCGCGGTCCCGACGGCCGTCTCTACCCGAAGGCGGCACTCGGGCAGGCGCTGGCGGCCGCGCCACTTCATGTCGTCGGCCGGCTCGTCGCCGCGCCGTTCGCCGGGCCGCGGAAGGACCTCGTCACGCGGGCCGTCACGTCGCTGCTCAACCCGCTCGTGCTCGGCGTGCTGGCGGCCGTGCTGTTCCTGCTCTTCCACTCGATCGGCGCCTCGCCGCGCGGCGCGTTCTTCTGGAGCGTCGCCACGTGCCTGGCGACCCCGCTGTGGGTCTACGCCAAGAGCTTCCTCACCGAGCCCCTGCTGGCGCTTGGAATGGTTGCGGGCCTGTACGGCGCCCTGCGCTTCCGCGACGCCGGTGAGCCGCGCCACGCGTTCCTCGCCGGGCTCGCCTGGGGCTTCGCCGTGCTGGTCAAGTACGCGGTCGCACCCGCCGTGCTGCTGCTCGCCCTGCCGTTCCTGCCGCAGCTCAAGCGCCGGGCCGCGTGGCCGGCATTCGCGGCGGTCGCGGCCTGCGTGCTCGTCGCGCTGGCCTACAACACAGCGCGCACCGGTTCCCCGTTCGGCACCGGCTACGGCCGGCAGGCGACGACTGCGGCGTTCACCACGCCGCTGTTCGTCGGGCTCTACGGGTTGCTGGTCTCCAGCGGCAAGGGCGTGCTCTGGTTCGCGCCCCTGGTTGCGCTCGTGCCCGCCGCGATCGGCGCTGCGGTGCGCCGTTTGCGACACCCTGCACTCGGTATCGTCGCGGCGTGCACGGGCCTGCTGCTGGTGTACGCCTCGTTCGAGCACTGGGCGGGTGACGGCTCGTGGGGGCCGCGCTACCTCGTGCCGCTGCTGCCGCTCGCGCTCGTGCTCGTCGTCGCGGCCGAGGCGCAGGAGCCGTGGCGCGGTCGCGGCCGGCGGTGGCTGGTCGGCGCGCTCGCCGGGGCCGGCCTGATCGTCCAGCTGGGTGGCGTGGGGATTTACTTCGGCGCGCAGATGCGCGAGGCGGGCGACTACCCCTACACGAAGGCGCTCGACGATCCGTCGTTCATGGTCGACAGCCACTTCAACCCGGCGAAGACGCCGATCGCCGGGCACTGGCGCATGCTGGTGCGCAACAGCGGCGCGCACCTGCGCGGCGAGTGGCCGCGGATCACGCCCGGCGGGGGGGCGGACGCCGCGACCCCGGGCGACGCCGGCGTCGCCAGCGGATCCGTTTCGACCGTCGAGGGTGCCCGCCTCGCGCTGCCGCCCGCGCAGGTCGCGGCGCTCACGCGCGGGCTTGACTTCTGGTGGACCTACGCGGTCTACGCGGGGTTGCCCCGCCTGCCGCTCCTGTTCGCCGCGGCGCTGCTGTTCGCGGCCGCGGGGTTCGCCTTCGCGCGCGCCTGGCGTGCCGTGCGCCGGCTGGAGGTGCGGCCGCTGCCGCAGGCGCCCGAGGTGTGGATCGCATGAGCGCGCCCGTGCAGGTGTGGATCGTTGTGCTCAACTGGAACGGCCGCGCCGACACCGCCGCATGCCTCGAGTCGCTCCGCGACGTGCAGGTGCCGCCAGGCGTTGCGTTGACGCGACTGGTCGTCGACAACGGCTCCGCGGACGGCAGCCTCGACGTGCTGCCGCCGCAGTTCCCCGAGGTCTCGTTTCTGCCCACCGGCGCCAACCTGCGCTGGGCGGGCGGGAACAACCGCGGTCTCGAGCGGGCGCGCGACGCGGGCGCCGACGGCGTGCTGCTGCTCAACAACGACACGGTGGTCGCGCCCGACTTCCTCGCCCCATTGCTCTCCGCCGTCGCCGCGCATCCCGAAGGCGGCCTGTTCGGTCCGACCATCCTGTCGTGGGACGGCGCGCGCGTCTGGTCCGCCGGGGGTGACTGGTCGCCGTGGCTGGGCTGGGGCTGGCATCGCGGCCTCGGAGCGGCGTGGAGCAGCGTGGCCGCGGCGCCGGGAGCCCGCGGGCGCGACGCCGTGCCATGCACGTCGCTGACCGGCGCGGCGCTCTACGTCACGCGCGCCTGTCTCGACGCGATCGGTGGTCTCGACGAGGGATACTATCTGTACGCCGAGGACGCCGACTGGTGCCTGCGCGCCCGCCGCGCCGGCTTCGCCTGCCTCTGGGCGCCGGCCTCGATCGTGCGCCATCGCGTCTCGGGTTCGAGCGGCGCGGCCAGTCCGTTCAAGGCCTACCATCGCACGCGCGGCGGCCTGCGCCTGGCGGCGCGCGGCGGGCGTCCCTGGCATGCCCTCGTGTGGCCGTGGGCGCAGGCGGCCCTGTTGTTCGCGCAGAGCCTGGCGTGGCGCGCGCGCGGCGGCGGCGATGCGGCATTCAAGGCCGCGTGGCGTGCGTGGGCCGATCACTGGCGAGGGGTTCCGCCCGAGCGGTCGCCGTTCGTTCCCCGCAGGGAGGCGGCGTGAGCGACCCGATCGACCCGATCGAACGGCGGAACTGGATCGCGAAGCCCGACGCGGGTCCGCACGGTCGCGCGGTCTTCCTCCGCGAGGTGCTGGCCGAACTGCCCGTCGGTGCGCCCGTGCTCGATGCCGGCTGCGGACCGGGCTCGTGGAACTACGCCGAGACGCCGCACCTGGCGATCACCGGCTTCGACGTGCTGCCGCTCAAGCCCGCACGCCCGTGGCGTCCGCGGACCGACTGGCTGCGGGCCGACATGGGCCGCCAGCCGTTCCGCGATGGGGCCTTCACGGCCGTGATCTCGCACTACACGCTCGAGCACGTCACCGCGCTCGAGGACTGCGCCGACGAACTGGGGCGCGTGCTGGCGCCGGACGGCCTGCTCTACGTGTCGGTGCCGCGCTCGACCGCGTTCGACGACCGCTTCTACCGCTTCGCCGGCTACTTTGCCAAGTACGCCCTGATGAAGTTCGGCAAGCGCATCGAGCACCAGCAGCGCTTCAGCTTCGGCTCGCTGCTGGCGCTGTTCTACGCCCGCGGGTTCGTGCTCGAGGGTTTCGCCACCGTGCCGGCCGGGTTCTCGTGGCTCAACGATCCGCGCACCAAGCCCCTGCAGAAGGCATTCGTCGATGGGCTGGGCGCGATCAAGCGCGGGCTCGGCCTCGACCTGTTCGCCGACGCCAACTTCGTCTGCCGCTTCCGCCACGTCGGAGCGATCGGCCTGCGCCACGTGACCCACGTCTGCCGCCACTGCGGCGAGCAGTGCGTGCTCACCCCGCCCGAGCCGTCGCCGCCGACGTGGACGTGCCCGTTCTGCGCGCAGGAGAACGGCCTCTTCCGCACGCCTGGCGAGCGCATCGCCGCCCGCGATCCGCGGGCACTGCGGTGAAGGTCCTCCACGCCGCGGCCGAGATCGCCGGGCAGGCCTCGATCCTGTGTGCGGCGCTGCGCGCGCGTGGCGTCGACGCGACCGCGCTCGCCTACAACGCCCAGTACCCGGCGTACCCGACCGACGTCCTCGTGCCGCACGACGGCAAGCCCGCCGTGCCGCGCCTGCTCGGTTACCTTGCGACCGCGGCGCGCTTCATCGGCCGCTACGACCTGGTCCACGTCCACTTCGGACGCAGCCTCGTGCCGCCCTACAACGTCGACCTGCCGGTCCACGCCGCCCTGGGAACGAAGCTCGTCTTCCATTTCCACGGCTGCGACGCGCGCAATCGCGCGCTCATGCTGGAGCGGCATCCGCAGTCGGCGGCGTGCGCCGAGTGTGATCCCTTCTGCGTGCCCGACCGGCAGCGTCGCGCGATCGCCCAGTCGCAACGCTACGGCGCGGCGACCTTCGTCTCGACACCCGACCTGATCGAGAGCGTGCCGCACGCCGAGCACCTGCCCGTCGCGCTCGACGTCGCCGCGTGGCAGGCCGCTGCCGGCGCCGTGCAGCGCACCGACGACGGGCGCGTGCGCGTCCTCCACGCGCCGACCAACCGGCTCATCAAGGGGACGCGCTGGATCGAGCAGGGGATGGCGCGTGCCACCGCCGTCGATCCGCACCTCGACTACCGCCTGCTCGAGCATGCCGCGTGGACCGCCGTGCGGGCTGCCATGGCGCAGGCCGACATCGTCGTCGACCAGGTGTTCATGGGCTGGTATGGGCTCGTCGCCGTCGAGGCGATGGCGCTGGGCAAGCCCGTCGTCGGGTTCATCCGGCCGGACTTCGAGGGGCGCGCCCGCGGGCTCGACCTGCCGCTCGTGCGCTGCACGAAGGAGGACGTGGGGGAGGTGGTCCGCAATCTCGCCGCCGATCCGGCCCGCCGGGCCGTCCTGGGAGAGGCTGGTCGCGCTTTCGCGCGACGACATCACGACGCGGGGGCGATCGCCGCGCGCCTCGTCGGGACCTACGAGGCGGCGCTCGCCGGCGGCGGGGCGCGGTGAAGGAGCACCTGAAGAAGCTGACCGGCGAGTCGATCGTCTACGGCCTGGGGACGGCCGCCGGCCGCGGGCTGCAGATGCTGCTGGTTCCGGTCTTCACGCGCGTGTTCGCCCCCGAGGCGTACGGTGTCATCGACCTGCTCGGGATGGTCGGTGCCATCGCCGCGCTCCTCGTCGTCATGGGAACCGATGCTGCGCTGGCCCGGTTCTTCTACGACGCGATGGACAGCGAGGCGCGACGGGTCATGATCTCGTCGTCCGCGCTGTGGCGCGTCGGAGTCTGTTCCACCGTCGCCCTGGGGCTGTGGCTGCTGGCCCCGGCGTTCTCGGTTTTCCTGCTCGACAGCCCGGATTACGCGAAGTACGTGCGGCTCACCGCCCTCACCATCCCGTTCACTGCGTTCTTCATGTTCCAGAACGACGTGCTGCGCGTCACGTTCCAGCCCTGGAAGTTCATCGCTCTCAACCTGGTGAACACGATCCTCGTCGGCGGCCTGTCGATCCTGTTCGTGATCGTCTGGCACAAGGGAGTCGCCGGCGTGCTCTACGGCCGGCTGCTCGGCGATGCGATCACCGCGGCGTTCGGCTTCGTGCTCATCCGCCTGCAGCTGGTGCCCCGCTTCGACCGCGTCGTGCTGCGCCGCATGCTCGCCTATGGCGCACCGCTCATCCCCGTCGCGGTGGCCTACTGGGTGATGCAGTACGCGGACCGCTGGACGCTGGCACACTTCCGCGACCTGGCGACGGTCGGCATCTACGCCGTCGCCGTGAAGATGGGCGCGGCGATGATGCTCGTCATCGCCTCTTTCCAGCTGGCGTGGGGGCCCTTCGCTTTCGCGCGGGCGCGCGATCCCGATGCCGGACGATTGTTCTCGCGGGTGCTGACGCTGTATGTCGCCGTCGCCGCGACGGCCGCGCTCACCCTGGGGTTGTTCGCCCAGGAGGCGCTCGACGTGCTGGTGCCCGGTGCCTACGCGCGGGCCGCGCTGCCCGGCGGGTTGCTCGCCTTTGCCGCCGTGGCGCACGGCGCGTACTACATCGTGGCGCTCGGCGCAAACCTGTCGTTCCGCACCGACCTGGTGGCGTGGACTTCGCTGCTCGCCGCGGTGATCAACGTCGGCCTCAACTTCGTGCTGGTGCAGCAGCTCGGGATCCGTGGCGTGGCCACCGCGACGCTGGTTGGCTTCGCGCTGTCGACCGTGCTGCTCTATGTCTGGGCGCAGCGCGTCCACCCGATCCCGTTCCGCGGCCTGCGCGCGAGCGCCCTCTATCTCGCCGGGGTGAGCGTCCTGTTGACGGGAGTGCTCGGGGGTCGGGCGCTCGGCGCCGTGTGGGGCGGGCCGGCGTCGATCGCGCTGCGGGTCGCGTTCCTGCTCGCCTACGCAGGTCTTGCCGCATACCTCTCCCGCCGGATGGCGCCGCCGTGGGACGGTCCGCTCGCCTCGGCGGGCGACGCCGTGATCCCGGTCGTGCTGCCCGAGGAGCGCGCCTGACATGTGCGGCATTGCCGGGCAGCTCCGCCTCGATCGTTCCGCGCCGCCAGTTTGCGCAGGTGAGCTCGTCGCCATGGGCGATCGCATGCCGTGGCGGGGTCCCGACGACGAGGGCTTCCTCCTCGAGCGCGAGGACGGCAGCCGCGTCCTGTTCGGCGGCCCCGCGACACCGGCCGACGCGTTCGAATCGGCGCTGCCGTACGCGCCCACGCGGGAGCGCCCCGCGCCCGATGCGGCGGGGGACCTGGGGTTCGCGTTCCGCCGCCTCGCCATCCTCGACCTGTCCCCGGCCGGACACCAGCCGATGTGCGATCCGAGCGGGCGCTGGTGGATCGTGTTCAACGGCGAGATCTACAACTACCTCGAGCTGCGCGACGAGTTGACGACGCGCGGCCACGCGTTCCGCACCGGCAGCGATACCGAGGTGCTGCTCGCCGCCTACGCGACGTGGGGCCTCGACATGCTGCCGCGCCTCAATGGCATGTGGGGCCTGGGCCTGTGGGACACGCGCGAGCGCACGCTCTTCCTGGCGCGCGATCGCTTCGGTGTCAAGCCCGTCTACTACACGGTGCGCGACGGTCGGCTCGCCTTTGCCTCGGAGCTGAAGCCGCTGGTGCTCGCCGGGCCACGCGTGCCGCGTGCCGAGTCGATCCACGCGCTGCTGGCCCGCGACTGGGTGGACCATCGTCCCGAGACGTTCTTCGAGGGTGTGTTCCAGCTGCCGGCGGGGCACCTGCTGGTGGCGAAGGCGGGCGCGCCGGGAGCCCCGGGCCGGCCCGAAGTGCGGCGCTGGTGGGACCTCGATCCCGCGCGCCGCACGCGCCTCGCCCCGGCCGCCGCAGCCGAGCGCTTCCGCGAGTTGTTCGACGACGCGGTGCGCCTGCGCCTGCGCTCCGACGTCCTGGTGGGCACCTGCCTGTCGGGCGGCCTCGACTCGACGGCGATCGTCACCACCGCGGCCGGAATGCTGCCGCACGCCATGCGTACGTTCTCGGTCTCGTACGACGAAGGCGCGGCGTTCGACGAGCGGCCGTGGATCGATCTCGCGGTCGCGCGCGTGGGCGCCACGGCCGCGACCGTCGTGCCCGACGGCCGCGACTTCTGGGAGACGTTCGACGCGCTGGTGCGCCATCAGGAAGAACCCGCCGCCGGCATGGGCATCTACAGCCAGTGGCACGTGATGAAGCTCGCCGGCCGCGGCGGCCACGGCATGAAGGTGCTGCTCGACGGGCAGGGCGGCGACGAGCTTCTCGGCGGCTACCATCGCTACTACTTCCCGTACCTGCGCGACCTGCTGCGCCACGGCGACTTCGCCGGCTTCCCGCGGCGTTCAGCGGCGTCGCCTTCGGGCAGCGGCTGGGCGTGGCCCAGACCGCGGCCAAGACCGTCGTGCCACTGCTGCCCCCGGCGTTCTTCGACTGGGGCCGCCGCACGTTCGGACAGGGCAAGGACCGCGTGCTCGGCGAAGCGCTCAAGCCGTTCCATGCTCCCGAGCCGCGACCGCCGCTGCGCTTCGAGTCGCGCCTGTCGAACCAGCTCGCCTGGGACCTGACCGCGCGCTTCCTGCCGTCGCTCCTGCGCTACGAGGATCGCAACTCGATGGCGTGGTCGATCGAGACGCGCCTGCCGTTCCTCGACTACCGGCTCGCCGAGTTCGTCTTCTCGCTCGAGGACGAGACGCGCATTCGCGGCACCACCACCAAGGCGCTGCTGCGCGATGCGCTGGGCGAGCGCATTCCGCCGGCGATCCTCGCCCGCCGCGACAAGAAGGGCTACGAGACGCCGACCGACGTGTGGATTCGCACGCGCGAGGCGCCGCGCGTGCGCGAACTGCTGCTCGCTCCCGACGCCGCGAGCCGGCCGTACCTCGACCGGGGCGCCGTCGCCCGCGAGCTCGAGGACTACCTCGCCGGACGCCGCGACATCGGGCTCCAGGTGTGGCGCTGGTTGCACCTCGAGCTGTGGCTCCGCAAGTTCATCCGCGGCGACGGGGGTGGATCGTGAGCGCGTCGACCGGGCGCACGCTGGTCGCCCTGGCCGAGGTGGCGTGGGGCTACTTCCGCACGCGGAAGCAGTTCCTCCTCGCCCGCCTGGCCGCACGCGGCTGGCGCGTGGTCTACGTGGAGCCGATGGCGGCCGGGCGCGGCAACGCGTGGGAGCCGCGGACGATCGACGGCGTGACGGTGGTCACCGCGCCGTTCCTCAAGACCAACACGCGGCAGCCGCTGTACAACGCGGCGATCGCGATCCCACCGCTGCGTGCGGCGATCGAGTCGGCCGGTGCGGCCGCTGCCGTGCGGGCTGTGGAGAGGCTGGGCGTAGGCCCGATCGACGTGGCGTTCCTGTCCAACATCCACGCGGCCAAGGCTCTATCCGGGCTGGGTCCACGGCTGGTATGCTACGACTTCAATGATCACCCGCTGCAGTTCGCGGGGGTGCCCGCGTGGGCGGAGGATTCGCTCACGCGGGCGCTGGCGCGCGCCGACTTCGTCATCGCCGTCAGCGCGCACTACGCCCGCCAGCTCGCCGCCCGCGTCCCGGCGCCGGTGGTGCTGCTCGGGAACGGGGTCGAGTACGCGCACTTCGCCACGCCGCAAGGCGTGGCGCCGGCGGCCCTCGACGCGGTGTCGAGGCCGCGCGTGGGTTACGTCGGCAAGGTGAGTCACTTCCTCGATTTCGGCGTGCTCGAACGCCTGGCCGCGGCGGGGGACTTCGAACTGGTGATCCTGGGACCGCTTCCCGACGAGACGCGTGCCGCCGTCGAGCGCCTGCACCAGGCTCCGCATGCGCACCTCCTCGGCGAGGCTCCGTACACGTCGCTGCCGGCCGCGTTAGCCGCGCTCGACGTCGCGCTCATCCCGTTCCGGGCGAACGATCGCTACACGGTCGGCATCAATCCGAACAAGCTCTACCAGTACTGGGCGGCCGGGCTGCCCATCGTCTCCTCGCCCATGTCCGACGTGAGCGAGGACGCGTCCACGCTGACGTTCGCCGCGACACCCGAGGAGTTCGTCCAGGCGGTGCGCAACCGGCTCGCCACACCGCGCGATCCCGGGGCGGCCCGCGCCCGCGCCCGGGCTCACGACTGGGATGCGATCGCCGGTCGGCTCGACGCGATGCTCGCCTCCGCGCTCGCCGCGAAGGCGGCGCATGGCGGGGTGCGGTACGAGGACGTGGCTCCCTACGGAGAGGATGTGCCCGCCGCATGAGCGCCGAGACCCGAGACAAGAGAACGCCGAAGAAGCGCCGCACCGCCGCCGACGTGCGGGCCGAAGGGAGAGACCGGCCGCCCGCCCGCCCGGCCGGTGGATTCCGCCCCGGACCGCTCCTGCTGGCCTCGATCGCCTACGCGCTCGTCGTCGCCATCGCGTTCCACGCGGTGATCTTCGGCGGCCTGACCTTCGTCTCGCCCGACACGACCGCACCGCTCGGGTTCGTGCGCCTGGGCGAGCAGTCGTTGTGGCACCACGGCGTCTACCCGCTGTGGAACCCCTACGTGTTCGCGGGCATGCCCTCGTTCGCCAGCGGCGCCTACAATCCGCTGATCTACCCGCCCGACTGGCCGGTGGCGGTGGTGCAGAAGATCCTGCCGCTGCCCGACGTCTCGTGGATGCTCCTCTATTACTTCCTCGCCGGGCTCGGCACGTTCGTGCTGGCGCGCAGCTGGGGGGCGTCGACGGCGGCTGCTCTGGTCGGCGGGCTGGCCTTCATGATCACGCCGAATCTGATGGCCAACGGGGCGCACGGCCACGGCAGCCAGCTGGTCAACGAGGCCTACCTGCCGTGGATGATGTGGCTCACGTCGCGCCTCTGGCGCCATGCGCGACCGGCCGACGCCGCATTCCTGGCCCTGCTCGTCGGCTTCCAGTTGCTGCGCGGTCACGTCCAGATCGCCTACTACGCGTGGCTCATGATGGGGCTCCTGTCCCTGTTCGAGTTCGCTCGCCTCGTGGCGCGCCCCGACGGGGTGCGCGCCGCGGCGCCGCGCGTCGGGCTGATGGCACTGGCGATGGGGCTGGGATTCGCGCTGTCTTCGTTCTTCTCGCTGCCGATTCGCGAGTACGCCCAGTACTCGATCCGCGGCATCGGGGAGGGTGGCGGGGTGGCCTACGACTACGCGACCGGTTGGTCGTTCAGCCCCGTCGAGATGCTGACCTTCGTGGTCCCCGGGTCGCTCGGCTTCGGCGTGCCCACCTACTGGGGCACGATGCCGTTCACCGACTTTCCCAACTACATGGGGCTCGCGATCCTCGGGCTCGCCTTCATCGCTGTCGCGGCCGGCAAGCGCGCCTACCACGTGGGCTTCCTGCTCGTGCTTTCGGCCTTCGCGCTGCTCGTCTCGTTCGGCAAGCACAGCGCGTTCTACGACGCGCTGTTCAACTATCTACCATATTTCAATCGCTTCCGCGTGCCGGTGATGATCCTCATCGTCTTCCAGATGTGCGTCGCCGTGCTCGCCGCGCTTGGCCTCACCGCCGTCGAGGAAGCCGTGCACGACGAGCGTTCCCGTCGTCGCCTGCTCGCCTGGACCACCGGGCTGACGGCCGGCGTCGCACTCCTGTGGGTGAGCGGACTCGCGCCCGACGTGTGGCGCGCGACGTACGCCGCAGCCGCGCACGCCTCGCGGCCGGGCATGGAGGCGGCGGCGATCGAGCAGGGCTACCGCAACATGGTGGGCGACATCGTGCGCGTGGGTTTCCTCGCGTTGATCGCACTGGGGGCCGTATTGCTGACGCTGCGTGGCGTATTGCAGGCGCGCGTGGCCGCGGCGGTCGTCGCGCTCGTCACGCTGATCGACCTCACCGCGGTGAACCAGCGCGTCCTCGCCCCGGTGCTGGGTCCGCCGCAGCAGGCAAGCCTCGCCGCCGAGCGCGACGACGTGGTCGACTTCCTCGTCGGGAAGAAGACCGGCGACGAGTTCCGCATCTTCCCGGTGCGCGACTTCCAGTCGAACCGCTACGCCGGCTTCGGCATCGCCAGCCTGGGCGGCTACCATGCGGCGAAGCCGGCACTCTACCAGCGCTTCCTCGACGCCGACAGCGGCCGCGCCATCCAGTCGCCCGGCGCGTGGCGCCTGCTCAACGTGCGCTACATCGTGATCCCCGGATTGCTGCCGCCGGAGTCGGGCTTCACCGAAGTCTTCCGCGGCCAGGAGCAGGTGATCTACGAGTTCCCGGGAGCGTTGCCGCGGGTCACGCTCGTGCCGGCGTTCATCGTGGCGCCGCGCGACAGTCACCTGGCGATCTTCCGCGACCCGTTGCACGACGCCGCCCGGGTGACGATGCTGACCGAGGATCCGGGCATCACACCCGCGCCCGGCGGCACGGCTCGCATCGTCGAGTACGGGCTGAACCGCGTGCGCATCGAGACCGCGACCCCCGGCCCTTCGATCCTGCGCCTCGCCGACCTCGACTTCCCCGGGTGGCAGGTCACGGTCGACGGTCGGCCGGCGAAGGGACTCTCCGCCGACTTCCTGGTGCGCGCGGTTGCCGTTCCCGCCGGCAAGCACGAGGTCGTCTGGGAGTTCCGCGATCCGGCGTTCGAGACGGGGCTCCGGGTCTCGATCGGCGCCTTCGTCGTCATCCTGGTCCTGCTCGGCGGGTCGCTGTGGGCCGGGCGGCGGCGCGCGGCGGGGGGCGGGCCGGCCCCCGGCGCCACGGCGGTGAGCCATGGATAAGCTCGTCATCGTTCCGACGTATAATGAGCGGGAGAACATCGAGACGCTGCTCGATCGCCTGCTCGCGCTGCCGTTCGGGCTTGAGGTGCTGGTCGTCGACGACAACTCGCCGGACGGGACCGGCGACCTGGTGGCGGCCCGCCGCGACCGGGATCCCCGGATCCACCTGATCCGCCGCGCCGGCAAGCTCGGGCTGGGCTCGGCATACGTGGCCGGTTTCCGCTACGCTCTTGGCGAGGGGGCCCAGTTCGTGTTCGAGATGGACGCCGACTTCTCGCAC
>JANOEH010000002.1:0-4710 GCA_031413115.1 Candidatus Eiseniibacteriota bacterium | reverse complement strand
GTCTTCGATCAGCATCACAATCTGTTCTTTGGGGCCTTCAACTTCAAGCTCGACTCGACCATCATCGAGATTCCTGACACCGCCGCAGAGCCCTCGTTGCGATGCGACGCGAAACGCGAACGATCGATACCCGACACCCTGGACTCGTCCCTTCACAAACAGCTTGGCTCGGCACTCTGTCGGTTCAATCGGTTCGGCCATACAACCAGGAGGACTCTAGATTTCCGAAACAGTCTATCCAACGAACGTATACTCTCACACCTCTACAGAGGCGTCACGCGATTTGCGATTCGGTGCGAGTGAATTTCGCATAACAATCTCTCAAAAGAAAAATAGATGCGCTGGAAGATATTTGATGTACGCCAACAGGACGCTACCGCTTCAGTACGGGGTGAAGGAACTTCACGAGTATGCGCAACCGGACATGCAACACTCAGTACAAGATCGCTGGAGCAGGAGAAAAGAAACACTGGAGGGGGTTATTCGCCCGCAGCAGATTCGCAAGCACGAACATGAACGGACGGTACGAACAGGTTCTGTTTGGTCGGGGCGCAGCAGATGAACCAGGGCGCCCCGCTGCCTCGCGGAAGCGGGGCGTTCTTCACTTCGCGCGCGGCAGCTTCGTCCAGTCGAGGGCAACCTGGATGTGCGTGCGCTGCGGGGCGCCATTCTGGATCGACAGAAGGAAGCGGCTCCCGTCCGGCGCTGTGGACCAGGTCACCCCGCCCACGCGACGGAACAGCAGTTGCTCGGGGCCGGCGGCCGCGCCGGTCGCCGGATCGAAGGGCAGCGCGTAGACGGCCATCCCGTCGGCGCTCGTGCGCTGGTAGAACAGTTCCCGCCCGTTCACACTCCACTGCACGAGGCTGTTGATCGCCGTGGCGAGTCGCTTCTGGTTGCGCGGCCGATCGAACGGCGCGACGAACAGATCCCCGGAGCCTCCCACGGTGCCCACGGCCAGCCAGCTCCCGTCCGGCGACAGGGCGCCGCCGGTGTTCGAGGCGTCGTCGAGCAGCACCCGGGGCGGAGTCTCGCCTGCCAGGTCGGCTGCCCACAGGTCCCAACCGGTCTCCTTGCCCAGCGCGATGAACAACAGCGTGCGCCCGTCGGTCGTCACGCTGTTCGGTCCCTTGAACTGGTGATCGGTCGTCTTGACGATCACCGGTTCCCCCGCCTGGGAGAGGGAGACGCGGGCGATCTCGTCCCGCCCGGACCGACTGGTGCGCATGTAGAACGACTCGTCGTCCGGCGCCCACACCGGCTCGTAGCTGGTCGCACCGGCAGGCGAGACGCGCTGCAGCGAGCCCCGCTCCGGGTCGTAGGCATAGATCTCGATCTCGCCCGAAGCGCGATAGCGCGACACGAGCGCCCGCTTCCCGTCGCGCGCGACCGCCAACTCGAAGTAACCGCCCTCGGGCGCCTCGATCGATTCCTGCGATCGACCGGCGCGATCGACCCACTCGAGTCGGGTGTTGGTGAGCGCCTGGGGAAGCCAGGCCAGCCGACCGGTTCGCGCGGCGGAGACGATCGGGTGTCCGGACGTGTTCGACAGCGCGATGGCATCCGCGAGCACGATCGTCTCTTCGGCAAGCCTGCGTGACCCGGCGTCGAACGGGCGAGCCACGAGCTTGCCCTCCCGCGAGTACACGAGGTACCCGGGCGCGGCGTACTCGGCGCCCCCCTGCGGCAGGTGGACCAGCAACTCGGACTTGCCGCTCTTCAGCGAGGCGACGCGGATCACGAACCCCTTCTCCGCCGCCGGGAGCGCGGTATAGAGGAAGTGATCGCCGTCGGGAAGGAAGCGCGGCGCGCGATGCCCGGTCTCGCGCGCGGTCGAGTCGAGCACGGTCGCCGGCGTGACGTCGCCGCCGCTGGCGCTGACGCGCAGGAGCGGCCCCGCGGGAGCGGGTGCAAAGACGATCACGTCGTCGCGGTTCCACGCCCCGCCACGCCCGCTGCTGGCGGGCGCCAGCGGAACGGGCGAGCCACCCTCGGCGGCGACCCGCCACAGGCGGCCCTCGTCACCGCTCGTGAAGTAAGCGACCTGGCGGCTGTCGGCCGACCAGAATGGCGTGCGGATCGGGCCCGCGGACCGGTCGACCGCATGGCCGCGCTCGTCGCTCAGGCGACGCACCCACAACTCGGCGCCACTCGAGTCGTTGACCACGTAAGCGAGACTCGTTCCATCGGGAGAGATCACCACGTCGGCGGGATCCCCGCTGATCTCCGCGAGTCCCGGATGGAGCAGCGAGAGCCGCGCCGGTGCGCCCATGGCGCCGCCGCGTCCCAGCGCGAACCACGCCGCTCCGGCGAGCGCGAGCCCGGCCACGAATGGCAGCGCCCACGTGCGCAAGCGTCGGGCCATCGTCGGTCGCAGTCCCGCGCGAGCGCCGGGCCCTGCGCCGATCGCGCTCGCCTGCGAGCCCGAGGCCGAGATCCACGCCAGCTCGCGCTTGAGGTCGCCCGCGGTCTGCCAGCGCTCGTCGGGGTCCTTGGCCAGGCACTGCCGGATCGCGCGATCGAGCGCCGGTGGGCTCATCGGCGCGAGCGTCGTCAGGGCCGCGGGCTCGTCCTTCATGATCGAGCTGATCAGGCTCGCCTGGCTCGTCCCGGCGAACGCGGGCTTGCCGGTCGCCATCTCGTAGAGCACGCAGCCCAGCGCCCACAGGTCGCTGCGCACATCGGCCTCGGAGCCCTCGAGCTGCTCGGGCGCCATGTACTGGAACGTGCCGACGATGTGACCCTGGGCGGTGAGCGGTCCGGTCATCGTGGGCGAGATCGTCGCGCTCGATGGGGCGCTCGCCACGCCCGGTCCACCGCCGCGGGCGAGGCCGAAGTCGAGCAGCTTCGCCCCGGCCTTGGTCAGCATGATGTTCCCGGGCTTGAGGTCGCGATGAATGATCCCGGCCTTGTGCGCCTTGTCCAGCGCGTCGGTCGTCTGCATGCCGTAGCGGAGAAGGTCGGCCAGCGGCAGTGGCCCGCGCACGATGCGCGCCGCCAACGTCTCCCCCTCGACCAGCTCGAGCACGAGGTAGTCGGTGTCGCCCTCCTTGCCGACGTCGTAGAGCGTGCAGATGTTCGGGTGGTTGAGGCTCGAGATCGTCTTCGCCTCGCGCTCGAAGCGGATACGCAGAGCGGGATCCGCGGCGAACGCCTCGGGCAGCACCTTGATCGCGACCTCGCGGCCGAGGCGGGTATCGCGGGCACGCCACACCTCGCCCATGCCGCCGGCGCCGAGCGGAGCGACGATTTCGTAGGGGCCGAGGCGGATTCCGGGAGCGAGGGTCATGGGTGGGGAGAGTAGCCCGCCGCGCCCGACGGCGCCAGCCTGCTGCGCGCTGCGCTCACGCGCTCGCCCGCCCACCGCCCTTGCGCCGCCGGACGAACCGCACCTCGACCACGCAGTCGAGCGCGGTGGCGATCCGGTGAAGGGTCTTGAGCGAATGCCCGTCGTAGTCGGCATCCTCGAGCCGCGAGATGACCGAGGTGCTCGTTCCGACGAGCTTTGCCAGTTGCTGCTGGGTGAGGCCGGCACGCGTGCGCAGGGCGTGGATCTTGCGGGCGATGGCGGCTTCCTGGCGGGCGAGTTCGAGACCTGCGATGCGATCGGGGTGACCCTCGAAGAAGCGGCGATGGAGGATTTCGAGGGCGTCGGTCGTGGGCTTGCGCTGCTTCGGCATCGCTAAGCCTCCTCGTGGGAGTGAAGCGTCGGATTCGCGAGGTACTGGAGCCTGCGTCTTCGAACGAGGTCGATTTCGCGGACTGGAACTCGGGCAACCTGCTTGATGATCCCGTGAGAGACGATGATCGCCTCTTGCCGATGGAAGAAGTACAGCACTCGGTAGTTCACGCGCTCGCAGCGAAATCGAAGCTCATGGATTCCATCCACGAGGTAGTCCGACTCCGGCCGTCGCAGTTCATGACCCTGGAGCTGCAATCGCTCAAGACTCGCATAGCAGTACTCCCGGGCCCTCTGCGGGAGACTCGCAATCCACTCGATCAGCGGGGTCCTTCCGCCTGCTTCTCGGAAGAGGACGACTCTCGGCACAGCATCAGCCTTCCGACAGTATTCGCAATATTGCGAAGGCCGTCAAGGCCGGGGGCGGGTTCGATTTTCGGGGGGGGACCGGGGGGCGGAGGGCGCGGGGAATGCCCCATCGCGCACACGGTACCACTCTCACGTGCCCCATCCGGCCGCGCGGTTGAGCATTCCAGCGGAGACCTGCGTACGTTCCGTGCACGGCGTACAGATCGTACGCTCCTCCCTGGAAGTCAGCGCCAAACCGGGTGCCCCGGGAACGTGCAACTCAACTCGCCCCGGGGCCAGTCGATTTGCATGTGATCTGCGGAATCGGCGCACGGGGGCGGACCTGGCGAGCGGGGCCGGCGAGCCTACCCCCGCCCCGCGGACCCGTGATACGCTCATCAGCGACCATCCCCATTCGAAGCGCTATCGAACCGCCGCCGACCATCCCGAAAGGGGTGCCCCATCCATGCGCAGGACCCCCGTGCTCGCCGTGGCCACCTTCGTGGTCGCCGCCCTTGCGACGATTGCCGCCGCGCCGGCCGCCGCCGGCGTATTTCTCTCCGAGTTGTGCGATCCGCTGAACAACTACACGACCGATCGCTTCATCGAGATCTACAACTCGGGCCCGGGCACCGTGGACCTGACCGGATGGAAGATCGTCGCGGTGGCCAACAACGTCGACG
>JANOEH010000001.1:0-2918 GCA_031413115.1 Candidatus Eiseniibacteriota bacterium | reverse complement strand
CGACGAACGTGCAGCGGCCCTCGTCGCGCGCCCAGACGGCGCGCTTCACGTGCGCGGGGACCTGGCGCGGCCCGGCGGTCGAGGAATTCCGCGGCGCCCGCGGCTGGGCGGTGGCGGCGAACTTCTGCCGCTCGCAGCGGGCGATCAGCAGGTCGAGGGCGCGATCGAGCACTTCGGCCGCGTCGCCGGACGGCACGGAATGGCTGAGCAGCGCCTGGGCGTAGCGGAGCTTGTCGCGTGTGCCGGACGTCACCCGGAGTTGGAGCAGGATCCACTCCTCGGAGTTCGGATGGGACTCGGGCGAATCGGCACTCCCGGGAGGGGCGGGTGCTGCCGAGGGTGCCTCCGACGCCGCTGAAGTCACCGTTTCGGCGTGTTCAACTTGCTGCGCAGCAAGTTGGGGTGACCCTCCGGGCGGCACCGGGGGCAGAGTCAGCGCCGCGAACGGCCCCTGAGCCCCCGGAAATCGCCTCGCCAGCATCTCCCGGATCCCGGTGTTGCGCAGATGCGTCGCATCCGCGACCAGCTCCTCTGCGCTCTCGGCCGAGAGGTGCGGCGCGAGCAGGCAGACCGCCGTCAGGTTGAGGCGTCCCTCGGCCAGGGCCGTGAACAGCGCGGGAAACTGCCGCGCGGCCCGCGCCGCCTGGATGCGCTTGTAGGCTGCGTCCTCCGACAGGCGCAGGGCGTCGACGCAGTAGGCATGCATCGATTCGTGACCGGCCGGCAGATAGAGCCGGCGGGCGTCGACCTCGGCGATGTGGGCCAGCAGGGCCGCGGTGGTGGCACGATCCCGGGCGACGAGATTGGCGAGGTCGCGCAGCAGGGCGGCGTCGGTCAGGTGCGTCAACGAGTAGGCGCGCATGGCATGCCTGCAACCGGGGGCGCGTCCCGAGTCCCGATCTCGAGGCGCCCGGGTGGGCGCGGATCGAAGCTCGACGACTTCATTCTCGCGAAAGGGTGGGACGCTTTTCTAGGGCAGAATTGCCATTCTTGAAAGATGTCGCGTACTTGCTTGCGCCCGCCCGCGACTCTGAACTCTCTACGCCTTCTTCACGAACTCCGACTTCAGCTTCATCGCGCCGAAGCCGTCGATGCGGCAGTCGATGTTGTGGTCGCCCTCGATGAGGCGGATGTCGCGCACGCGGGTGCCGATCTTGAGCACGCCCGAGGCGCCCTTCACCTTCAGGTCCGTGATCATCGTGACCGTGTCGCCGTCGGCGAGGGCGTTGCCGTGCGCATCGCGGACGACCGGGGCCACGGCATCGCCTTGCGCAGCGGGAGCGGCGTCCGGCGACCATTCGTGCGCGCACGACGGACACACGATCATGTGGCCGTCCTCGTAGGTGTACTCAGAGCTGCACTTCGGGCAGGCGGGGAGGGTGCTCATCTACTTCTTCTTCATCGGCGTCATGTCCTCGATGTCCTGGGACTTCTGTCGGTCGAGCGGGAGCCTCACCACCGGGCGGCCCTTCGTGAAGTCGATGCGCTTCAAGTCGAGCATGCGCACGCGTCGGTCGTTCTGGGTGTGGTAGTACATCACGAGGTTCTTCGTGTCATACCCGGTCGTCCAGATCGTGGAGCTGCGCATCCCGGCGAGCTTCGCCTCGCCCTCTCCCTCTGCGGCCCCGAGCGGGAGGTTGAAGTTGTCGAGGATGCGGAACAGTTCATAGATTGTCTCGTCGCCGGTCGGCGTCGAACGGGCAGTCTGCGTCGCGGCGACGGCCCGGACGAAGCGCGAGGGGGGCGTGTTGTCGCCGGGCAGGCCGATCATCCCGCTGCCTCCGCCGAGCGGCTTGAAGTCCAGGTCGCCGATCTTCTGGTCGGGGATGGAGACGGCCGAGAGGTTCACGTAGTTGCGCAGGTTCGTCATGTGCCAGTCGTAGCTCGGGGAGTTCGTGATTACCCCGAGAGGGGCGTCGAAGATCGTCAGCTCGCCCTTCAGGAACTCGATGACGATCGCCTTCCCGCTCGGCTCGGTGACGAGGTAGTGCATCGGCGGGACAATGCCGATCGCGGCTTCCGCCACCGGCGCCACGCGAGTCTTCGGCAGCGCGGCACGCACCTCGTCCACCGTCGCGCACTGCGACAGGAGATACAGCCCGAGATCGAGCGGTGACATCGACTCCGCGGCCGAGGCCGGGTCGTACGCGGGATACTCCGCCGTGCCGGGATGATAGAACTCGCCGACCGTGAGGCCCTTCTCGTTGATGCCGTCGGCGATGATGTCCTTGCCGACCGCATCCAGCCCGACGACGCCGTAGGTCGTGCTCCACGTCTTGCCCGGCTTCTGGTCCGGCGTCTGCCCCGTGATCTGCGAGCCCCGCGGAACGATCACGACCCGCGACTGCAGGTCGAACGAGCCCCACTCCATCGTGCGGCCGTAGATGACCGCGCCGTCCTGAGCCTTGAGCGTGATGCCGGTGCAGGCCTCGGCCGGAAGCCCGAGGACGGCGATGCAGGCGACGAGGGCGAGGGGCAGCAGGACAGGAGCGCGCATGGGCTTCTCTTTCCGGGTTTGGGGAGGACGAGCGGTCCGGGTGTGCTTCTACCATGGCAACCAACCGTAGCGTCGCGCAACGGTCGAGTCGGCGATGTGTGCGGACGCCGCTTGACGCATCCCCCCGGACTCTCCATCTTCCCTTCCCGACGGTTCCGGTCCGAGCGGTGAGAAGGGGGAGACAGGCATGAAGCGCGCATGGAGAACGATGGCACTCCTGGTGTTGGTCATGCTCATGGCCGCGCCGCTACGGGCTGCGGAGCCGGGGCGGGAGCCGCTCTACGAGGGCCTGGGGTCCTACAAGCGAAAGGTAACCGTCCGCTCCGCCGAGGCCCGTCGGTACTTCGACCAGGGCCTCGGATTTCTCTACGGGTTCAACCTGGCGGCGGCGCGCCGCGCATTCGCCGAGGCCGCACGCATC